>NZ_JBGMNK010000007.1:0-236738 GCF_051336905.1 Pantoea sp. C8B4
GGAGGGACTTGAACCCTCACGTCCGTAAGAACACTAACACCTGAAGCTAGCGCGTCTACCAATTCCGCCACCATCGCTCAGTGCTATGATATAAACTTTGTGATTATTGGTGCGAGGGGAGGGACTTGAACCCTCACGTCCGTAAGGACACTAACACCTGAAGCTAGCGCGTCTACCAATTCCGCCACCGTCGCGTACCATGCAACACCCTAAAGTATTGCTAACCACGGAGGCGCATTCTAGAGATTTTACTCTTTGCGTCAATACATATTTCACGACGATGAAACGATTGCTGCAAAAAACAACATTTTCACCGTCGGGAAACGCAAAATGGGTTATTTCCGCGCTTTGGCGCCGCGTCCGTACACGGCACGGTAGACCTTAAAGCGTCCGGTCTGCGCCAGCACTTCGTGGTTACCGAAGGTTTCATCCAGAATCTGCGGATAGGGCAGGAAGGCGTTAGCCACAATACGCAGTTCACCGCCGCTGTTCAGATGCTTTAAGGCACCACGAATCAGCGTGTTGGCCGCATCGAGGCTGGTTTGCAGGCCGTCATGGAACGGTGGATTAGAGATGATCATATCGAAACGGCCAGTGACATCCGAGAAGACGTTACTGGCGAACACTTCCCCTTCCAGTTCGTTGGCGGCCAGCGTCAGTTTACTGGCTTCGATGGCAGCAGCATGCACATCACACAGCCACAAACGGATGCGTGGGGAGATTTGTGCCATCACGGTGGCGAGCACGCCGCTGCCACAGCCGATATCCAGCACTTTGCCACGGAAGTGCGGCTCCAGCGTGGAGAGCAGCAGATCGCTACCAATATCCAGGCCATCGCGGCTGAATACGCCCGGCAGCGTGTGGATGGTGAGGTGCTCGATCATGTAAGTATTGCCGTAGCTGCTGGCATCAAAGGTTGGCTGTGTATCCAGACGACCATGATAGAGACCGCAACGACGCGCACTGTCGACTTTTTCCAGTTTCGTCCAGTCTTCCAGCATGCCTTCTGCACTGCGCACGCCACTGCGGTTTTCACCGACCACAAAGATATCGCAGCCGACCGGCATTAGCGACAGCAGGTTTTGCAGCTGGAACTGCGCTTCTGGTTTGTTCTTCGACCAGAAATAAACCAGCGTATCGCAGCCTTCAACATCGGCGGCGGTGGCCACCATGCTGTAAACCGCACGTTCACCGAGGCGACGGCTCAGGTTCTGCCAGTGATGGTACTGCTGGGTGTGCACGCGTGTTGATGCGGTTTCCAGCTGGGCGGGCAGGTCATCCTGCAGGTCGCCAGCAAACAAAACATGGCGGGCGGTAAATTCATCACTGTGGCGCAGAATGACTTCGCTGGCCGGGGTAAAAGCAGACATGGAACGCTCCTGTTAAATCAGAGCGGGGATTATAGTGCTTTGTTGGCGCATGTTCGATGGGTTTGCTAGCATAGCGTCGCATTCTGGCAGCATAACGGGTAATAGCATGAGCACAAGGCGCGACTGGCTTCTACAGCAAATGGGGATTACGCAGTATCAATTGCGGCGTCCGCGCGTGCTGCAGGGCGAAATTGCCGTGACGCTGGCCCCGGACACCCGTCTGGTGATGGTGGCTGAACATGCCCCCGCGCTGCAGGAACCCTTAATTCGCGATGTCCTGCGAGCCCTGAATATTCAGCCTTCGCAGGTGATGACGCTGACGCCGGAACAGCTGCCGATGCTGCCTGAGCAGGTGGATTGTGCCGGTTGGTTGCTGGGCGTCGAGAGCGAATACACCTTTAACGGCATCACCTTTTCCACCGCCGTTTTCAACGAATTAATCAGCAGCGGTGCGGCAAAACGCGCCCTGTGGCAACAGATGTGTAACCATGACAGCCATCTCTTTAGTCATCCCTGAAGACCAGCCGCAGCTGCTGGCCATTGAACGTCGCAGCCACGCGTTTCCGTGGAGCGAGCAGACGTTTGCCAGCAATCAGGGCGAACGTTTTGTGAATTATCGTCTGGAAGCCGAGGGTAAACTGGCAGGGTTCGCCATTACGCAAGTGGTGCTGGATGAAGCCTCGCTGTTCAACATTGCGGTCGATCCCGATTTTCAGCGCCGCGGCTATGCGCGCCAGCTGCTGCAACATTTGATTGCTGAGCTGGAAAAGCGCGATGTGATGACGCTGTGGCTTGAGGTGCGAGCCTCGAATCACCCGGCGATTGCGCTGTATGAGCAACTGGATTTCCATCAGGTCAGCGTTCGACCCAACTACTATCCCACCGCCAACGGCCGTGAAGATGCCATTATCATGGCGCTAACTCTGTAAAAAGGGACACTATGTTAAACGACTGGGACTGCATCCTGTTTGATGCGGATGACACACTTTTTCATTTTGACGCCTACGCCGGTTTACAGCGAATGTTTGCCAGCTATGACGTGCACTTTAGCGATCAAGATTACGCCGATTATCAGGCGATCAACAAACCGCTGTGGGTCGATTATCAAAACGGCACCATTTCAGCCTTGCAGCTGCAAACACGTCGTTTCACCTTGTGGGGTGAAAAACTCAGCGTCGCGCCTGAAGTGCTGAACAGCGATTTCCTCAGTGCGATGGCAGATATTTGCCTGCCTCTCGACGGCGCAGCTGAGTTGCTCAACGCGCTGAAGGGTAAAGTGAAGATCGCCATCATTACCAACGGCTTCACCGCTTTGCAGCAGGCGCGTTTGGAACGTACCGGATTTCGCGAGTTCTTTGATGAGCTGGTGATTTCTGAGCAGGTCGGCGTACCGAAGCCGGATGTGGCGATTTTCGACCACACGCTGGCGTTGCTCGGCAACCCGGATCGCAGCCGCGTGTTGATGGTCGGTGATACCCCTGAGTCTGACATTCTGGGCGGGATGAATGCCGGGCTGAAAACCTGCTGGATCGATCACGGTACGCGTCCATTGCCGGAACATATCAAACCCACCTGGCAGGTGAAGACGCTGGCAGAGCTGCAGGCGTTGCTGACACAACGCTAAAAGTATCTATTCACCGTTAACGTTGTGATGATTCGAAGAAGCCCGCTGTGCGGGCTTTTTTTATGATAAAATCTATGCGTAAATCTATTCACGAATCTATTCATCAGGCGCTGATAGGGTGAACGACAATGGTCGATCTGCAAAATTTGCTGCTGGCGGGACCGCTCGGTGCAGCCGATTTACTGCAACGCTCTGGCATCAGTCAGGCGACGTTGTCGCGGCAATTACGGCAACAGCCCCAAATCGTGAAATGGGGCAGAGCCCGTGCGACGCGTTATGCTTTGCTCCGTCCGATTCGCGGTGAAGACTGCTTCCCGCTGTATCGCATCTCTGCACATGGCCAGGCGCAGCCCGCAGGCACTTTATTACCGACCTGGCCGCAGGGCAGTTGCCTGCATAACGATGAGCAGGGGCGAGGGCACTTTTATGAAGGGTTGCCGTGGTTTTTACAGGATATGCGCCCGCAAGGTTTTATTGGTCGTCAGTGGGGCAGAGAGAATGCCCATCCATTGGGATTAAATGACGACATTCGCCTGTGGAGTGACGATCAGTGTTTAATGGCGCTGGCAAGCGGTGGCGTCGACATGCCGGGCGCATTCATCATCGGTGAGCGCACCTATCAGCGTTGGTTAGAGCAGGAAGCACCGCGCGCCATCAGTGAAGAAGAGAAAGCGTCATCTTACCCGCAGCGAGCACTGCATGCGCTAAGTGGCGATGAGCCAGGGTCATCGGCGGGCGGCGAGCAACCGAAATTTCTCTGCTATGCCACGACAGCGAATGGCGAGCGTCACTGTCTGGTGAAATTCACTGTGTCGCGCCACAGCGATAATGCGCAGCGCTGGCGTGATTTGCTCCGTGCGGAACATCTGGCATTGCAGCATCTTCAAGCCGCAGGTGTGACGGCGGCGCAAAGCCAATTGATTGCAGGTGAAGAGCAGCTATTTCTTGAAGTACAGCGTTTTGATCGCATCGGTGAGCGTGGTCGACGCGAGATGAGTTCACTTGAGGCCGTCAGCGCAGAGTTTGTTGGTCATCAACAACACTGGCCTGCTGCGCTGCGTGAACTGCACCGTCAGCAGCGCATTGATGATGTCACCCTACAGCGTGGCACTTTGCAATGGGCATTTGGTCGCCTGATTGGTAATAGTGATATGCACGCAGGGAATTTATCTTTCTTCACCGACCGGGAAACATTCAATCTGACACCTGCCTACGACATGCTGCCAATGGCACTGGCTCCTAACTCGCAGGGGCATATGCGTGATGAACTGGCATTAAAGTTAGATATCTCATTACCGGGTGAAGTGTGGCGCACAGCTTGTGGAATGGCGAAAACATACTGGCAGGCGGTTGCGGATGACGAAATGTTTAGCGCCAATTTCCAGCGTATCGCCACGCAAGCATTGCAGCAGTTGGATACGCTGGATGAGACCATCCATAAAATGGCTTAAGGGCTTTTTTCATTCTCTGAGGTGGTGACCGCTTCTTCTTCCTCTCGTTCCTTATCTTCTTTCACCGCGCGGCTGGCGGTGAGCAGGAACGGTGATTGCTGCCAGCGGGTGCGACGGTCGCGCAGCAGGGTGCGGGTGAGGATGATGCCAATCGCCAGCGCCAGCAGCATCATCAAGCGCAGAATGTTGGTGGTGTTATCCACCTGACGTGATTCGGTGACCAGCACGTGGGTATCCAGCGTCACGCGTAAGAAGCCTTGCGGCCCCTCTTTGCCTTCCAGCGGCTGCACGATTTGGTGGTTGAAGTAGCTGCCGGCGCGTTTACCATCCAGCGCCAGGCGATCGCGCACATTAATGCTTTCACCGCTGTGTGCCACCAGGCTGCCGTCGTCGGCATAGACTGAGGCATCCAGAATGCGGCTGTTATCGGTCATCTGATTAAGGATGGCTTCGATTTGCGTACGATTGTCGTCGCTGTTGTCCATCAGCGGTTTCAGGCTAAATGCTACCTGACGCGTCAGTGTGTGCGCCAGTTCTTCCACCTGCTCAGAGCGTGCCATTTGATGGCCGAGACTGAACCAGGATGCCCCTTGCATCAGCACCACTAACAGGGCCAGCGAGATAAGAACAATCACCGTGCGATGCAGGCGAAATTTCAGTGCGGTTTTAACCATCAGAAACCCGTGTGACGTAACAGCAGAAAGGCTGGCAATTATGTTGCCAGAACCCGCGCAGACAAGGTAGCCTCTTGCGTGGTTTTGTTGTCCCTACAGGAGCTGTAATGCCAAATCGTCTTACCTGGTGCGATCTGCCCGCCGATGTTTCACTCTGGCCGGGTCTACCCCTCTCTCTTAGCGGTGATGAAGTGATGCCGCTGGATTACCGTGCCGGTCGGACTGGCTGGTTGCTGTATGGGCGAGGACTCGATAAACAAAAACTGACCGATTATCAGCATCTGCTGGGTGCGGCGATGGTGATCGTCAGCGCCTGGAATGTCGATGAGTATCAGGTGGTTCGTCTGGCTGGTTCACTGACGCCACGTGCGACCAAACTGGCGCACGATGCGGGGTTTGATGTGGCGCCGCTTGGCAAAATCCCGCATCTGAAAACCCCAGGATTGCTGGTGATGGACATGGATTCCACCGCCATTCAGATTGAATGCATCGACGAGATTGCCAAACTGGCGGGCTGCGGCGAGCAGGTGTCAGAAGTCACCGAACGTGCGATGCGCGGTGAGCTGGACTTTAAAGCCAGCCTGCGTGAGCGCGTGGCAAAACTGGCGGGTGCTGATGCCAACATCCTCAAGCAGGTGCGCGATACGCTGCCACTGATGCCAGGCCTGACCACGCTGGTGCATAAACTGCAGGCGCTGGGCTGGCAGGTGGCGATTGCCTCCGGTGGATTCACCTACTATGCCGACCATTTGCGTCAGACATTACATCTGGCTGCGGCCGTCGCCAACGAGCTGGAAATGCGCGATGGCAAGCTGACGGGCGAAGTGCTGGGGCAGATTGTCGATGCGCAATTTAAAGCCGATACCCTGAAAAATCTCGCCGAACGCCATGACATTGCGCCAGAACAAACTGTCGCGATTGGCGATGGCGCCAACGATCTGCCGATGATCAAGGCGGCGGGATTGGGTATCGCTTATCACGCTAAACCCAAAGTGAATGAGCAGGCGTCGATCATTATCCGCCATGCCGATTTGATGGGTGTGTTCTGCATCCTGACCGGCAGCCTGATTCACGAAGAGCGTTAACTGAGGATTTGATTTGGCCAAAGCGGCAAAACGCGCCTTCGTTTGTAACGAGTGCGGCGCAGATTATCCACGCTGGCAGGGGCAGTGCAGCGCCTGCAACGCGTGGAACACCATCACCGAGGTGCGTATTGCCGCCTCGCCAGCGGCAGCGCGTAACGAGCGTCTGAGCGGCTATGCCGGTAGCGCGGGACCCAGCCGGGTGCAGAAGCTGTCCGAAATCAGCCTCGAAGCCGTGCCGCGTTTCTCCACCAGCTTCAAAGAGTTCGATCGCGTGCTGGGCGGCGGCGTGGTGCCCGGCAGCGCGATACTGATCGGTGGTAATCCGGGAGCCGGTAAATCGACGCTGCTGCTGCAGGTGATGTGCAAGCTGTCCGAAGGGATGAAAACCCTGTATGTCACCGGTGAAGAGTCACTGCAACAGGTCGCAATGCGCGCCCATCGTCTGGGATTACCCACTGAAAACCTGAATATGTTGTCGGAAACCAGTATCGAGCAGATCTGTCTGATCGCCGAGCAGGAACAGCCGAAACTGATGGTTATCGACTCCATCCAGGTGATGCACATGGCGGATATCCAGTCTTCGCCCGGGAGCGTAGCGCAGGTGCGTGAAACGGCCGCTTACCTGACGCGCTTCGCTAAAACACGCGGCGTAGCGATTGTGATGGTCGGCCACGTGACCAAAGATGGCTCGCTGGCCGGGCCAAAAGTGCTGGAACACTGCATCGACTGTTCAGTGATGCTGGATGGCGATGCCGATTCCCGTTTCCGCACGCTGCGCAGTCACAAAAACCGCTTCGGTGCGGTGAACGAATTGGGCGTGTTTGCCATGACCGAGCAGGGCATGCGTGAAATCAGCAACCCGTCAGCCATTTTCCTGTCACGCGGAGATGAAGTTACCTCTGGCAGTTCGGTTATGGTGGTGTGGGAAGGTTCGCGCCCGCTGCTGGTGGAGATTCAGGCGCTGGTGGATCACTCTATGATGGGCAACCCGCGTCGCGTCGCTGTTGGCCTGGAGCAAAACCGTCTGGCGATTTTGCTGGCAGTGCTGCATCGACACGGCGGTTTACAGATGGCGGATCAGGATGTGTTCGTCAACGTGGTCGGTGGTGTGAAAGTTACCGAAACCAGTGCTGACCTTGCGCTACTGCTGGCAATGGTATCAAGCTTGCGTGACCGTCCACTGCCGCAGGATTTGGTGATCTTCGGTGAAGTAGGGCTGGCCGGTGAAATTCGTCCGGTGCCAAGCGGCCAGGAGCGCATATCCGAAGCGGCCAAGCACGGTTTCAAGCGCGCGATTGTGCCGGCGGGCAATGCACCGAAAAAAGCCATCGATGGCATGAAAGTGTATAGCGCCAAAAAGCTGGCGGATGCACTGGCGATATTGGACGAGCTGTAATTTCACCGGGCGGCATACCTGCCGCCCCTACCGTTCACCGTCAATTTAAGGTGCGCATTCATGCGCATCTTGATAAACGTACCGCACAGACTTTTCCCTCTTACCTAAACGGGAGAGGGCCGGGGTGAGGGCCAGCGCATACCCCATCCCATTATTTCCCATGCAGGAGGCACCAAATGTCATCGTTCGACTACCTGAAAACCGCCATACGCCAGCAGGGTCACACGCTGCAGCAGGTTGCAGATGCCAGCGGGATGACCAAAGGCTATTTAAGCCAGCTGCTGAATGCCAAAATCAAAAGCCCAAGCGCTCAGAAGCTGGAAGCGCTGCACCGTTTTCTCGGGCTGGAATTCCCCCGCCGTGACAAAACCGTTGGCGTGGTGTTCGGTAAGTTCTACCCACTGCACACCGGCCACATCTATCTGATCCAGCGCGCCTGCAGCCAGGTGGATGAGCTGCATATCATCATGGGGCACGACGATCCGCGCGATCGTGAGCTGTTTGAAAACAGCGCCATGTCGCAGCAGCCGACCGTGAGCGATCGCCTGCGCTGGCTATTGCAGACCTTCAAATACCAGAAGAACATCCGCATCCACTCGTTTGATGAAGAGGGAATTGAACCCTATCCGCACGGCTGGGATGTGTGGAGCGAAGGGGTGAAGAAATTCCTCTCCGAGCAGGGTATTGAGCCGGATTGCATTTACACCAGTGAAGAAGCTGATGCGGCAATGTACCAACAGCATCTCGGTATTTCGACGGTGGTGATCGATCCCAATCGATCCTTTATGAACATCAGCGGCGGGCAGATTCGTCAGGATCCGTTCCGTTACTGGGAATACATTCCGACTGAAGTGAAGCCGTTCTTTGTGCGCACTGTGGCGATCCTCGGCGGTGAATCCAGTGGCAAATCCACGTTGGTGAACAAGCTGGCGAATATCTTTAACACCACCAGTGCCTGGGAATATGGCCGCGATTATGTCTTCTCGCACCTCGGTGGCGATGAGATGGCATTGCAGTATTCCGACTACGATAAGATTGCGCTGGGTCAGGCGCAGTACATTGATTTCGCAGTGAAATACGCCAGCAAAGTGGCGTTTATCGATACCGATTTTGTTACCACACAGGCGTTTTGCCTCAAGTATGAAGGGCGCGAGCACCCGTTTGTGCAGGCGCTGATCGATGAGTACCGTTTCGATCTGGTGATTCTGCTGGAAAACAACGTGCCGTGGGTGGCAGACGGTTTGCGCAGCCTGGGCAGTTCGATGGATCGCCGCGAGTTTCAGTCGATGCTGGTGACCATGTTGCGGGAAAACAACATTGAGTTCGTCCATGTGAAAGAGGATGACTACGATACGCGCTTCCTGCGCTGCGTTGAGCTGGTGAAGCAGATGCTGGGGGCTTAACCCTACAGCAATAATAAAGGCGCCAATCGGCGCCTTTTTCATATCATGACAATTACTTCGCCATACGCTTGTACTTGATACGCTTTGGCTCCAGCGCGTCAGCGCCGAGGGTGCGTTTCTTGTACTCTTCGTACTCGGTAAAGTTACCTTCGAAGAACTCCACCTTACCTTCATCCTGATAATCGATGATGTGGGTGGCGATACGGTCGAGGAACCAACGGTCATGCGAGATCACCATGGCACAGCCAGGGAACTCCAGCAGGGCGTTTTCCAGCGCGCGCAGGGTTTCGATGTCCAGGTCGTTGGTCGGTTCATCGAGCAGCAACAGGTTGCCGCCAACCTGCAGCAGTTTCGCGAGGTGCAGACGACCACGCTCACCACCGGACAGTTCGCCAACGCGTTTGCCCTGATCGGTGCCTTTGAAGTTGAAGCGGCCAACATAGGCACGGCTTGGCATCTCAACGTTGCCGACGCGCATAATGTCCTGACCACCTGACACTTCTTCAAACACGGTTTTCGAGTTGTCCATCGCGTCACGGAACTGGTCCACGGACGCCAGCTTGACGGTTTCGCCCAGCTCGATGGTGCCAGAATCGGGCTGTTCCTGACCGGACATCATGCGGAACAGGGTCGATTTACCGGCACCGTTCGGGCCGATGATGCCGACAATCGCGCCTTTCGGCACTGAGAAAGTCAGATCGTCGATCAGTACGCGGTCGCCATACGATTTGCTCAGGTTGGTCACTTCCAGCACTTTGTCGCCGAGGCGCGCACCTGGTGGAATGAACAATTCGTTGGTTTCGTTACGTTTCTGGTATTCGGTATTGTTCAGCTCTTCGAAACGCGCCAGACGGGCTTTGCCCTTGGACTGACGGCCTTTCGCGCCCTGACGAACCCACTCCAGCTCTTTCTCAATCGACTTACGACGTGCCGCTTCAGAAGAAGCTTCCTGCGCCAGACGCTGATCTTTCTGCTCCAGCCAGGAAGAGTAGTTACCTTCCCACGGAATACCTTCGCCACGGTCCAGCTCCAGAATCCAGCCAGCAACGTTGTCGAGGAAGTAACGGTCGTGCGTGATCGCCACTACGGTGCCTTCGAAGTCGTGCAGGAAACGCTCCAGCCAGGCCACGGATTCTGCATCCAGGTGGTTGGTCGGTTCGTCGAGCAGCAGCATGTCTGGCTTTTCCAGCAGCAGACGGCACAGCGCAACGCGGCGACGCTCACCACCGGACAGGTTGCCAATTTTGGCATCCCAGTCTGGCAGACGCATCGCATCAGCAGCACGGTTTAGCTGGGTGTCGAGGTTATGGCCATCGTGCGCCTGGATCACTTCTTCCAGACGACCCTGTTCGGCAGCCAGTTTATCGAAATCGGCATCAGGATCGGCATACAGTGCGTACACTTCGTCGAGACGCTTCAGTGCACCAACCACTTCAGAAACCGCTTCTTCCACAGATTCACGCACGGTGTGCTCTGGGTTGAGTTTAGGTTCCTGCGGCAGATAGCCGACTTTAATGCCCGGTTGTGGGCGTGCTTCCCCTTCGATTTCGGTATCAATACCGGCCATGATGCGCAGCAGGGTGGATTTACCCGCGCCGTTCAGGCCGAGTACACCGATTTTGGCGCCAGGGAAGAAGCTAAGAGAGATGTTCTTCAGAATGTGACGCTTCGGCGGAACCACTTTGCCGACGCGATGCATGCTATAGACGAATTGAGCCACGTTGTAATGAGCCTCTGGTCTGTGAATGGTGGAACCTCAGATGCTGAAGTTTAGCCGTTTTCACCTGGCAATCACAGCCGCATGGCGTTGAATCTTCAGGAGCGCCCATAACTGATTGATTCTCACTCAACAGTCGCTATGCTGCTTTTTTGCCTGGAAAACGGAGGGGGTTCGATGAGAGTGCTGATTGCTGCGGATGAACATGCCTGGGGCGGATTAATTCCGGCCATTCGTCAGACGTTACCGGATATGGAGTTTATTGCCTCGGCGGGCCATGCGGCGGAGAGTCTGGCCGGTTTTGATGCGCTAATTCCTGGTATGTGCCGGGTGGATGCCCGATTGATCGCCACGGCCGATCGCCTGAAGCTGGTGCAGCAGGCGGGTGTCGGGCTGGAAGGTGTCGATCTTGAAGCGGCCAAAAAGGCCGGCATTATGGTGGCGAACGTTCCCTCCGATCATTCCGGTAATGCCGATTCGGTGGCGGAGTTGGGGATTTGGATGATGATTGGCCTGGCACGTCGTCAGCATGAGATCGCCGATTGCCTGGCACAGCAGAGGCTGGGTCAACCCATTGGTTTAGGTCTGATGGGCAAAACCGTGGGACTGGTGGGGCTGGGCGGCATCGGCAAAGCTTTGGCGAAGCGACTGGCTCCGTTTGGCATGCGTATGATCGGTGTAAAACGTGAAGCGGATGAAGCTTTTGCGCGCCAACATCAACTCGACTGGGTCGGCAATATGGCGCAGCTACCGGAACTGTTGCAGCAGGCCGATTTTGTCGTGCTCAGCCTGCCTGACAATGCTGCGACGCATAACATCATTAATGCCGATGCGCTGGCGCAGATGAAACCAGACAGTTTCCTGATCAACCTGGGGCGCGGTGGCCTGATCGAGAAGCAGGCGTTTCTGGCAGCGCTGGAGACAAAAAAATTGGCTGGCGCCGGGCTGGATGTGTTCTGGCAGGAACCACCCGATCCGCTAGATCCGGTGTTTCGCTATAACGTGATCGCGACGCCGCATATTGGCGGCGTCACCGATGTCTCAATGAAGGGAATTATCAAAGGGATCTGCGATAACCTGCGCCGTCTGCGCGATGGCGACGCGGTGATCGATCGCAAGGCATAATTTTAAGGCAGGCGCAGCGGGATATTATGTTGCGCCAGCCAGCCCTTCATCGCCGGTTCTGGCGCGCTATCACTCACCAGTAAATCAAAACGACGTAGCTCGCCAATGCGCGCGGGCAGCACTTTGCCAAATTTGCTGCTGTCCGCCACTAAAACGCGCGTGCGCGAACGCAGCATGGCGTGATGTTTCATCGCTAACTCATTGATGTTATAGCAGGTTGCGCCCTGTTCCTGATCGATCCCCGCGGCTGAGATAAAGGCCAGCGTCGGGCAGAGATCGTCGAGGATCGAGTGCGCGCCAATCGGCGTAAACAGCGCGTTATCGGCATGAAACTCGCCGCCACTCAATATCACATTACAGGCGGGTTTCTCTTTCAGCGCGAGGAAGGTGTTCATGGCGCAGCAAATCGCGGTAAACGCTAGCGTGTCCGGAATGGCATCCACGATATAAGGCAGGGTGGTGCCACAGTCGAAAAACACCGTGTCGTTTTCACCGATCAAACTGGCTGCGGCCTGCGCCAGGCGCTGTTTGCGTGCGGCATTTTGCCCGTGCTGATCGGAGACGAAATAGTGCCCGGCATGGCTTTTCGGATCGCTGACAATATAACCCCCCAACAGGACCACCGTAGAGGCTGGCTCGGTCAGATCGCGACGAATGGTCATCTCCGAGACGCCCAACAGTTGCGCCGCATCTTTCAGGTGCAGCTTATCGGTGCGCTTCAGTGCTTGCGCCAGCTTGTGAATACGTTCTTCGCGCCGGGTTTCCATGAGCATCTCTGTGTAATGACTATCCTGAGGAAGAAAGGTTTTACCCGTTGGCGTGGCAGACGCGCCACCGAAATTTCGCGGTAAATCTCTCATATTTTAATGATTTGCGACTTTTCCAGCCGGCAATTTTTCAATATTACCTGTAATGAGATCGCCCCGCAAACTTCCCACACCGTGCTGAAAGCGTCAACGGCGCTGATGTGGTTTTGTTAAAATAATCACATATCTATTGCCGCTGTTGTTGAATAAATCGTTTTCACGGGCTGCTCAGGATGTGAATTTTGTCACACCGATCACTTTTTATACCTGCTAATGTGATTTAAATAACATTTAAAAGCTAAAAAATTCACCGGGGAGTAAACAATGGATATCGCGGTTATTGGGTCGAATATGGTGGACCTTATTACCTACACCAATCAGATGCCGAAAGCGGGCGAAACACTGGAAGCGCCTGATTTCGCCATCGGCTGTGGTGGCAAAGGGGCGAATCAGGCGGTGGCCGCCGCGAAAATGGGTGCCAGCGTGATGATGGTCAGCAAAGTGGGCGACGACCTGTTTGCACCGAACACGGTAGCGAACCTCAAGCAGCAGGGCGTCAATACCCAATTTGTCACCACCGCGCCGGGCACCTCCAGCGGCGTGGCACCGATCTTTGTTGATGACCAATCGCAGAACCGCATTCTCATCATCAAAGGCGCCAACCAGCAGCTCAAACCCGCCGATATTGATGCGGCAGCCGAGGCACTGAAAGCCTGCCAGCTGATCATCCTGCAACTCGAAATTCCTCTGGAAACCGTCTACTACGCGATTGATTTTGCACGTCAACACGACATCAAAGTGATTCTCAATCCGGCACCGGCGGTGGCGAATCTGGATATCGACTACGCCTGCAAATGTGACTTCTTTATGCCCAATGAAACCGAACTGGAGATTCTCACCGGTATGCCGGTGGGCACGGATGATGAGGTGAAACGGGCGGGGCAGGTATTACTCAAGCGCGGTCTGAAGAACCTGATTATCACCCTGGGTGGACGCGGTTCACTGTGGATGTCCGGCGACCATCTGCATCATGTGGCGCCTACGGCAGTGCAGGCGGTGGATACCAGCGGCGCCGGTGATGCCTTTATCGGCTGTTTTGCCCACGAGCTGGTAAAAACCGGCGATATCGCGGCCGCGATGGCGCAAGCCTCGGCTTATGCCGCGTGCAGCGTGACCGGCCGTGGCACGCAGCGCTCCTATCCTGACGCGGAAACCTTCCAGCGTTTTCTCAACCTAAACTGAGGTCGAGTCATGCAACAGAACATTGTTCAGCAACCTGACGGCTATCTGAATAAGACGCCACTGTTTCAGTTCATTTTGCTCTCGTGCCTGTTCCCATTGTGGGGTTGTGCCGCGAGCTTAAACGATATCCTGATTACGCAATTCAAAAGCGTGTTTGCGCTGAGCGATTTTGCCAGTGCACTGGTGCAGAGTGCGTTTTACGGTGGCTACTTCCTAATCGCGATTCCCGCCTCGCTGGTGATCCGTAAAGCCACTTACAAGCTGGCGATTTTGATGGGACTGGTGCTGTATATCGTCGGTTGCGTGCTGTTCTATCCGGCGTCACATATGGCGACTTACACCATGTTCCTCGCGGCGATCTTCGCCATCGCCATTGGTCTTAGCTTCCTCGAAACGGCCGCCAACACCTATAGCTCGATGATTGGTCACCGCGATCACGCCACGCTACGTCTTAACATCAGCCAGACGTTCTATCCGATCGGTGCGCTGATGGGCATCGTACTGGGTAAATATTTGGTATTCCAGGATGGCGAAAGCCTGCATGCGCAGATGGCAGGCATGAACCCAGAGCAGGCCCATGCTTTCCGTCTTAGCATGCTGGAGCACACGCTGGAACCCTACAAATATCTGGTGATGGTGTTAGTGGTGGTGATGCTGCTGTTTCTGTTCACCCGCTACCCACGTTGCAAGCCGGAATCCAGTGAGAAATCGTTGCCCTCGCTGGGTGAAACCTTCCGCTATCTGGCGGGTAATCGTCACTTCAAACGTGGCATCGTGGCGCAATTCCTCTATGTCGGGATGCAGGTGGCGGTGTGGTCCTTCACCATTCGTCTGGCATTGACGCTGGGGGCAACGAACGAACGTCACGCCTCTAACTTTATGATTTACAGCTTTATCTGCTTCTTTATCGGCAAGTTTGTCGCCAACTTCCTGATGACGCGCTTCCGTGCGGAAAAAGTGCTGATTGCCTACTCGATTCTGGGCGTGATCACCCTCGCGTGGGTGATGTTTGTGCCAAACTTTACCACCGTGTACGCGGCAGTGTTTGTCAGTGTGCTGTTTGGACCCTGCTGGGCCACTATCTATGCAGGCACGTTAGCCACAGTGGATAACAAGTACACTGAAGTGGCGGGCGCGTTTATTGTCATGTCGATTGTGGGTGCGGCGTTTATCCCGGCTATACAGGGATTCGCCTCTGATCATCTGGGATCGATGCAGCTGGCGTTTGGCGTGTCTCTGTTGTGCTTTGCCTGGGTAGGGTTCTATTTCTGGGGCGAGCTGCGCCATAAAAATCAGGCCATTCAGGCTGGTCGTTTGGTTGAGGAGATGCCATGAAAACCCGATTACCGCTGAGACGTGAACAGTTTCATGAAACGCCCAGCACGCTGTTGCACAATGAGTATTTCCACGTCGAGTTGTTTCGCTATGCGGCGGGTGTCGAAGCGGTGCGTATCAGCAACCAGCGCGGCACGGTGATTGTGCTGCCGTTTTACGGTCAAATGGTGTGGGAGGCGACCTTTGATGGGCATTCCCTCACCATGGGACACAGCTTTAAACAGCCGCTGCTGGGCAGTTCAATTATCGATACCTACGGCTGTTTTGCCTTCCATTCAGGCTTGCTGGCGAATGGCTGTCCTGCGCCGGATGACGAACATCCACTGCACGGTGAAATGGCCTGCGCGCGTATGGACAGCGCATGGATCGTGCTGGAGCAAGATCGCGTTTCTCTGGAAGGGGAAACCGAATATGTGAAAGGTTTTGGTCATCACTATCTGGCTTCTCCAGCAGTGCGGTTGCACGCTAACGCGCCGCGCTTGCAGATTGAGATGAACGTCACCAATCTGGCGGGCGCGCCGATGCCGTTACAGTACATGTGTCACCTGAACAGCGCCTGGCTGGCAAATGGCCGCTTTAAGCAGTCGATCCCGCAGGATGCGTTCAAGTTACGCACCTCGATCCCGGCACATGTGAAACCAACGCCCCAGTGGACCGCGTACACCGATCGGCTGGCGCGCGATCCCCAGGCATTACAGCAGCTAGATCAACCGGAGATGTGCGATCCGGAAATCGTGTTCTTTGCCGATGATCTGCCGCAATACGGCAACGAGGTGCAGTTCGAACTGCATGCCCCGGAAGGCTATGCCTTGATGACGCGCTTCGATAGCCGACAGTTCCCCCACGCCACACGCTGGCTGCTGCACAATCACGATCAGCAGGTCGCGGCTTACGTGCTGCCCTCAACTTGTCGGCCAGAAGGATTTAAGGCGGCACAGCGTGCTGGAACCTTGATTGAGCTGGCATCGGGCGAGCAGCGCCATTTCAGCGTGGAGACCGGAATTCTCTAATCGCAGGCGGCCTGAGTGCCGCCTCAATTTTACCGCTTCGCTATTCACAAAACTGTCACGCAATATCCTTGCCAATCGTATAAAGCCCATCTCCCTGTTGGACGATAACCCTTGCGACATTCGTCACATTGGTTCTCCTCTCTCTTTACCAGGGTTCAGATTTATGAAGCTCAATCAGTTTAAAATTGGCCAGCGGCTGGGTTTTCTCGCCACGCTGCTGTTGCTCGCCACATTGTTGATGGGACTGCACGGACTGCAAGTCAATATGCAGGCGCTGGAAAACAATCAGGACGTGATGGCACGTGAAGTGCTGATTGCCGACAGCATCGACACCGCGCGCAGTGCGCAGGTGCAGTTCAAGATACAGGTACAGGAGTGGAAAAATACCCTGCTGCGCGGCACCCAAGGGCAGGAGACCTTCGATAAGTACAAAAAGGCGTTTTTGAAAGAGAGCCAACAAACGCAGGCGCTGCTGAGTAAGCTGAGCCAGATTCAGACGTCGCTGGGGTTACCTGATGCTCCCGTGGAACAGGCGCGCGCGGTGCATGCAGGGCTGGAGAGCAAATATCTGGCGGCGCTGGAAAACTACAGTATCAGCGATATTAACAGTGCGGCACGCGTTGACCATCTGGTCACCGGTATTGACCGTGCACCGACACAGCAAATCGACGATCTGGTGGCTGCCACGCTGAAACGCGCGCAGCAGATGCATCAGGAGATCGAAGCCAACAACCTCGCCCATTACCAGAAAACCCGCATGCTGCTGTTGATCGCGATGGGCTGTATCTTGCTGGTCGGCGTGTGCATTACGGCCTGGCTGGTGCAGAGCATCACGCGTCCGTTGAAGCAGGCAATTAACGTAGCGAAGACCGTGGCGGCAGGGGATCTGCGTGCCCAGATTGCGGTCTCAGGACGTGATGAAACCGCACAGCTGATGGCGGCGCTGCGTGATATGAATCATAACCTGACGCGTATTGTGACCGGTGTGCGTTCGGGGACTGAGGCAATAGCCGATACCACCGATCAGGTCGCACACGGCAGCCGCGAGTTGTCGGCACGCAACGAAGCGCAGGCCAGTGCGTTGGAAGAGACCGCAGCCTCAATGGAGCAGCTGACTTCCGTGGTGAAAAACAATGCCGAGAACGCACGCCATGCCAGCGATATCGCGCGTGATACCCGCCAGCGTGCCGGTGATGGCGGTGAAGTGGTGGAAAAAGTGGTGGTGGCGATGGGCGAGATTCACCAGTTCTCACGTGAGATCAATGAGATCGTGACGGTGATTGATGGCATTGCGTTCCAGACCAATATTCTGGCACTTA
Organism: Pantoea sp. C8B4; assembly: GCF_051336905.1. Classification (NCBI taxonomy): domain Bacteria; kingdom Pseudomonadati; phylum Pseudomonadota; class Gammaproteobacteria; order Enterobacterales; family Erwiniaceae; genus Pantoea; species Pantoea sp. C8B4. The sequence goes on from NZ_JBGMNK010000007.1 coordinate 17,558, forward strand.
ACGCGGCGGTGGAAGCGGCGCGTGCGGGTAATGATGGTCGTGGCTTTGCGGTGGTGGCCTCGGAAGTGCGTGCGCTGGCCCAGCGATCGGCTTCCGCAGCGCGTGATATTCGTGGTTTGACCGATCGTTCAGTGAGTTTGATTGCGCAGGGCAATACGCTGGTGAAAGGCGCGGGATCGTCGATGCAGGAGATCGTCGAGAGCGTGAAGCAGCTGTGCGAGTTGATGGAGAACATCTCATCCGCTAGCGCGGAGCAGAGCGTGGGTATTGAGCAGGTGAACCTGGCGGTGACGCATATGGATGCTGCCACCCAGCAGAACGCCACGCTGTCACAGCAGTCCGCTCAATCGGCGCGCGCGCTGAATCAGCAGGTCGGCTCGCTGGTGGAGAATATCAGCGTGTTCCAGCTGGAGTCGAAACCGGCTCAGTAATTTCACACAAAAAATGGCGCCGCTATAGCGATAGGCATTGAGCCGTAGGGGCGCCATTTATGGCGTCCTGGCATTCAGGTGCGCATGAATGCGCATCCTACGGTCAAATCGCCACTAATCCGCGCACGCCTTCTGCTTCCATATTGGATCCCGCGCCGCGTTGTACGATCTCTCCACGCGACATTACCAGATACTGATCGGCCAGCTCGGCGGCGAAATCGTAAAACTGCTCAACCAGCAGGATCGCCATATCACCGCGCTGGGCTAACTGACGGATCACCGCGCCGATCTCTTTGATCACCGACGGCTGGATCCCTTCGGTCGGCTCGTCAAGGATCAACAGCTGCGGCTTGCATGCCAAAGCACGACCGATTGCCAGCTGCTGCTGTTGCCCACCGGACAGATCGCCGCCACGTCGGGCCTTCATTTCGCGCAGCACCGGAAACAGCTGGTAAATCTCCTCGGGCACGGATTTGGACTGCGATCCCGAGAAGCGTGCCAGCCCCATCAGCAGATTCTCCTCCACCGTCAGGCGCGGGAAAATTTCACGGCCCTGCGGCACATAAGCAATACCCGCCTGCACACGCTGGTGCGGCTTACGGCTGTTGATCACCTTATCCTGCCAGCGAATCTCGCCGGATTTTGCCGGGATTAGCCCCATCAGGCATTTCAGCAGCGTGGTTTTACCCACGCCGTTGCGGCCCAGCAGGCAGGTAATTTCGCCCGGTTTCGTCTCAAACGAAAGACCGCGCAGAATATGGCTGCCGCCATAATATTGATTCAGTTCGGATACTTGCAGCATCTTAGCGCCCCAGATAAACGTCGATGACCCGATCGTTCGCCTGCACTTCGCGTAACGATCCCTCTGCCAGCACCTGGCCCTGATGCAGCACCGTGACGTGATCGGCAATGGTCTCGACAAAACCCATGTCGTGTTCCACCACCATCAGCGAATGCTTGCCCGCCAGACTGCGGAACAGCTCGGCGGTGTACTCGGTTTCCGCGTCGGTCATACCCGCCGCGGGCTCGTCGAGCAGTAGCAGATGCGGGTCCTGCACTAACAACATGCCGATTTCGAGAAACTGCTTCTGACCGTGCGACAGCAAGCCCGCTTTGCGCTGGCGTTCACCGCTCAGCCGCAGCAGTTTTAGCACCTCATCGATGCGATCCTGCTGTTCGCCGTTGAGTCGTGCACGCAGGCTAGCCCACACCGACTTATCGTTTTTCAGCGCGATTTCCAGATTCTCAAACACCGTTAAGGCTTCAAACACCGTGGGTTTCTGGAACTTGCGGCCAATGCCGGCCCGAGCGATCTCCACCGACGACATGCGGGTGAGATCGGTGTCCTGGTCATAGATCACTTGCCCGTTGTCGGGACGGGTTTTGCCGGTGATCACATCCATCAGCGTGGTTTTGCCCGCGCCGTTGGGGCCGATCACACAACGCAGCTCGCCAACGCCGATCTTCAGCGACAGATCGGTGAGTGCGCGGAAGCCGTCAAAGGAGACATTGATCTTCTCCAGTTGCAGCACCGGATCACTCTGATCGCGATGGCGATCGGCGGGATGGGGTTGGGTAAACAGTTGCTCAGTCATCACGCCTCCGGCGCAGCAGGCCAATCACACCACGCGGCAGGAACAGCGTGACGAGGATAAACATCAGGCCGAGGAAGAACAGCCAATATTCCGGGAAGGCCACGGTGAACCAGCTTTTGGCTCCGTTCACAATCGCGGCCCCTAAAAGCGGGCCAATTAAGGTGCCGCGCCCGCCGAGTGCCACCCAGATAGCTGCCTCAATCGAGTTGGTCGGCGACATTTCACTGGGATTGATAATGCCGACCTGCGGCACGTACAGCGCACCCGCGAGACCACACAACACTGCCGACAGCGTCCAGACAAACAGCTTGAAGCCTTTGGGGTCGTAACCGACAAACATCAAACGGTTCTCTGCATCGCGCACGGCGGTCAGCACCCGGCCAAGTTTGCTGCGCGCCAGAGCGAAGCCAATGCCAAGGCTGATTAACAACAGCAGCACGGTGGCGACAAACAGTCCAATACGCGTGCCGGTGGCGGTCACGTTAAAGCCGAGCAGGGTGGTGAAACCGGTAAAACCGTTGTTACCGCCAAAGCCCGTTTCATTACGGAAGAACAGCAGCATGCCCGCGTAGGTCAGCGCCTGCGTCATGATTGAGAAGTAAACGCCTTTGATTTTTGAGCGGAAGGCGAAGTAGCCGAACACTAGCGCCAGCAAACCCGGCACCAGCATGATCAGACACAGCGCCCAGGCAAAGTGCTGGGTACCCGCCCAGAACCACGGCAGCTCATTCCATGACAGGAACGACATAAAGGCCGGTAAGCCCTCGCCCGATGCCTGGCGCATCAGGTACATGCCCATCGCATAGCCGCCCAATGCGAAGAACAGGCCGTGTCCAAGAGACAGCAATCCGGCATAGCCCCACACCAGATCCAGCGCCACCGCGACAATCGCATAGCAGAGGATTTTGCCGATCAAGGTCAGCGTGTAGGTGGAGATCGCCAGTGGATGCGTGGCCGGTAGCAGAGCGCAGAACGGCAGCACCAGCAGCAGCAAGGTGATTACGATGCCGAGGCTGATGCTGAGGCGCGGCGCTTTGCGCGTCAGCGTTAACGTCAGGGGTTGGCTCATCAGTCTATTACCCTCCCTTTGAAGGCAAACAGGCCCTGTGGACGTTTCTGAATGAACAGCACGATCAGCACGAGGATGAGGATTTTACCCAGCACCGCACCAATCTGCGGTTCCAGCACTTTGTTGAGGATGCCCAGACCAAAGGCGGCAACCACAGTCCCCGCCAGTTGGCCTACGCCGCCCAGCACTACCACCAGGAAAGAGTCGATGATGTAACCCTGGCCCAGTTCCGGGCCGACGTTACCGAGCTGCGACAGCGCCACACCGCCCAGTCCTGCAATGCCGGAACCCAGCCCAAACGCCAGCATATCGATGCGCCCGGTTGGTACGCCGCAGCAATCGGCCATGGCACGGTTTTGCGTCACGGCGCGCACGCTCAGGCCCAAACGCGTTTTGTTGAGCAGCAGCCAGGTGAGGCCGAGTACCGCAAACACAAACAGAATCACCGCAATACGGTTGTACGGCAGCACCAGGTTAGGCAGCACTTGCCAGCCGGCAGACAGCCAGCTTGGGTTAGCCACTTCCAGGTTCTGTGCGCCAAACAGCATGCGCACCAGTTGGATCAGCATCAGGCTGATGCCCCAGGTAGCGAGCAGGGTTTCCAGCGGGCGGCCGTATAAATGGCGAATGATGGTGCGCTCCAGCAGCATGCCAATGCCTGCGGTGATCAGGAATGCCACAGGCAGCGCCAGCAGCGGATACCACGCCAGCCACTGCGGTGCGAACTGCTGGAACAGGTTTTGTACAAACCAGGTGGCGTACGCGCCGAGCATCAGCATCTCACCGTGCGCCATGTTGATCACGCCAAGCAGGCCGTAAGTGATCGCCAGACCCAGCGCAGCCAGCAGCAGGATCGAGCCGAGTGACAGGCCGGTAAACGCCTGACCGAACAGATCGCCCCACATCAGGCGATGTTTGATTTGTTGCAGGCTCTCCGTGGCCGCGGCGCGCACCTGCGCATCGGGTTCGTTGCTGGCCTGCGTTAAGCGATTGAGGCTGGCCTGCATATTAGGATCGCTGGATTCACCGAGCAGCGTGACGGCTTTGAGGCGTACGGCGGCATCCGGGCTGGCCAGTTGCAGGTTGGCGGCGGCCATGGCGAGCACGGCGTGAACCTGAGTGTCTTTTTCCACGGCGAGGCGCTGTTCGATCAGCGGCAACTGATCGGCCGCTCCATCGTTTTGCAACTGTTGTGCGGCACGCAGGCGGATAGCCGGATCATCGCTCACCAGCTGGTGGGCGGCGAGGGCGCTGGCGATTAACACGCGCAGCCGGTTGTTCATAAACAGCTTTTTGGTCTCACCCGTCGGCTGTTGTGCGCTGTCCAGCGGAATGAGTTTGTCATCCTGCTTGCTGAACGGCTGTTTATTTTGGTCGATGACCATGCTTTCGTTACGCAGCGCCTGCAGCAGCGGCAAGCGGCTGGCTTGCGGAGTGGCCGCCCACTGTTGCAGCAGATTGGCCTGTTCAGTGCGGTTGGCGGCGGCGAAATCAGCGCCATCGCCCGCCTGGGCGAGCCACGGCAGGAGCAGCAGCAGACAGCAAAGATAACGGCGGAGGATCATGGTTATCGTCCTGTTACGGTGGTGCAGTGTTGAAAACGGTCGCCATGAATGACGACCCTACGTTGTCCGGGCAAATTTTGCAGGGCCACCCTAATTGACGCCCCTACATTGTCCGGTGCCTTTTCATAGGGAACGCATTCATGAACGCCGGGTTAAATACGGACTCATTGGCTTAAGTGAGCGTCATTACGTCATGAATGACGCCTCGACATTATCCGAGCGAAGTTTGTAGGGTCGCCCTTGAAGGCGACCACGGCATTACTTCGTCGATTTCACTGGATAATCCGGCTTCTTATCATTACCAGCGATATACGGGCTCCACGGCTGGGCACGTACCGTTTTATCGGTCTGCCACACCACGTTGAACTGGCCGTTCTCTTCCACTTCACCGATCATCACTGGCTTATGCAGATGGTGGTTGGTTTTATCCATGGTCAGCGTGAAGCCGTCCGGTGCTTTAAAGGTCTGTCCGGCCATCGCCGCACGTACTTTGTCCACATCGGTGGTGCCCGCTTTTTCTACCGCCTGCGCCCACATATGGATGCCGACATAGGTCGCTTCCATCGGGTCATTGGTCACCACGGTGCCTGCGTTCGGCAGGTTGTGCGCTTTGGCATAAGCACGGTAATCCGCCACGAATTTCGCGTTAGTTGGGTTATCCACCGATTCGAAGTAGTTCCATGCGGCTAACTGACCCACCAGCGGTTTGGTATCAATCCCGCGCAGTTCTTCCTCGCCAACCGAGAAGGCGATTACCGGAATATCCGTGGCTTTGATGCCCTGGTTAGCCAGCTCTTTGTAGAACGGCACGTTGGAGTCACCATTGATGGTGGAGATCACTGCAGTTTTGCCACCGGCAGAGAACTTCTTGATGTTAGAAACGATGGTCTGATAATCGCTGTAGCCAAACGGCGTGTAGACCTCTTCAATGTCTTTATCCTGAATGCCTTTGGTGTGCAGGAAGGCGCGCAGGATCTTGTTGGTGGTGCGCGGGTAGACGTAATCGGTACCCAGCAGGAAGAAGCGCTTGGCGCTGCCGCCGTCTTCGCTCATCAGATATTCCACCGCCGGAATCGCCTGCTGGTTAGGGGCGGCACCGGTATAGAACACGTTTGGCGACATCTCTTCGCCTTCATACTGCACGGGATAGAACAGCAGGCCGTTCAGCTCTTCAAACACCGGCAGCACCGACTTACGTGATACCGAGGTCCAGCAACCGAATACAGCCGCGACTTTATCCTGCGTTAACAGCTGGCGCGCTTTTTCCGCGAACAGCGGCCAGTTAGATGCCGGATCGACCACCACCGGTTCCAGCTTTTTGCCCAGCACGCCGCCTTTAGCGTTGATTTCATCAATGGTCATCAGGGCCACGTCTTTCAGCGGCGTCTCGGAGATCGCCATGGTGCCGGAAAGCGACGACATGATGCCGACTTTGATGGTATCAGCGGCCTGGGCACCAAAGGTAAAGCCCAAACTGGCCACAGTGGCGGAGAGCGCAAAAGCTTTTAGCAACGAACGTCTTTTCATCGTTAACCCTCTAAATGTGTTAGTGTTTTTATTCAATGGGTTGAAGCCGGGCCTGCTGTAACATATGCAATGTGATCTTTCTGACCTCTGCCTTACTGACAGCGATGTGGTCGGTTAAAATGCGTTGTGCCTCCTCGGTTTTTTGCTGGAAAATCGCCCGTAAAATCTGAGCGTGTTCGCGGTATGTCGCATCTACCCGGTCGTCACGGGTAAAGTCGAGACGACGGATGATGCGGATTTTTTCGGTCAGTTCGGCGTGGATGCGTGCCATCTCCTGATTGCCAGCGGCGGCCACCAGCGCCATGTGAAAGGCTTCATCGTGCGCCGACACCGCTTTGCCATCCTCAAGGCGTGGCGCATCGATCCAGAAACCTTTCAGTTCGGTCAGTATCTCCGCACAGGCCAGCGGCGGCAGTGCGCACAGGCGGCGTACTGCTTCGCGCTCCAGCACGGTGCGGAAGTCGTACAGTTCCTCGAAGTATTCGAAGTCGAACGGCTTCACCTGCCAGCCGCTGCGGAACCACACTTCGACATAGCCCTCGCGCTCCAGCCAGAACAGCGCCTGTCGCACCGGCGTGCGGCTCACGTCGAGCCGATCGGCGATTTCGTTTTCGCTAAAGCGGTCACCGGGCATCAAACGAAACTCAAAAATGTCTTGTTTCAGTGCCTGGTAAACCTTCTCCGCCAGTGCTTCCGGGCGGCCTTTGCTACGTGGGCTTTGATTCATGTGAATTCCTTATTCCAGCCACAGCAAGGTATCGCCCGGACTCACCGGACGTCCTGCCTGGCAGGCGATGCGTTTCACCGTGCCGGCCTGCGGCGCGACAATCGCCAGTTCCATTTTCATTGCTTCGACGATGATCAGCGTCTGACCGGCTTCCACCGCGTCACCTGGCTGCACCAGCACTTTCCAGATGTTGCCGTTCATATCGGCACAGACCGCCAGTGCATCTTCGTCGGCTTCCGGGGCCATCAGCGTCTCTTCACTGGTCAGCGGCGCGTTCTGCTCTTCCTGCGCCCACAGCGTCACTTCCTGTTCGAAAGCGGCTGACTGGCGCTGACGGAATTCGGCAATCGAGTCGGCGTGTTCAGCGAGGAATTGCTGGTGGGCAGCGAAATCAAACAGGGTTTCTTCGATGCGTACCGTGGCGCGCCCTTCGCGGAAGTCATCGCGTAGCTGAGTGAGTTCATCTTCGGTCACCGGATAGAAGCGCACCTGATCGAAGAAGTGCAGCAGCCATGGCTCATCCGCCGCGAACTGGTCGTTCTTGAGGAATTTGTTCCAGATTGGCAGCGTGCGGCCCACCAGTTGATAGCCACCTGGGGAATCCATGCCGTAGATGCACATGTACATCCCGCCAATACCGACCGTGCCTTCGGCGGTAAAGGTACGTGCCGGGCTGTATTTGGAACTGAGCAGGCGATGACGCGGATCGATCGGCACTGCACAAGGCGCACCGAGATAGACATCCCCCAAGCCGAGGATCAGATAGCTGGCGCCGAAAAGGGTGTCACGGACGGCTTCACGACTCTCGAGGCCATTAATACGCTGGATAAAATCGACGTTGTTTGGCAGCCAGGGCGCAGTGGCCCGCACGGTTTCTTTGTAACGCTCGACGGCACCGAGTGTGGCGCTGTCTTCAAACGCCATTGGCATCCAGACAATACGTGACGGCACCTTCAGCTGGCTGACATCACCGAGTCCGGCTTCCAGTTCCAGCAGCAGATTCATCAACTGCTTTTGACTGAGGATCAGGCTGTCATAACGCACTTGCAATGAACGCACGCCAGGCGATAGCTCTTCCACGCCAGGCACCGCACGTTCACGCAGCGCATTCATCAGCAGATGCACACGCAGACGCAGCGCCAGATCCAGCACGTTATCGCCGTACTCAATCAGCACGTATTTATCCCCGGCCTGGCGATACACGGCAGCAGGCGTGGTGGACGTCGCAGGTAATGCCGCCAGCAGGGTAGCAGAGCCGATGTTACTGGCCGCCAGTGAAGGCACCTCAAAGGCTGGCGCATGAGTGCTGCGCAGAGTTTCCACGCTGTGCGCCTGCGCTTTCTCCAGCGCCACCGCTTCGTCAGCGCTGATCGGGTGGAAGCGAATGCGGTCGCCTGGTTTTACCTGACCGACTTTCCACAGCTCCGCTTTGGCAATCGTCACCGGACAGACGAAGCCACCGAGGCTCGGGCCGTCATGGGTCAGGATCACCGGGAAGTCACCGGTAAAGTTCACCGCGCCAATCGCGTATTCGCAGTCGTGCACATTAGAAGGGTGCAGCCCGGCTTCGCCGCCGTTGGCACGCGTCCAGGTCGGTTTTGGCCCGACTAAACGTACGCCGAGGCGGTTGGAGTTGTAGTGCACCTGCCAGTCGCTGGCAAAGAACTCGTCGATGGCAGCCTGGGTGAAGAAATCCGGTGCGCCGTGCGGGCCGTACAGCACGCCGATGCGCCATTCGCTGCCATAGTGCGGCACCAGCGCATGATCCAGCGCTTGCGGTTCACTGATCGGCGCGGGCGTGGTGCAGGCGGCCAGCAGCGGCTGAGAGATCGGCAGCATATCCGCGACGCGCAGGGTGCGTCCGGCATGGCCGCCAAACTGGCCGAGTGAGAAGGTTGAACGGCTGCCAAGATATTCCGGCACATCGAAACCGTTGCGTACCGCCAAATAAGTGCGGCAACCGCTCTGAGCGCGGCCCAGCGTCAAGGTTTGCCCTGCTTTGACGCTGATTGGCTGCCAGTAATTGAGGCTGGCGCCATCCAGTTCTGCCGGGCAATCCGCGCCGGTTAGCGCAATCACCGCATCGCTGTGGAAACGCAGCGTCGGGCCTTGCAGAGTGAATTCCAGCCCGGCGGCGCTGTCGTGGTTGCCGACAATGCGGTTTGCGAGGCGGAAAGCGAAGTCATCCATCGGGCCAGAAGGCGGCACGCCAATATCCCAATAGCCGAGGCGGCCAGGGAAATCCTGGATGCTGCTGAAGGTACCCGGTTGCAGCACTTCAATCACGCTGGCAGACGGCGTAAAACTGTCGAGGAAACGCGTCCAGACTTTGCCGCTGCTGAACGCTTCGGTGGCAACAATCTGGCGCAGATAATCGAGGTTGGTGGCGATGCCGTGCAGCTGCGTGGCATCCAGCGCCTGCTGCATTTTCGCCAGCGCCGCCTCACGCGTGTCGGCGTGAACGATCAGTTTGGCAATCATCGGATCGTAAAACGCTGAGACTTCGGTGCCGGTATCGATCCAGCCATCGACACGCACGCCATCCGGGAAACTGACGCCGGTCAGAGTGCCGGGGCTTGGCTGGAAGTTTTTCAGCGGATCTTCGGCGTAGATACGCACTTCAATCGATGCGCCTTTGGGTGCCTGTTGCAGTCGCGCCCAGTCGATGGCATCACCGGCGGCGACTTGCAGCATGCACTCCACCAGATCGAGCCCGGTGACACACTCCGTCACTGGATGCTCAACCTGCAAGCGGGTGTTCACTTCGAGGAAATAGAACGCATCCTGTGCGGCGTCGTAGATGTATTCCACGGTACCGGCGCTGCGATAGCTCACTAACTCGCCCAGACGCACGGCCGAAGAAAGCAGCGCCTCACGCGTCGCCTGCGGCAGGTTCGGTGCCGGGGTCTCTTCCACCACTTTCTGGTTGCGACGCTGCAATGAGCAGTCACGCTCACCGAGGGCGATCACTTTGCCGCTGCCGTCACCAAAAATCTGCACTTCAACATGGCGCGCGCGGTCAACAAAGCGCTCCAGGAACACGCCTGCATCACTGAAGAATTGTTCGCCGAGACGACGTACGCTCTCCCACGCATTGTGCAGCGCATCAGCATCGTCACAGCGTGTTAAGCCAATGCCGCCGCCGCCCGCCGTGCTTTTCAGCATCACCGGATAACCGATGTTTTCTGCCGCGCTGAGCGCCTCTTCCAGCGAGTTGAGCAGCGGTGTGCCAGGCGTCATCGGCACACCTGCGCTGGCCGCCAGTTCACGCGCGCGGTGCTTCAGGCCAAACTCGCCAATCTGCTGCGCCGTCGGGCCAACAAAAGCAACCCCCGCTTCTTCACAGGCGGCGGCAAACGGCAGGCTTTCGGAGAGGAAGCCGTAGCCCGGCCAGATGGCTTCCGCGCCGGTCTCTTTGGCGGCGGCCAGAATCTTATCGATGCGCAGATAGCTGTCGCTGGCTTTATCGCCACCCAGCGCAATCGCCACATCGGCTTCTTTGACATGGCGCGCGTTACGGTCGGCATCGGAGTAAACGGCGACGCTCTTCACACCAAGACGTTTCAGGGTGCGAATCGCACGGCAGGCGATTTCGCCACGGTTAGCGATCAGTACGGTGCTGAACATGGTTATTTACTCCCCTGAGAGGCCAGCCAGTTGCGCCAGCCGCCGAATTCGGTAATTTCCAGCGCCTGCGACAGCACCGCCGGTTCACAGATAAAGCCTTTCACCACGCGGCCATCAGCCAGCGTCAGTGAGCCAATGCCGAGCGGTGCCGGGATTTCCGCCACGAATTCGCCAAAGCGTGCCAGCGGGATATCCCACAGTTCCACGGTGATAGCGGCACCGCTGTCGCCGCGCAGCAGGCCGGGCTTCTTTATGGGGCCATCGAGCAGCGCAAACAGACGGTAGTGGCTGGCGGTTTGCGTCTCTTCTACCCACACCGCATCACGGGTGGTGAGCTGGAAATTCAGCGGCATGCCGGTGAGGTGCGCACCGACGACTGCCACGCGTACGTGATCGGCAGAGAGCGGGAAGGCACTGTGTTGAGAGGGCTGAGCTTTGCCGGTAGCGCCTAACGTCAGCGCCATCTGCTGCTGCCACTGAATGCCGAAGCCTGCTAATGCGCGATCTTGCCAGGCCGGTGCAATCAGGGTGATGCCAGCAGGCAGGCCATCAGCGCGGAACGGGCCAGGCAGCGCCAGCGCGCTGAGGTCAGCGAGGTTAGTGAAGTTGGTGTAGGTGCCAAACTGCGAGTTGTAGTGCACCGGCTCCTGCTTCATCTCTTCCAGCGTGTGAATGGTCGGCGAGGTCGGTACCACGACCGCATCGAACTGCGCCAGGGTTTGCTGGATTTGACGCGTCAGCTCAGCGCGCAGGTATTCCGCCTGATAAGCCTCGACGGCGGTGTATTTCAGGCCACTGCTGACAATGCCGTACACCACCGGGTCCATCTCTTCCGGGCGATTGATCATCTCACCGACAGCGACAGTGCGCTCGGCAACCCACGGGCCGTAATAAAGCTGTTCCGCCAGTTGGTGGAATGCGGTGAAGTCGATCGGATGCAGCGTCGCGCCGCCCGCTTGCAGTTGATCCAGGGCACTCAACCACGCCGCTTCGGCCTGCTTATCACCAAAGAATTCAGGCGTGGCGGGAATGGCGAAATCAGGTTGAGCCTTGAAGCTGGCAGGCGCGGTGTGCGGATTGCTGCGCGAGTAGGCATCTCCGGCATCGTAACCGCCTGCAGCGGTGGCAACGGCGAAGGCATCTTCCACGGTCAGGGCGAAGACGGAGATGGTGTCATTCAAACGGCAAGCAGGCACGACGCCGCTGGCCGAGAACCAGCCTTTGGTCGGTTTCAGACCGACGATGTTGTTAAAACCTGCTGGGACGCGACCGGAACCGGCGGTATCGGTGCCCAGCGAGAAGCCCACCAGGCCGCGCGCCAGCACCGAAGCAGAACCGGAGCTGGAACCGCCGCTCACATATTCGGGGTTAAAGGTGTTACTCACTGCGCCAAACGGAGAACGCGTGCCGACTAACCCTGTGGCGTATTGGTCGAGGTTGGTTTTGCCGATCACCACCGCACCGGCTGCTTTGAGCTGTGCGACCACAAAGGCATCGGTTTCAGCCGTGTAGGTTAAGGCCGGGCAGGCGGCACTGGTCGGCCAGCCTGCCACATCGATATTGTCTTTCACCGCAAACGGCACGCCAAACAGCGGCAGTGCAGCGGGATTGCGCAAGTAGCTGGCCAGCAAGGGTTCAATTTGCGCCTGCAATTGAGCGGGCGAAGCGACATACAGCCAGGCGTTATCCTGCTGGTCGATGGCGTCGAGGTGTGCTGCCAACAAGGTGCTGATGCACTGTGGGTCCTGCTGATAGCGGTGTTGCCAATCCTGAAGCGTGTATCCGAAGGTTGCTGCCATGAGTGAATTCCAACTGGTATACAAGATGGAATTCAACAGAGCAAAGCGCGTGCCATTTTTGTAAGTGAATGAATAGTTGTAGCTAATTGATATGACATAAGATTTTGTGATGATAATTTGCACAGTCACAGCGCAGACGGTGTGCAATCACGGTGCGCCTGCGTAAATTTTGTGAAGAACATGGCAAGAGACCGTTGGCCTGGTTAGCATGAGTTAAGTCTGGCATGAGCTGGATCGCAGCAGAGAGGAGAGCAGAGTGGAGAAGTGGCGTAACTGGATGATAGGGATCTGTCTGGTCAGCACGGCCAGCAGCGTGTGGGCCGACTCGCTGGATCAACAAAGACAGCGCTATGCGCAAATCAAACAAGCCTGGGATAACAATCAAATGGACCAGGTCTCGCAGCTGATGCCAACGCTGCAGGATTATCCGCTCTATCCGTATCTGCAATACCGTTTGCTGGCGCAGGATCTCGATCAAGAGACGCCGCTGGCGGTGAAGAATTTCATTCAGCAATATCCAACGCTGCCACCGGCGCGTTCGCTCTCGACACGCTTCGTCAACGTGCTGGCACATCGTCAGGACTGGCAGGGCGTATTGAGCTTCAGCCCGGATGAGCCAAAACCGGTGCAGGCGCGCTGTAACTGGTATTACGCCAAGTGGGCTACCGGCCAACAGCAGGTGGCGTTTGATGGCGCGAAATCGATCTGGCTGCGCGGTTCCGCGTTACCGAATGATTGCGATCAGCTGTTCTCGGTGTGGCAAGCGTCCGGACAGATGTCGCCGATTACCATTCTCGAACGTATTCGCCTGGCGATGAAAGCTGGCAACGACAGTCTGGTCAATTACCTGGCCAAAATGCTGCCGGCGGATTACCAGACCACCTCCAGCGCGCTGATTGCGCTGCAGCAAAATCCGCAGACCGTCACCACGTTTGCCAGCAGCCTCGGTCCGACCGATTTCACTCGGATGGCCACCAGTTATGCCTTTGCCCGCGTCGCGCGTGAAGACATGGATAATGCGCGCATGATGATCCCGCAACTGGTGCAGGCGCAGAAAATGAGCCCGGCGGAAGAGCAGGATCTCAAGGAAACCGTGGTGTGGCGCATGATGGGCGCGGATCTGACTTCCGAGCAGGCGCGCTGGCGTGATGCAGTGGTGATGAACAGTGAATCCACTGCGCTGGTGGAACGGCGTGTGCGGCTGGCACTGAGTCAGAACGATCGTCGTGGACTGAACACCTGGATCGCGCGTTTGCCAGTAGAAGCCAAAGAGAAAGATGAGTGGCAATACTGGCAGGCCGATCTGCTGATCTCTCAGGGTCGTAAAGACGAGGCCGATGAGATCCTGCGTAAATTGATGCAGGCACGTGGCTTCTACCCGATGGTGGCGGCGCAACGTCTCGGTGTGGAATATCCATTGCAGATCGATCAGGCCCCGGCGGCAGACAGCTCGGTGGTGCAGGGGCCCGAACTGGCGCGCGTGCGTGAGCTGATGTATTGGGGGCTGGATAACCTGGCGCGCAGTGAGTGGGCCAATCTGATCTCTAGTAAGACCCATTCGCAGCAACAGATGCTGGCGCGTTACGCCAACGAGCAAGACTGGTGGGATCTCAGTGTGCAGGCCACTATTACCGCGAAAATGTGGGATAGCCTGAAAGAGCGCTTCCCGCTGGCATGGCGCAATTTGTATCAGCAATACACCAGCGATAAAGGTATTCCGCAGAGCTATGCTATGGCGATCTCCCGCCAGGAGAGTGCGTGGAATCCGAAAGCGCGTTCACCGGTTGGTGCCAGTGGTTTGATGCAGGTGATGCCAGCGACAGCAGCGCATACTGTGAAGATGTACAACATCCCCGGCTATGTGAACAGCAGCCAGCTGCTGGATCCGCAGACCAATATCCAGATTGGTACGCAGTATCTGGAGTATGTCTATCAGCAGTTCGATCAGAACCGTATCTTCTCCTCGGCGGCGTATAATGCCGGGCCGGGCAGGGTGCGCAGTTGGTTGAACAACAGCGGTGGCAAACTGGATGCGGTGGCATTCATCGAAACCATTCCGTTCTCGGAAACACGCGGCTACGTGAAAAACGTGCTGGCGTATGACGCCTACTATCGTTACTTCATGGGCAAGCCGGATAAGATTCTCGCCGATGGCGAGTGGAATCGCCGTTACTAGCTGTGCTATGCTTCCGTACTCGCTAATGAGTACGGAAGCCCTTCATGAGCCAACCTCTTTCTTCCCAGCCGGATGCGGCTCAGCCTGTTGAAGATAACTGGCTGCGTTTTATCGATTTGATGCAGAACGCTTTCGCGGACGGTGTGTCGTTGCCGTTGTTGCAACTGATGATGACGCCCGATGAACGTGAAGCGTTTGGCACGCGCCTGCGCATTATCGAAGAGCTGATGAACGGCGACATGAGCCAGCGTGAGCTGAAGAATGAGCTGGGCGTCGGTATCGCCACGATCACGCGTGGATCTAACAGTCTAAAAGAAGCGCCTCCCGAGCTGAAACGCTGGCTGGAAGCGCGCTTAGGCCGCCATTAATTACTGCTGATACAGCGGATGGGTGAACGGGCAGAGTGCCAGTATCAGCGCCTGATGGTAAACGCTGGAGCGGCTCAGCAGGCCGTTGGTAAACGCACCGATGGCACCGCCTTTCTGCTTAATATTATCAACGCCAGTTAAGCGCGCCATCTCGTGACCGAGTTCGTGTCCGGCGGCTAATCCCTCCATGACAATCGGCGGCAAGGTGAAGCTGGCGGAGCGTGATTCGCCGCGCTGCTGGGCGTTTTCAATCACCATCCATGCAAAAGCACAATCGCCTTCGATACCGGCTTCAATCGCTACCCAGTAGTCAGACTCAGGACGCTGCAAACGCGCATTCGCCACGCGGGTACGTGCGCCAGTTCGCGTTTCGACATCGCTTAACGGCTGTGCGGCAACGCCGCTCTCGACCTCGACCCCTTCAATATGGCAGGATCCTTCACCAAAGACGTCGTTGAACGCCTGAGCAATCGCGCGAATTTTTGCCGGGTTGATGGTGGCTGCGACAACGTGGTACATAATTGTTTGAACCCTCAAGGCAAATTTGTCGCAGTATAACGGAAATTAAGCATGCTACAGGTCTATCTTGTTCGTCACGGCGAAACGGTATGGAATGCGGCCCGACGCATTCAAGGTCAATCCGACAGTCCGCTGACGGAAAAAGGTGAGCAACAGGCCCAACAAGTGGGCGAACGGATGAAATCGCAGGGGATCACCCATGTGATTGCCAGCGATTTAGGCCGCACGCGCCGCACCGCCGAGATCATCGCGGATGCCTGTGGTTGTACGGTCACGGTTGATGCACGTTTGCGTGAGCTGAATATGGGTTGTCTCGAACAGCGCCCCCTTGATGGCTTAACGCCGGAAGAGGAGAGCTGGCGTAAAACGCTGGTGGATGGCACCCAGGACGGCCGCATCCCTGGCGGTGAATCGATGCTGGAGATGGCGACGCGCATGCACGAAGCGCTGAACGCGTTGCTGGAACTGCCAGCGGGCAGCCGTCCGTTGATTGTCAGCCACGGTATGGCGTTAGGCGTGTTAGTGAGTACGCTATTGGGATTGCCGGCGCACGCTGAGCGCCGTTTGCGCCTGCGCAACTGCTCTATTTCACGCGTGGACCATCAACAGAGCGCGTGGCTGGCAGCAGGTTGGGTGGTCGAGACGGCAGGCGATGTGTCGCATCTGGATGCCCCTGCGCTGGACGAATTGCAGCGTTAAGCGTCATCTGGTATCGGTGCGCATGAATGCGCACCCTACAAATTCGTGCGGGCGTGAAGAATACGCACCCTGTCAAATTGCGGGTTCGTGATCAACGCGCACGCGGTTAAATCGTAGGGGCGTCATGTATGACGACCTGCCGTTATTGAAGCCAAAAAAATGCCGTCATCATGACGGCATTTTCATATCAGCGATTCTGCTGCGGGCGAATGGGAATCAGGTATTCGCAACGGATTTCCGTTGGCGGCTCGCTGCGTTTCTTACCGCCATGCGTGAAGAAGCGCTCAATATCCTGACCCTGGCGACGCACCAGACCCAACGTTGGCATGCAGGTGCCGTACAGCAGCAGGATAAACTCACCCAGCGCGCTGCGAGCACCGTTATAGGTGAACTGCACGTAATCCCCGGCTTCGAGAATCACATTTTGATTCGACTGCATGCTCAATGCCTGTTGATCGGCAGGCACTGCCGTGGTGTAGAGAATCTCCTGCTCGTCATCCTTTTCATGGCTGGCACGTACCTGATGCAGACCGTATAACACCGGTGGCACGGTATCGGTTTCCAGCAGGAACTGTTTCCAGAAGTGGATGCGCATTTCGTCACGGTAGCTGGAAATTTGCTCCAGCGTACAGGTGTAACTCTGCGTTTGCCCGACCAGCACCGTTTCCGGCAGCGTGACAAACGTGGCCTCAGGCATGTGGTGATCGTCCAGACGAATCGGCGGACGAATGCCGAAGGAGTTCCATTCCGATGAGCGACGATACCAGGCGGGCGTTTGATTAAACTGCTTTTTAAACGCTCGGGTAAAAGTCTGCTGTGAATCGAAGCGGTATTGTAAAGCGATGTCGAGGATCGGGCGGCTGGTCAGGCG
This sequence comes from Pantoea sp. C8B4, assembly GCF_051336905.1. Classification (NCBI taxonomy): domain Bacteria; kingdom Pseudomonadati; phylum Pseudomonadota; class Gammaproteobacteria; order Enterobacterales; family Erwiniaceae; genus Pantoea; species Pantoea sp. C8B4. The sequence continues at coordinate 34,531 of NZ_JBGMNK010000007.1, forward strand.
CAAGGCCACAGCGGCTTTCGACAGGCGACGCGCGCGGATGTAAGCGCCGATGGCGTGGCTCGTCACTTCCTTGAACATACGCTGCAGGTGCCACTTGGAATAGCCCGCTTTCAACGCAACATTATCTAATGAAAGGGGTTGATCCAGATGGCTCTCCAGCCAGACAAGCAAATCGCGAATGATACCGGCTTGGTCCATAAAACATCCTCATAACTCTCTGGTGGCGCAACTATGAAGTCGTCGAATAATAGCACGAAATGCACAAAAGCGTGGGGGCGGTTTGTCAATCGGCTGTGCTAAATCAATGCGGGTGACAACCCGTTTAGGTTTGGTTCCGGGTTCGATTGACAGTACATTACAGTCTCATCTATTCGATTGCCAATGGTAACTCAATGACAATAACTCGCTTTCTTATAATCACGCTTGCAACTTGTCTCTTCAGCGCGGGCGTTCAGGCCGAGGAGATCGGCTCGGTAGACACGGTTTTCAAGATGTTTGGCCCCGACCATAAGATCGTGGTGGAAGCCTTCGACGACCCCGACGTAAAAAATGTAACCTGTTATATCAGCCGGGCGAAAACCGGTGGGATCAAGGGCGGATTAGGTCTGGCGGAAGATACTTCCGACGCGGCCATCTCCTGCCAGCAGGTTGGGCCTGTAGAGCTTAGCGATAAAATCGCACAAGGCAAGGCGCAAGGAGAAGTGGTGTTCCAAAAGCGCACTTCATTGGTATTTAAGAAGCTGCAGGTGGTGCGCTTCTATGATCAAAAACGTCATGCGCTGGTTTACCTGAGCTACTCAGATAAAGTGGTGGACGGTTCGCCGAAAAATGCGCTGAGCGCTGTGCCAATCATGCCGTGGCATTGAGGCATAAAAAAACGCCCTGATGGGCGTTTTTCTTTTACTGCAGCAAACTTAATCCTGCAATTCACCACAGAAGCGGTAACCTTCGCCATGAATGGTGGCGATGATTTCTGGCGTATCCGGGGTGGATTCAAAATGCTTACGAATGCGGCGGATGGTGACATCCACGGTGCGGTCATGCGGCTTCAGCTCACGCCCCGTCATCTTCTTCAGCAGATCGCCACGGGTTTGAATCTTGCCCGGGTTTTCGCAGAAATGCAGCATCGCGCGGAACTCACTGCGTGGCAGCTTATACTGTTCACCGTTCGGGCTAATCAGTGAGCGGCTGTTAATATCCAGCTCCCAGCCGTTAAAGCGATAGCTTTCAACCGCGCGACGTTCTTCGCTTGGCATCGCCAGATTCATGGTGCGCGATAACAGGTTGCGTGCACGAATCGTCAGCTCACGTGGGTTAAACGGTTTAGTGATGTAATCATCGGCGCCAATCTCCAGGCCGAGGATTTTATCCACTTCGTTATCACGACCTGTCAGGAACATCAGCGCAACGTTTGCTTGTTCACGCAATTCGCGTGCCAGCAGCAAACCGTTTTTGCCTGGCAGGTTGATATCCATGATCACCAGATTGACGTCATTTTCCGTCAACACCTGATGCATCTCGGCGCCGTCGGTGGCTTCATAGACCACGTAACCTTCCGCCTCAAAAATACTTTTGAGGGTGTTACGCGTGACCAGTTCGTCTTCAACGATAAGAATGTGCGGGGTCTGCATGTTTCGCTACCTAAAATTTGCCAACAAATCGAAAACAGGGCGTACGATGGCTGCGTTTACTGTTCATCAAAACAGCGTGCCTTACGCAACCGGTGTACGAAATAATCTTCGGAATACACCATCCATCTATGTCAACTTCAGTGTTAGCTCAGCCAGTCAGGATGAATATTTGCGTGCCCCGTGGGTATCGGACTGGCGCTTATCCTAACCGTATTAACAGCAACCTAACAGCACCAACAACAACCGATAAGCATAAAAACAACGCTTCGTTGACTTATATCAAATGCAAGTGTAGCACGTTAACACTTTTATGAAAAACTTCTCCAGGAATGCCAGCTTAGCTCACAAAAAGCAGCATTTTTGCTACATTTTGGCTGCATAACGGTAAAACTAAAACCTGCAGGAAATAATATTTTAATAATATGAAAAACAATAGATTTATATTAATTAAGCGTGGAAATTTTAGTTATATCCCACAATATCTTCTCCCCATCGCTTTTATCCTCTTTTAACATCCTTAACATCTTATTTTCTCTTGTCCGTGCGGTTGGTATTTTTGCCACTGCGTGCCAACATAGGGCGAGTTGTTAACAGTTCGATGGAAAAATCATGCATTTCCCCCTGATCCTTGTCTCACCCGCCCGTCCGGAAAATATCGGCGCGGCCGCTCGTGCCATGAAAACCATGGGTTTTAGCGAACTGCGTATTGTCGCCAGCGATGCCTGGCAAGACCCGGCCGCGCGTCGTGTTGCGCACGGTGCCGGTGAGATTCTCGATAATGTCAAAACCTACGCCACGCTGAGTGAGGCGCTGGCCGATGTCGATTTCTCGGTCGCCACCACCGCCCGCAGTCGTGCGAAGTTCCGCTACTACGCCACGCCGGCGCAAGTCGAAACCATTCTGCAAGAAAAGCGCCAGTGGCTGAGCCGAATCGCGCTGGTGTTTGGTCGTGAGGACAGCGGCTTAACCAATGAAGAGCTGGATCAGGTCGATCTGCTGACCGGCATTCCGATGGCCAATGATTACCCTTCACTCAACCTCGGACAGGCGGTGATGGTGTACTGCTATCAGCTGTCGGCGCTGAATCAGGTCGCGGCAGAAGTGAAAGAGGTAGCGAACGAACACCAGCTGCAGGCGCTGCGCGAGCGCTTCCACCAACTGCTGGTGAAACTGGAGGTGAGCGATGATGCCAAAATGGCAGACTGGATCGATCAGCGTATTGGCCTGCTGGAACAGCGCGATAGCGCCATGCTGCATCGCCTGCTACATGATGTAGAAAAAAAACTTATAGATAAATAATCGGTGAATATCGATTTTAATAGTGACTGATCGGGAAACCGGGCGATCAGTTGAACGATCCCAATATGATTTACGCGCAGAAACCGAACTCTGCGCAATCGCCTTAAAATCGCGGCTAAGACAAATTCGTTGACTTAACGTGCGCTTTGCTTTACTTCTGGAAGGCAGACGGACAAGACAAAGACAGACAGAAAAAATCTCAATGCGTAATCACAGCCTGAACACCACAATTATTATTACCACCACCATTACCACAGGTAACGGTGCGGGCTGACGCATACAGGAAAAACAAAGAAAAAAGCCCGCACCTAAACAGTGCGGGCTTTTTTTTCGGCAAAAATTCAGGAGAGCTTCAATCATGCGAGTGCTGAAATTCGGCGGAACCTCAGTAGCCAATGCGGAACGTTTTCTCCGCGTGGCAGATATTCTGGAAAGCAACGCGCAACAGGGACAGGTTGCTACCGTGCTCTCTGCGCCAGCGAAAATCACCAATCATCTGGTGGCGATGATTGAGAAAACCATTAGCGGCCAGGACGCACTGACGAATATCAGCGATGCCGAACGGATTTTTGCCGACCTGCTGCAGGGGCTGGCGGAGGCGCAGCCGGGCTTCGATTATGATGGCCTGAAAACCCGCATTGAGCTGGAATTTGCCCAGTTGAAACAGGTGCTGCACGGCATCAGCCTGCTGGGCCAGTGCCCGGATGCGGTGAATGCCGGCATTATCTGTCGTGGTGAGAAACTTTCTATCGCCATCATGGAAGCGCTGCTGCAGGCGCGCGGCCACAAAGTCACGGTGATCGACCCGGTGGAGAAACTGCTGGCTGTCGGTCATTACCTTGAATCCACCGTGGATATCGCCGAATCAACCCGTCGCATCGCGGCCAGCCAGATCCCTGCCGATCACATGATCCTGATGGCGGGATTCACCGCCGGTAACGAGAAGGGCGAACTGGTGGTGCTGGGCCGTAATGGCTCTGATTACTCGGCAGCGGTGCTGGCGGCATGCTTGCGTGCAGATTGTTGCGAGATCTGGACTGACGTAGACGGCGTTTATACTTGCGACCCGCGTCAGGTGCCGGATGCGCGACTGCTGAAGTCGATGTCCTACCAGGAAGCGATGGAGCTGTCTTACTTCGGTGCAAAAGTGCTTCATCCGCGTACCATCGCGCCGATTGCCCAGTTCCAGATTCCTTGCCTGATCAAAAATACCGCCAACCCGCAAGCGCCCGGTACCTTAATCGGGGGTGAAGGTGAGTTGGATGAAAACCCGGTGAAAGGCATCACCAACCTGAATAATATGGCGATGTTTAACGTCTCCGGTCCGGGTATGAAAGGCATGGTCGGCATGGCAGCACGCGTGTTTGCGGCGATGTCGCGCACCGGCATCTCAGTGGTGCTGATCACCCAATCCTCTTCTGAATACAGCATCAGTTTCTGCGTGCCGCAGAGTGAGCAGGCGCGTGCGCGCCGCGTATTGGAGGAGGAGTTCTATCTGGAGCTGAAAGATGGCCTGCTGGATCCACTCGATGTGCTGGAGCAGTTGGCGGTGATTTCCGTGGTCGGCGATGGCATGCGCACCTTGCGCGGCATCTCCGCCAAATTCTTCTCGGCACTGGCACGCGCCAACATCAACATCGTGGCGATTGCGCAGGGCTCTTCCGAGCGTTCCATCTCTGTGGTGGTAAGCAACGATGAAGTCACCACTGGCGTGCGCGTGGTGCATCAGATGCTGTTCGCCACCGACCAGGTGATCGAAGTGTTCGTCGTGGGCGTGGGCGGTGTCGGCGCGGCGTTGCTGGAGCAGCTGCATCGTCAGCAGGCGTGGCTGAAAGAAAAACATATCGATCTGCGCGTGTGCGGTATCGCCAATTCGCGTGCGCTGTTAACCAACGTGCACGGCATCGATCTTAGCAACTGGAAAGGCGCACTGAGCGAAGCCAAAGAGCCGTTCAATCTCGGTCGTCTGATGCGTCTGGTGAAGGAGTATCACCTGCTGAACCCGGTGATTGTGGACTGTACTTCCAGCCAGGCGGTGGCCGATCAATATGCTGACTTCCTCGCTGAAGGTTTCCACGTGGTGACGCCTAACAAGAAGGCCAACACCTCATCCTGGAACTATTACCAGCAGATGCGTGCGGCAGCGGCCAAGTCGCGCCGTAAGTTCCTGTACGACACCAACGTCGGTGCGGGTCTGCCGGTGATCGAAAACCTGCAAAACTTGCTGAATGCGGGTGATGAGCTGATCAAATTCTCCGGTATCCTCTCCGGTTCGCTCTCCTTTATCTTCGGTAAACTGGATGAGGGCGTATCGTTATCAGAAGCCACCAAAACAGCCCGTGAGATGGGCTTTACCGAACCGGATCCGCGTGACGATCTCTCCGGTACCGATGTGGCGCGTAAGTTGCTGATTCTGGCGCGTGAAGCGGGACATCAACTGGAGCTGAGCGATATCGAGATTGAGCCGCTGCTGCCATCTGAACTCACCGACATCGCTGACGTTGAGCAGTTTATGGCGCGCCTGCCGGAACTGGATGATGCTTTTGCCGCCCGCGTTGCCAAAGCGCGTGATGAAGGTAAAGTGTTACGCTTCGTCGGCGCCATTGAAGAAGGCGGCGTCTGCAAAGTGAAAATCGATGCGGTGGACGGCAACGATCCGCTGTACAAAGTGAAGAACGGCGAGAACGCGCTGGCGTTTTACAGCCGCTATTATCAGCCGATCCCGCTGGTTCTGCGTGGATACGGCGCGGGGAATGATGTCACAGCGGCCGGCGTGTTTGCCGACTTGCTGCGTACACTGTCGTGGAAGTTGGGAGTTTGATGATGGTAAAAATTTATGCACCGGCCTCGATAGGTAACGTCAGCGTCGGCTTTGATGTGCTGGGCGCGGCGGTTTCGCCGGTGGATGGCACCCTGTTGGGTGACTGCGTATCGGTAAAAGCGGCCGACAGCTTCAGCCTGGTGAACACCGGGCGCTTTGTCAGCAAGCTGCCAACCAATCCGCAAGAGAATATCGTTTATCAGTGCTGGGAACGTTTCTGCCAGGCGATTGGCAAAGAAGTGCCTGTCGCGATGACGCTGGAAAAGAATATGCCGATCGGTTCAGGTCTGGGTTCCAGCGCCTGTTCGGTGGTGGCCGGTTTGATGGCGATGAACGAGTTCTGCGGCAAGCCGTTGAACGATACCGAGCTGCTGGCCTTGATGGGCGAGCTGGAAGGGCGTATTTCGGGCAGCGTGCACTTTGATAACGTTGCGCCTTGCTTCCTCGGCGGTGTGCAGCTGATGATTGAAGAGAACGGTATCATCTCACAGGATGTGCCGTGCTTTGATGATTGGCTGTGGGTAATGGCCTACCCAGGCATTAAAGTCTCAACCGCTGAAGCACGCGCGATTTTGCCTGCGCAGTATCGCAAAGACGATGCCATCAAGCATGGCCGTCTGCTGGCGGGCTTTATTCACGCCTGTCATACCCGTCAGCCGATGCTGGCAGCTAAACTGATGCAGGATGTGATTGCAGAACCTTACCGCACCAAACTGCTGCCGGGCTTCGCTGAAGCGCGTCAGGCGGCTGCCGATATCGGCGCGTTGGCTTGCGGTATTTCGGGCTCCGGTCCGACACTTTTCGCCGTTTGCAACGAGATGGCAACGGCACAGCGGATGGCAGACTGGCTGAGCCAGCACTATCTGCAGAACGATGAAGGCTTCGTCCATATCTGCCGTCTTGATACGGCTGGCGCACGTAACTTGGGATAACGCATGAAACTCTACAACCTTAAGGATCACAACGAGCAGGTTAGTTTTGCTCAGGCCGTTAAACAGGGCCTCGGCTCGCAGCAAGGGCTGTTCTTCCCGCTCGAACTGCCGGAATTCGAACTGACCGACATCGATGCGATGCTGGAGATGGATTTCGTCAGCCGCAGCAGCAAAATTCTCTCAGCTTATATTGGCGATGAGATTGCCGCGCACCAGCTGGCTGAGCGCGTGAAAAACGCCTTTGCCTTCCCGGCGCCAGTGGCGAAAGTCAGTGACGATGTGTCCTGCCTCGAACTGTTCCACGGCCCAACGCTGGCATTCAAAGACTTCGGCGGTCGTTTCATGGCGCAGATGCTCTCTTATGTGTCGGGCGCTGATGAGCAAATCACCATTCTGACCGCGACCTCAGGCGACACCGGTGCCGCGGTGGCCCATGCCTTCTACGGCATGGAAAACGTGCGCGTCGTTATCCTCTATCCGCAGGGCAAGATCAGCCCACTGCAGGAAAAACTGTTCTGTACGCTGGGCGGCAATATTGAAACCATCGCGGTGGAAGGCGATTTCGATGCCTGCCAGGCGCTGGTGAAGCAGGCGTTTGATGACGAAGAGCTGAAGAAAGCGATTGGCCTGAACTCAGCTAACTCCATCAACATCAGCCGCTTGCTGGCGCAGATTTGCTATTACTTCGAAGCGGTGGCGCAACTGCCACAAGAGCAGCGCAATCAGCTGGTGGTCTCCGTGCCAAGCGGTAACTTTGGTGACCTGACCGCTGGCCTGCTGGCGAAATCCCTCGGCTTGCCGATCAAGCGCTTTATCGCGGCAACCAACGCCAACGACACCGTGCCTCGCTTCCTGGGCAACGGCGAATGGCTGCCGAATGCGACAGTGGCAACCCTGTCGAACGCCATGGATGTCAGCCAGCCGAATAACTGGCCGCGCGTGGAAGAGCTGTTCCGTCGTAAAACCTGGCGCCTGACCGATCTGGCTTCTGGCGCGGTATCGGATGAGACCACCAAAGCCACCATGCGTGAGCTGGCGGAAATTGGCTATATCTCTGAGCCGCACGCGGCGATTGCTTATCGCATGCTGCGTGACAACCTGCAGGAAGGCGAATTTGGTCTGTTCCTTGGCACCGCGCATCCTGCCAAGTTTAAAGAGAGCGTGGATGAGATTTTGGGTCAGGAACTGCCGCTGCCGAAAGAACTGGCAGAGCGCGCTGAGCTGCCACTGCTGTCGCATAATATGACGGCAGACTTTGCTGAGCTGCGTAAGTTTTTGCTGAAGTGATGCAAACAGGCGCGCATTGATGCGCGTCTGGAAGAATAAGGTCGCCCTGTTGGCGACCTTTTTTTATTTCTGCTCGCGGCGCTTAAACACCAGCTCGTTACCCTTGCTCTCGTCAGCTGCAAAGAAGTAGCCATCGACATCAAACTGTTTCAGTTGCTCGGGCTTGCTCAGGCGGTTCTGAATCACATAGCGGCTCATCAGGCCACGCGCTTTCTTGGCGTAAAAACTGATCACTTTAAACTTGCCGTTCTTCTCATCGAGGAACACCGGCTTGATCAACTCACCGTTCAGTTGCTTCGGTTTCACCGCTTTGAAGTACTCATCGGACGCCAGGTTAATCAGCACCTCATCGCCTTGCTCGGCCATCGCGTCATTCAGCTTCTGCGTCAGTAAATCGCCCCAGAAACCGTAGAGATCTTTCGCCGCCGGGTTGGCCAGCTTGATGCCCATTTCCAGACGGTAAGGCTGCATCAAATCCAGCGGACGCAGCACGCCGTATAGACCGGACAGCATGCGCAAGTGCTGTTGAGCAAAATCGAAATCCGCCTCACTGAACGTCTCAGCCTGCAAGCCGGTGTACACGTCGCCTTTAAACGCCAGAATTGCCTGTCGGGCATTGTCGAGCGTGAAGGGCGGCTGCCACTGGTTGAAGCGTTCGGCATTCAGATGTGCCAGTTTATCGCTGATGCTCATCAGTGAACTGATCTGCGCCGGTGAAAGATCGCGCGCAACATCGATCAGCTGTTGTGATTTTTCTAACAGTGTTGACTGCGTAAAGCGCTGTGTCGCCAGCGGGCTTTCAAAATCCAGTGTCTTCGCTGGCGAGATAACCATCAGCATCGTGTTTGTCCTTGTTGACCCGCCTGTTAACAGGGGATTGATGGGAATTAAGTTGCGACGAGTGTAGCAAAAAAGCTGCACGGATCGGCAAATCGCTCCCATTTGTTAGCGCTATCGTAATGAGGCACTTCGTGATGTTGCGCACTGAATTGTGCGTGATATTATCCCAACAGCCTTTTACACCCTGACAGTCAACCTAAGAGAAAGAGAACCATGACGGACAAACTTACTTCCTTGCGTCAGCTGACTACTGTGGTCGCCGACACCGGTGATATCGCGGCGATGAAGCTTTATCAGCCGCAAGATGCGACCACCAACCCTTCTTTGATCCTCAACGCCGCTCAAATCCCTGAATACCGCAAGCTGATTGACGAAGCCATTACCTGGGCACGTCAGCAGAGCAGCAACAAAGAAGAGCAGCTGGCACTGGTTTCTGACAAGCTGGCCGTCAACATTGGTCTGGAAATTCTGAAACTGATCCCAGGCCGTATCTCTACCGAAGTTGACGCACGTCTCTCCTACGACACCGAAGCGAGCATCGCGAAGGCACGTAGCCTGATCAAGCTGTACAACGATGCGGGCATCAGCAACGACCGTATCCTGATCAAACTGGCTTCAACCTGGCAGGGCATCCGTGCTGCTGAGCAGCTGGAAAAAGAAGGCATCAACTGTAACCTGACTCTGCTGTTCTCCTTCGCGCAGGCGCGTGCATGTGCGGAAGCAGGCGTATTCCTGATCTCGCCATTCGTAGGCCGTATCCTCGACTGGTACAAGCAGAACACCGATAAGAAAGAGTACGCTGCGCATGAAGATCCAGGCGTGGTGTCGGTGGCGGAAATCTACAACTATTACAAACAGCACGGTTATGAAACTGTGGTAATGGGTGCCAGCTTCCGTAACATCGGTGAGATCATTGAACTGGCCGGCTGTGACCGTCTGACCATCTCTCCGGGCCTGCTGAAAGAGCTGGCAGAGAGCGAAGGTGCGGTTGAGCGCAAGCTGAGCTACACCGGTGAAGTCAAAGCGCGCCCTGCGAAAATGACCGAAGCTGAGTTCTTCTGGCAGCACAACCAGGATCCAATGGCCGTGACCAAACTGGCTGAAGGTATCCGCAACTTTGCCATCGATCAGGGCAAACTTGAGAAGATGATCGCCGAACTGCTGTAAGGTGATTTACCGTGGCGGCAACTGTCGCCACGGTTTTACGCTTTTCCCTCGACTCCGCTTTGTATTATCCTCTTTGCATCCCTCTTTATTTGCCGCCTTGCGGTCAACCACAGCGATAACTCAATGGATACTTTGCGTATTGGATTAATTTCCGTTTCCGATCGTGCTGCTAATGGCATTTATCAGGATCAAGGCATTCCGGCGCTGGAAAGCTGGCTCGCCGCCGCGCTGACTACCCCGTTTGAAATCGAAACCCGTTTAGTACCCGATGAGCAGCCGATGATTGAACAGGCGATCTGTGAACTGGTCGATGAACTGTTCTGCAATTTGGTGCTGACCACCGGCGGCACCGGACCAGCGCGCCGTGATGTGACGCCCGATGCTACCCTGGCAGTCGCCGATCGTGAGATGCCGGGTTTTGGCGAACAGATGCGTCAAATCAGCCTACAGTTTGTGCCGACTGCGATCCTTTCGCGTCAGGTGGGGGTGATCCGCAAACAGTCGCTGATCCTCAATCTGCCGGGGCAGCCCAAATCCATCAAAGAGACGCTGGAAGGGCTGAAAGCAGAAAATGGTGCAGTGAAAGTGCCGGGTATTTTTGCTGCTGTACCTTATTGTTTACAGTTGCTGGAAGGGCCCTACGTGGAAACCGATCCCGAAGTGGTAGCAGCATTTCGCCCTAAAAGTGCAAGGCGTGAGACAAACGTCTGAAAATCGCCGTTTTCAGGCATAAAATTCAGCGATACTGGTGTGGCGAAATATTGACGGTATAGTAACTCCAGCTTTACAACCACACTGACTTTGTCTCTGGATACCGCACGACTATGGATGCACATACAACGCGCCGTCTCAACGGCCAGGATTATAAAACCCTGTCGCTGGCCGCCCTCGGCGGGGCGCTGGAATTCTACGATTTCATCATCTTCGTTTTCTTCGCGGCCGTAATTGGCGAGCTATTTTTTCCACCGGATATCCCAGAGTGGTTGCGTCAGGTACAGACCTTCGCGATTTTCGCCGCAGGTTATCTGGCGCGTCCGCTGGGCGGCATCATCATGGCGCACTTTGGTGACAAAGTTGGGCGCAAGAAGATGTTTAGCCTGAGTATTCTGCTAATGGCGTTACCCACGCTGGCAATGGGCGCACTGCCGACTTATGCCAGTATTGGTATTGCAGCGCCGATTTTGATGCTGCTGATGCGCGTGCTGCAGGGCGCCGCGATTGGTGGCGAGGTGCCGGGTGCGTGGGTCTTCGTGGCTGAACATGTGCCGGAAAAACGCATAGGTTTTGCCTGTGGCACGCTGACAGCGGGTTTAACTGCGGGCATTTTGCTGGGTTCGCTAGTGGCGACGGTGCTGAACACCACGCTTTCACCGGCTGCGATTCGCGATCACGGCTGGCGCATTCCGTTCTTCCTCGGTGGCTTATTCGGCTTGCTGGCGATGTATCTGCGCCGCTGGCTGCATGAAACGCCGGTGTTTAAGCAGATGCAGCAGCGTAAAGCGCTGTCTGACAAGCTGCCGCTGCAAACCATCCTTGCCAGCCACAAGCGCGGCATTGTGATTTCGATGCTGCTGACCTGGTTGCTCTCGGCCTGCATTGTGGTGGTGATCCTGATGGCGCCCACGCTGATGCAGAAACAGCATGGCATCCCCGCAGCATTGAGTCTGCAGGCCAACAGCGTCGCCACCGTTATGTTGCTGATCGGCTGCGTCATCGCGGGCTGGGTTGTGGATCGCTTCGGTGCGGCCCGTACGTTGATTGGCGGCTCCATACTGCTGGCCATCTTCAGCTGGAACTTCTTCCACCAACTGGGAGGTGCGCCGGAGATGCTGTTTGTCTGGTATGGACTGGCGGGATTGAGTGTTGGCGTGGTAGGTGTGGTGCCTTTTGTGATGGTTAAAGCGTTCCCGGCGGCGGTGCGTTTCACCGGCATCTCCTTCTCATACAATGTGGCCTATGCGATTTTCGGCGGTTTGACACCCATTAGCGTGACGCTAATAATGCAACTCACGCCGATGGCACCCGCCTGGTATGTGTTGGCGCTGGCGTTGATTGGTTTGCTGGTCGGCCTCTGGCTTCAGAGCGAAAAACAGCGATCGACGCTGCTCAATCAGGTAAATGTCTAACCCAAGGCGCGTAAGCGCCTTTTTCTTTTCCGCATTTTTTTAAAAATATTTTAGTTTTAACCCTTGATGCGCTCTGAAGCGGCCCCATCTAGTTGTCATCGAGTGATGTCAGGCAGCAAAAAAAGCCTGTCACAGCAGTTGAAAAGGGTCAGTTTGACCGCACATCTGCTAACAACGCTAATTGACAAAGAATTTAAGTGGGAGACGTTTAGATGGGTAAGATTATTGGTATTGACTTGGGTACAACCAACTCATGTGTTGCGGTTATGGATGGTGGTAAAGCACGTGTGCTTGAAAACGCCGAAGGCGATCGCACCACACCGTCAATCATTGCATATACACAAGATGGCGAAACTCTGGTCGGTCAGCCGGCTAAACGTCAGGCGGTGACTAACCCGCAGAACACCCTGTTCGCGATCAAGCGCCTGATTGGCCGTCGTTTCCAGGACGAAGAAGTGCAGCGTGATATCAAAATCATGCCGTACAAAATCATCGGTTCTGATAACGGTGACGCATGGTTGAACGTGAAAGACCAGAAAATGGCACCTCCGCAAATCTCTGCTGAAGTGCTGAAAAAGATGAAGAAAACCGCGGAAGACTTCCTCGGTGAAGCGGTAACCGAAGCGGTTATCACTGTTCCAGCTTACTTCAACGATGCACAGCGTCAGGCAACCAAAGATGCCGGCCGTATCGCGGGTCTGGACGTAAAACGTATCATCAACGAACCTACCGCAGCTGCACTGGCTTACGGTCTGGACAAAGGTCAGGGCAACCGCACTATCGCGGTATATGACCTGGGTGGTGGTACTTTCGATATCTCTATCATCGAGATCGATGAAGTTGATGGCGAGAAAACCTTCGAAGTGCTGGCGACCAACGGTGATACTCACCTCGGTGGTGAAGACTTCGACAGCCGTCTGATCAACTACTTAGTCGCTGAATTCAAGAAAGACCAGGGCATCGATCTGCATAACGATCCGCTGGCGATGCAGCGTCTGAAAGAAGCCGCTGAGAAAGCGAAGATTGAACTGTCTTCAGCGCAGCAGACCGACGTTAACCTGCCGTACATCACGGCAGATGCGACCGGTCCTAAGCACCTGAACATCAAAGTGACTCGTGCAAAACTGGAATCACTGGTCGAAGACCTGGTGACCCGTTCTATCGAGCCACTGAAAGTTGCGCTGCAGGACGCTGGCCTGTCTGTTTCTGATATCAACGACGTTATCCTCGTTGGTGGTCAGACCCGTATGCCAATGGTTCAGGCCAAAGTTACTGAGTTCTTTGGTAAAGAGCCACGCAAAGACGTGAACCCGGATGAAGCGGTTGCTGTAGGTGCTGCGGTTCAGGGCGGTGTGTTGGCCGGTGAAGTAAAAGACGTTCTGCTGCTGGACGTGACCCCGCTGTCGCTGGGTATCGAAACCATGGGTGGCGTGATGACTGCGCTGATCAGCAAGAACACCACCATCCCAACCAAGCACAGCCAGGTGTTCTCAACCGCTGAAGATAACCAGTCTGCCGTGACCATTCACGTGCTGCAGGGTGAGCGTAAACGTTCAGGTGATAACAAATCTCTGGGCCAGTTCAACCTCGACGGTATCCAGGCTGCACCGCGCGGTATGCCGCAGATCGAAGTGACCTTCGATATCGATGCCGATGGTATCCTGCACGTGTCTGCGAAGGACAAGAACAGCGGTAAAGAGCAGAAGATCACCATCAAAGCTTCTTCAGGTCTGAATGAAGAAGAGATCGAAAAAATGGTGCGTGACGCAGAAGCGAATGCCGAGTCTGACCGTAAGTTCGAAGAGCTGGTGCAGACGCGCAACCAGGGTGACCAGATTGCGCACAGCACCCGTAAGCAGTTGGATGAAGCCGGTGACAAACTGTCTGCTGAAGACAAAGCACCGATCGAGTCTGCGCTGACCGAGCTGAACACTGCGCTGAAAGGCGAAGACAAAGCGGAAATCGAAGCCAAGATGCAGGCTCTGATGGAAGTTTCAAGCAAACTGATGGAACTGGCGCAGCAGCAAGGCCAGGCGGGCGCAGCAGATGCTGGCGACGCTTCAGCGAAGAAAGATGACGATGTTGTCGACGCTGAATTCGAAGAAGTTAAAGATAAAAAATAATTGCCCCTGACCGGGCGCGACGGCTGGCCTGACAGCCGTTGAAACCAGCACGGGCGTAGGAGATCTCTCCACGCCCGTGCGATCATGTTAAGGGCAGAACAAAATGGCTAAGAGTGATTTTTACGAGATCTTAGGCGTCTCTAAATCCGCAGATGAGCGTGAAATCAAAAAGGCTTACAAGCGCCTGGCGATGAAATACCATCCGGACCGTAACCCGGACAATAAAGAAGCCGAAGCTAAGTTTAAAGAGATTAAAGAAGCCTACGAAATCCTGACCGATGCGCAAAAGCGTGCGGCCTATGACCAGTACGGCCATGCAGCCTTCGAACAGGGTGGCATGGGTGGTGGTGGATTCGGTGGCGGCGGCTTTGGCGGCGGCGGTGCTGACTTCAGCGATATCTTTGGCGACGTATTTGGCGATATTTTTGGTGGTGGACGCCGTCAGCGTGCTGCCCGTGGCGCCGATTTACGCTACAACATGGAGCTGTCGCTGGAAGAAGCGGTACGCGGCGTGACCAAAGAGATCCGCATTCCAACCCTGGAAGAGTGTGATGTCTGCCACGGTAGCGGGGCTAAAGCGGGTACTCAGCCGCAAACCTGTTCGACCTGTCATGGTGCAGGCCAGGTGCAGATGCGCCAAGGCTTCTTTACCGTACAGCAGGCGTGTCCGACCTGTCACGGTCGTGGTTCGGTGATCAAAGACCCGTGCAACGCCTGTCATGGACATGGTCGCGTTGAACGCCAGAAAACCTTGTCGGTGAAAATCCCGGCAGGCGTAGATACCGGCGATCGCATTCGTCTGAGCGGCGAAGGTGAAGCGGGTGAACATGGTGCGCCAGCGGGCGATCTGTACGTTCAGGTCTCGGTGAAAAAACACCCGATCTTCGAGCGTGAAGATAACAACCTGTACTGTGAAGTGCCGATCAACTTCGCGATGGCGGCATTGGGCGGCGAGATCGAAGTGCCTACTCTTGATGGTCGCGTGAAGTTGAAAGTGCCGTCTGAAACCCAAACCGGCAAGCTGTTCCGCATGCGCGGTAAAGGCGTGAAGTCAGTGCGCGGTGGCGCAGTGGGCGATCTGCTGTGTCGTGTGGTGGTGGAAACCCCAGTTAGCCTCAACGACAAACAGAAAGCGCTGTTGCGTGAGCTGGAAGAGAGCTTTGGCGGCCCAACGGGAGAGAAAAACAGCCCGCGCTCTAAAAGCTTCTTCGATGGTGTGAAAAAGTTCTTTGACGATCTGACCCGCTAATCGGGTAAGTGGTTCACAATGAAGCGGAGAGGCGACTCTCCGCTTTTTTTATGGCTATGATTTAATAGATCGGTATTACCGATCTATAAACGAGACATAAGCTGCTTTTAACGAGGTATTTACGCCGCTAAACTAGCCGCTAAAAATTGTCCTGCTCAGGAGGAGTTGTGAACAAACCCCGTAGTATTCGAAGCCTACTGAAGAGCTTTATCGCGAGTGATGCCAGCAACGGCATCGTGCTTATTCTTGCCGCTGTTGCGGCAATGATCCTCGCCAACAGTGCAGAAACCGCGCAAGGTTATCAATCGTTCCTCGCTGAGCCGGTGCAAATTCGTTTTGGCGCACTGGATATCAGCAAAAACCTGTTGCTGTGGATCAACGATGCGTTGATGGCGTTGTTCTTTTTATTAATCGGCCTTGAAGTGAAGCGTGAGCTGATGATTGGTGAGTTAGCCAGTCGCGACCGTGCCATCTTCCCGGTGATTGCAGCCCTCGGTGGTATGGTGGTTCCCGGGCTGATTTTCTTCGGTTTAAATCATGCTGATGAAATCGCTCGTAACGGCTGGGCGATCCCAACTGCCACTGACATTGCCTTTGCTTTAGGTGTGCTGGCACTGCTCGGCAGCCGCGTACCTGCCGCACTGAAAGTGTTCCTGATGGCACTAGCGATTATTGATGATCTCGGCGCTATCGTGATCATCGCGCTGTTCTATACCAGCGATCTCTCGGTGCTGTCGTTGAGCGTCGCCGCTGGTGCTATCGTATTGCTGGCGATATTGAACCGCTGCGGTGTGCGTAACATTGCGATTTACATGCTGGTGGGTGTGGTGCTGTGGACCGCTGTGCTTAAATCCGGCGTGCATGCCACGCTGGCAGGGGTGATCGTGGGCTTCTTCGTGCCGCTGGAAGAGAAGGATGGCCATTCGCCTGCAGAACATTTAGCACACGGTTTGATGCCCTGGGTGAACTGGCTGATTCTGCCGCTGTTCGCTTTCGCTAACGCCGGCATCTCTTTAAGTGGCATTACATTTGGCGACGTACTGTCACCGGAGCCACTGGGCATTATCCTCGGCCTGTTAATCGGTAAACCGCTGGGCATTACGTTGTTCTGCTGGCTGGCAGTGAAGTGGCGACTGGCGGTGTTGCCGAACGGCACCGCAATACGCGATATCATGGCGATCGGTGTGCTGTGCGGTATTGGCTTTACCATGTCGATCTTCATTAGCTCACTGGCCTTTGACGCCGCACATGAGCAGCTGGTGACTTTCTCTAAACTCGGTATCCTCAGTGGCTCACTGCTGTCGGCAGTGATCGGTTACACACTGTTGCGTATCAAACTGCGATAAACAGGGAAGGAGGCACAAGCCTCCTTTTTTATGATGAATCAGCTCAATTTCAATCATCTCTATTATTTCTGGCAGGTGTGTAAAACTGGCTCCGTGGTGCGCGCAGCCGATGTTCTCTGCCTGACGCCGCAAACGGTAACGGGGCAGATTAAAGCACTGGAAGAACAATTGGGTGGCGCGCTGTTTCGCCGCCAGGGGCGTGGTTTGGTGCCTAATGAACTCGGACAACTGGTGTTTCGCTACGCCGACCGCATGTTCATGCTCAGCCAGGAGATGCTGGATATCGTTAACTATCGCAAAGAGTCGCACCTGTTGTTCGACGTGGGTGTGGCGGATGCGTTATCAAAACCACTGGTGAGCAAAGTGCTGGAAGCGGCCGTGGTGTCGGAGGAGAAAATTCATCTGCGCTGTTTCGAGTCAACGCACGAGATGTTGCTGGAGCAACTAAGCCAGCACAAGCTCGACATGATTGTCTCGGATTGCCCAATCGACTCCACTCAGCAGGAAGGTTTGTTCTCAGTGAAACTCGGCGAATGCCCAATCAGTTTCTGGTGCAATGCACCGCTGCCCGATCGTCCTTTCCCGGCATGTTTAGAGCAGCGTCGCCTGCTCATTCCTGGACGTCGCTCGATGCTCGGCCGCAAGTTGCTAAACTGGATTCACAGCCAGGGGTTGCAGGTGGATATTCTGGGTGAGTTTGATGATGCGGCCTTGATGAAGGCCTTTGGTGCGCAGAACCATGCGATTTTTGTCGCGCCGACACTCTATGGCGCTGAGATTTATCGCGATGATACGATCCGTGAAATAGGGCGTCTGGAGGCGGTCATGGAGGAGTATCACGTGATCTTTGCCGAGCGCATGATTCAACATCCGGCGGTACAGCGCATCTGCAATCGTGATTTCAGCGCACTCTTTAATGCCAAATCGCAGGCATAAAAAAACCGGCTAAGCGCCGGTTCTTTCGACAAAGCGATAACCTAACAGGCGATTAAGCCAGTTTGGTGATCTGTGCAGCCAGGTTTGCTTTATGGCGTGCAGCTTTGTTTTTGTGGATCAGACCTTTAGCAGCCTGACGGTCCACGATTGGTTGCATTTCGTTGAATGCGTTCTGCGCAGCAGCTTTGTCGCCTGTTGCGATAGCCGCGTATACTTTCTTGATGAAAGTACGCATCATTGAACGGTTGCTTGCGTTATGCTTGCGACGTTTCTCAGATGTTACGGCGCGTTTCTTAGCTGATTTGATATTAGCCAAGGTCCAACTCCCAAATGTGATCTATATGGACAAATCAAAGGCCGAGGACTATGCCTTTTGCGCCTTCTTTTGTCAATGGATTTGTGCAAATAAGCGTCGTTTTAGCAACGGCGCTTGATTACGTAATTGATGGCGCAGGATTCTACCAGCAACACGTCGCTGAATACAGTATTTCGCATTAAAAATCTTCATTACCTGCCTGAGCAATGGGTTGCGTGCGCATTAGGCTGCACCATACGCAGGAAAGGCACGCAGACGGGTTAACCTGAAGGCCATTCAAGGGTATAATCCGCCGATTTCCACCGGTTTGAGTCAGCCATGAAGTTTATCCGCGGTATTTATAATCTGAAAGAGCAGCATCGCGGCTGCGTCCTGACCATTGGCAATTTTGACGGCGTACATCGCGGCCACCAGGCATTGATGGCGGAGTTGATTGCTGAAGGACGTCAACGCAATCTGCCGGTGGTGGTGATGCTGTTTGAACCGCAACCACTTGAATTGTTTGCCGGTGACAAAGCCCCGGCACGCCTGACGCGTTTGCGCGAGAAGCTGAAGTATCTCGAACAGGCAGGTGTTGATGCGGTGCTCTGCGTCCGCTTTGATCGCCGTTTTGCGGCACACTCCGCACAAAGTTTTATCGCTGAACTGCTGGTCGATAAACTCAACGTGAAGTTTCTCGCAGTGGGTGATGATTTCCGCTTTGGCGCTGGTCGCCAGGGGGATTTCCTGTTATTACAGAAAGCCGGTGTCGAGTATGGCTTCGACGTCATCAGCACCCAGACCTATTGTGATGGCGGTGCGCGTATCAGCAGCACGGCGGTACGTCAGGCACTGGCCCAGGATGATTTTGCGCAGGCGGAAGCGCTGCTGGGCCATCCATTCAGTATTTCAGGGCGCGTCGTGCACGGTGATGCACTGGGGCGCACCATTGGTTTCCCCACCGCTAACATTCCATTACGCCGCACAGTAACGCCGGTGAAAGGGGTGTTTGCGGTAGAAGTGTTAGGCCTGGGCGACAAGCCCATCGCTGGCGTGGCCAACATTGGCACACGTCCGACGGTAAAAGGTCTGCGTCAGCAGCTTGAAGTTCACCTGCTTGACACACATATGAATCTTTATGGCCACCACATTGAGGTGGTGCTGAAACAGAAGATTCGCGACGAACAGCGTTTCGCTTCGCTGGACGCGTTGAAAGAACAAATTGCGAAAGATGTGGTGACGGCCCGCCAATTTTTTGGGCTTAACGCACCGGCTTAATGACCGAAATACGGAACCGAGAATCTGATGAGTGACTATAAATCTACCCTGAATTTGCCGGAAACGGGGTTCCCGATGCGTGGCGATCTGGCCAAACGCGAACCGGGAATGCTGCAACGTTGGACTGATGACAACCTGTACGGCATCATCCGCGAAGCCAAAAAAGGGAAAAAAACCTTTATTTTGCATGATGGCCCTCCATACGCGAACGGCAGCATTCATATTGGTCACTCCGTTAACAAGATTCTGAAAGACATTATCGTTAAGTCGAAAGGCATGGCGGGATACGACTCGCCATATGTACCCGGTTGGGACTGCCACGGCTTGCCGATTGAGCACAAAGTTGAGCAGATGATCGGTAAACCGGGCGAGAAAGTCTCCGCAGCGGAATTCCGTGCCGCCTGCCGTAACTATGCTGCTGAGCAGGTTGAAGGCCAGAAGAAAGACTTTATCCGTTTGGGCGTACTGGGTGACTGGGATCGTCCTTACCTGACTATGGACTTCAAAACTGAAGCCAACATCATTCGTGCGCTGAGTAAAATTATTGGCAATGGCCACCTGCACAAAGGTGCCAAACCGGTGCACTGGTGCATGGATTGCCGTTCAGCACTGGCTGAAGCGGAAGTGGAGTACTACGACAAAACCTCCCCTTCCATCGACGTGATGTTTAACGCCGTTGATGCTGATGCGGTACGCGCTAAGTTTGGCGTTGCAACCTCTGAAGGCCCGGTTTCTCTGGTTATCTGGACCACCACCCCGTGGACCATGCCGGCCAACCGTGGCATCTCACTGCATCCAGAATTTGAATATCAGCTGCTGCAAATCGAAGGCCGCAGCTTGATCCTCGCGAAAGAGATGGTTGAGAGCGTGATGAAGCGCGCGGGCATCGCTGAGTGGACGGTCCTGGGCGAATGCAACGGTGCAGCACTTGAGCTGCAGCTGTTCCAGCACCCGTTCCTTGAGCAGATCCAGTCGAAAGTCGTATTGGGCGAGCACGTTACGCTGGAAGCGGGTACCGGTGCAGTGCATACCGCACCTGGACACGGCCCGGATGACTATGTGATCGGCCAGAAATACGGTCTGGAAACCGCTAACCCTGTCGGTCCAGATGGCGCGTACCTGCCAGGCACCTATCCAACGCTGGACGGCGTAAACGTGTTTAAAGCCAACGACATGATCGTTGAGCTGCTGAAAGAGAAAGGCGCACTGCTGCACGTTGAAAAACTGCTGCATAGCTATCCGCACTGCTGGCGCCACAAAACCCCGATCATCTTCCGTGCTACCCCTCAGTGGTTCATCAGCATGGATCAGAAAGGCCTGCGTGCGCAGTCGCTGAAAGAGATCAAAGGCGTGCAATGGATCCCGGATTGGGGCCAGGCGCGTATCGAAGCGATGGTGGCGAACCGTCCAGACTGGTGTATCTCACGTCAGCGTACCTGGGGCGTGCCGATGGCGCTGTTCGTACACAAAGAGACCGAGCAGCTGCATCCGGATACGCTGGAGCTGATGGAAAAAGTCGCGAAGTGCGTAGAGCAGGATGGCATTCAGGCATGGTGGGATCTCGATCCGCGCGATCTGATGGGCGACGACGCTGACAACTACGTCAAAGTACCGGATACGCTGGATGTGTGGTTCGATTCAGGCTCAACCAGCTACTCCGTGGTCGATGCGCGCCCAGAATTTGGCGGCCATGCGCCGGATATGTATCTGGAAGGTTCAGATCAGCATCGTGGCTGGTTCATGTCTTCGCTGATGATCTCGACGGCGATGAAAGGCAAAGCGCCTTATCGTCAGGTACTGACGCACGGTTTCACCGTGGACGGTCAGGGCCGCAAGATGTCGAAATCTATCGGCAACACCGTGGCGCCGCAGGATGTGATGGACAAACTGGGCGCGGATATCTTGCGTCTGTGGGTCGCCTCAACCGATTACTCCGGTGAAATGGCGGTGTCCGATGAGATCCTGAAGCGTGCCGCTGACAGCTATCGTCGTATCCGTAACACCGCGCGTTTCCTGCTGGCTAACCTCGCGGGCTTCAACCCGGCGACGGATTGCGTGAAGCCAGAAGAGATGGTGGTCGTGGATCGCTGGGCGGTTGGCCGTGCGCTGGCTGCACAGCAAGACATCGTCCAGTCGTACGAGAACTACGATTTCCATGAAGTGGTGCAGCGTCTGATGCACTTCTGCTCCATCGAAATGGGCTCGTTCTATCTTGATGTGATCAAAGATCGTCAGTACACCGCGAAAGGTGACAGCCTCGCGCGTCGTAGTTGCCAGACCGCGCTGTGGCACATTGTTGAAGCGCTGGTGCGCTGGATGGCGCCAATCATGTCCTTCACTGCTGATGAAATCTGGGGCTACCTGCCGGGTGAACGTGCTAAATACGTATTCACTGAAGAGTGGTATGAAGGCCTGTTTGGTCTGGCGGATAACGAAGCACTGAACGACGCCTACTGGGATGAGCTGCTGAAAGTGCGCGGCGAAGTCAACAAAGTGATCGAGCAAGCGCGCAGCGATAAACGTATCGGTGGCGCACTGGAAGCCGCAGTAACGCTTTACGCGGATGCTGAACTGGCCGCTAAACTGCAGGCGCTGGGCGATGAGTTGCGTTTTGTCTTGCTGACTTCCGGCGCGACGGTGGCGGATTACGCCACTGCCAACGATGAAGCGCAGCAGAGCGAAGTACTGAAAGGTCTGAAAATCGCACTTCATAAAGCAGAAGGCGAGAAATGTCCGCGTTGCTGGCATTACACTACTGACGTTGGCCAGAATCCGGAGCATGCTGCGGTCTGTGGACGTTGTTACACCAACGTAGCCGGCAACGGTGAAGTGCGGAAATTTGCCTGATGAGTAAGCTCTGCTCTACCGGATTGCGCTGGTTGTGGCTGGTGCTGGTGGTGATCGTGGTCGATTTCGCCAGCAAGCAGTGGATCATGAACAACATGATGCTGCATGAAACACAGCCGCTGATACCGTTCCTGAATCTGTTCTACGCGCACAACTATGGCGCGGCGTTTAGCTTCCTGGCGGATAAAGGTGGCTGGCAGCGTTGGTTCTTTGCCGGCATCGCGATTGCGATTGTGGTCGCGCTGGTGGTGATGATGTATCGCAACCGTGCAAGTAACAAATTAACCAATATTGCCTACGCGCTGATTATCGGCGGGGCGTTGGGTAACCTGTTTGACCGTGCATATCACGGCTTCGTGGTGGATTTCATCGACTTCTACGTTGGTGACTGGCATTTTGCCACCTTCAACATCGCTGACTGCGGCATCTGTATTGGTGCGGCCTTGGTGGTGCTGGAAGGATTCCTCACGCCGAAAGACAAACAGGTCAAAGAGAAAGGGTAACAAATGACTGAGTCCGTACAGCGCGATAGCGCGTTGCTGGTGCATTTCACGCTGAAGCTGGAAGATGGCTCAACAGCGGAATCCACACGCGCCAACGGCAAACCAGCGCTGTTCCGTCTTGGAGATGGCAGCTTGTCGGGTGCATTGGAACAGGAACTGTTAGGACGTAAAGTCGGCGATAAGCATGCCTTTACGCTGGCACCGGAAGATGCCTTTGGTGGCACCAGTCCGGACCTGGTTCAGTACTTTTCGCGCCGTGACTTTAAAGATGCTGGCGAACCTGAAGTCGGTTCCATCATGCTGTTCAGCGGCAGAGGTGGCAGCGAGATGCCGGGTGTGATCCGTGAAATTTCCGGTGACTCTATCACCGTTGATTTTAACCATCCGTTGGCCGGCCAGCGCATTCAGTTTGAAATTGAAGTACTGGAGATTGATCCGGTGCTGGAGGCCAGCGATGCAAATCCTGTTAGCTAACCCTCGCGGTTTCTGTGCAGGCGTGGATCGCGCCATCAGTATTGTGGAGCGCGCGCTGGAGATGTACGGTGCACCGATCTACGTGCGTCACGAAGTGGTACATAACCGCTACGTGGTAAGTAGCTTGCGCGATCGGGGAGCGATCTTCATTGAAGAGATCAGCGAAGTGCCGGACGATGCCATCCTGATCTTCTCCGCTCACGGCGTTTCTCAGGCGGTGCGGGCGGAAGCGAAGGCGCGCAATCTCACTATGCTGTTTGACGCCACTTGTCCGCTGGTGACCAAGGTACATATGGAAGTGGCGCGCGCCAGCCGTAAAGGTGTGGAAGCCATTCTGATTGGTCATGCCGGACATCCTGAAGTGGAAGGCACCATGGGGCAGTATAACAACCCCAATGGTGGCATGTATTTGGTGGAGTCACCGGAAGATGTGTTCAAGCTGAGCGTTAAGGACGAAGGCAATCTGTGCTTCATGACACAGACTACTTTATCGGTTGATGATACGTCAGATGTGATTGATGCACTGCGTCAGCGCTTCCCGGCAATTATTGGCCCACGCAAAGATGATATCTGTTACGCCACCACTAACCGCCAGGAAGCCGTGCGTGTTCTGGCGCGTGATGCGGAAGTGGTGCTGGTGGTTGGCTCGAAAAACTCCTCTAACTCCAACCGTCTGGCCGAACTGGCACAGCGTGCGGGGAAACTGGCGAAGCTGATCGATTCAGCGGATGACATTCAGGAAGAGTGGGTTAAAGGCAAGCAGATCATCGGTGTGACGGCGGGCGCGTCGGCACCGGATATTCTGGTGCAGCAGGTGATTCAGCGCTTGAAAGAGTATGGCGGTGAAGCCGCGATTGAGCTGATTGGCCGCGAAGAGAACATTGTGTTTGAAGTGCCGAAAGAGTTGCGTGTCGAAGTGCGCAACGTCCAGTAAGCGTTTGCTACCGAAACAGAATCAGGCCGACATCGTTCGGCCTTTTCTTTATCTGTCGTCGCCAAAAAGACCACTTCCAGCAGGTGGGATTGCTTTTACTGATAATGTTTGGCGGCTGGCATAAAATTCTTATTATCCCTTTTTTATTGTGGCGTGACTGTTATCTGACCGTTAACCTGTTTACGCTTTGCATGCATAGATTTGTATCAGGAATGAATAATTATGAGTGATATCCGCATTGCTATCGTTGGTGCGCCGGGCCGCATGGGACGCAATTTAATTCAGGCCGTGCAGCAAGCGGAAGGTGTCGCGTTAGGCGCAGCACTGGCACGCAGCGGTTCTTCACTGCTGGGCGCTGACGCAGGTGAACTGGCTGGTATCGGTAAAACCGGTATTACCGTTACCGATGATTTGCTGAAAGTGGTCCATGATTTTGATGTGCTAATCGACTTTACTCGCCCGGAAGGCACGCTGGAATATCTGGCGTTCTGCCGTGAGCATCAAAAAGCGATGGTGATCGGCACCACAGGTTTCGATGAAGCGGGCAAAGAAGCGATTCGCGCTGCTGCGGAAGAAATTGGCATTGTGTTTGCCGCGAACTTTAGTGTTGGAGTGAACCTGGTGCTGAATCTGCTGCAGCAAGCGGCCAAAGTGATGGGTGACTATGCCGATATTGAAATCGTGGAAGCGCATCACCGTCATAAAGTTGATGCACCATCAGGTACAGCGTTAGCGATGGGCGAAGCCATTGCCGATGCGATGAACTGGAATTTAGATGAGCACGCCGTCTACGCCCGCGAAGGCCATACCGGCGAGCGTAAAGCGCAGACCATCGGTTTCGCGACCGTGCGCGCGGGTGATATTGTCGGTGAGCATACCGCGATGTTTGCTGATGTTGGCGAGCGTGTAGAGATTACCCATAAGGCTTCCAGCCGCATGACCTTTGCTAATGGCGCAGTTAAGGCGGCAAGTTGGTTGAAGAATAAGAAATCTGGCCTCTATGATATGCGAGATGTGCTGGATTTATCGATGTTGTGAGTGTTGTGAACCATCGTGATGTGGTTATTTCAATCGGTAAGATGATGATTGAATAGGGCAATGTGATCATTGCCCTTTATTTTACTTGTTAAAATGATGGGTTGGTTGCTATTTTGTCTTGTGATGGCCATTTCACAAGCTTTATGTCTATTAAGGAGTCAGTAAGATGCGATTTTTGACCATTTGGTCAAAAATTTATGCGTGGTAGCACGTGTTTGCGATTATTGCCGCTTAGCAACCGTTTATTTTCCTCACTTATCTCACTCTTTTATCGCCTTTCTCGCTTTTTAACATTCAACAGCCTTAAAAATACAAAAAAATAGTCGCTCAGGGTAGACAAGCTGAAGGTCGATCATTAGAATGCGCGCAATTTGCCAAAATTCGAGCATTCAGGCGGATTTTGCATTGATTCGGGCATGTATTTTGAATTAATATGCAAATATTGTGACTGTTTATTCCCTGGAGGATGTTTTGATTAAGTCAGCGCTCTTGGTTCTGGAAGACGGAACCCAATTCCACGGTCGGGCCATCGGGGCAACGGGGTCGGCAGTGGGGGAAGTCGTTTTCAACACGTCAATGACTGGTTATCAAGAAATCCTCACTGATCCTTCCTATTCCCGCCAAATCGTTACCCTCACTTATCCCCATATCGGCAATGTTGGCGTTAATGCCGCCGATGAAGAATCCAGCCAAATCCATGCTCAAGGCCTCGTTATTCGCGACCTGCCGCTGATCACCAGCAACTTCCGCAGTGAAGAAAGCCTGTCAGCTTACTTGCAGCGCAATAACATTGTAGGCATCGCCGATATTGATACGCGCAAACTGACCCGTTTGCTGCGTGAGAAAGGCGCACAGAGCGGCTGCATTATTGCGGGTGATAATCCGGATGCGGCATTGGCGCTGCAAAAGGCGCAGGCGTTCCCGGGCTTGAAAGGGATGGATCTGGCAAAAGAAGTGACTACCGCAGAAACTTACGCGTGGCAGCAGGGTAGCTGGACCCTGGAAGGGGATTTGCCTGAGCAGAAAACGGCTGCAGAGCTGCCGTTCCACGTTGTTGCCTATGACTTCGGCGCTAAGCGCAACATCCTGCGTATGCTGGTGGATCGTGGCTGCCGCTTGACGGTTGTCCCGGCCAAAACCAGCGCAGAAGAGGTGCTGGCACTGAATCCAGATGGCATCTTCCTGTCGAACGGTCCTGGTGACCCGGAGCCGTGTGACTACGCCATCAATGCAATTCAGGCGTTCCTGAAAACCGATATTCCAGTGTTCGGTATCTGCCTTGGCCATCAGCTGCTGGCACTGGCAAGCGGTGCGAAAACCATCAAGATGAAACTCGGCCACCACGGCGGCAACCATCCGGTCAAAGATCTCGACAACAATGTGGTGATGATTACCGCGCAGAACCACGGTTTTGCGGTTGATGACAGCCAGTTGCCAGCGAATCTGCGTGTCACGCATGTGTCGCTGTTCGACCAGACGGTACAAGGTATTCACCGCACAGATAAACCGGCCTTCAGCTTCCAGGGACACCCTGAAGCGAGCCCAGGCCCGCACGATGCGGCGCCGCTGTTCGATCACTTTATCGAACTGATCGAAGCTTACCGTTCTAACGCGAAGTAATCAGGAGCCCACGATGCCAAAACGTACAGACATAAAATCCATCCTGATCCTTGGCGCTGGCCCGATCGTTATCGGCCAGGCATGTGAATTTGACTACTCCGGTGCACAGGCGTGTAAAGCGCTGCGTGAAGAGGGTTACCGCGTCATTCTGGTAAACTCCAACCCGGCTACCATTATGACCGACCCGGAAATGGCCGATGCGACCTATATCGAGCCGATTCACTGGGAAGTGGTGCGTAAGATCATTGAAAAAGAGCGCCCGGATGCGGTTCTGCCGACCATGGGCGGCCAGACAGCGCTGAACTGCGCGCTGGAACTGGAACGTCAGGGTGTACTGGCAGAGTTTGGTGTCACCATGATTGGTGCGACCGCAGATGCCATCGATAAAGCCGAAGACCGCCGCCGCTTTGATGTAGCGATGAAAAGTATCGGTCTGGGTACTGCTCGCTCTGGTATCGCGCATACCATGGAAGAAGCACTGGCCGTGGCTGAAGATGTGGGCTTCCCGTGCATCATTCGTCCTTCGTTCACCATGGGCGGGACGGGTGGCGGTATCGCTTACAACCGCGAAGAGTTCGAAGAGATTTGCGAGCGTGGCCTGGATCTGTCCCCTACCAATGAGCTGCTGATTGATGAGTCGCTGATTGGCTGGAAAGAGTACGAGATGGAAGTGGTGCGTGATAAAAACGACAACTGCATCATCGTCTGCTCAATCGAAAACTTCGATGCGATGGGTATCCACACCGGTGACTCGATCACCGTGGCACCGGCGCAAACCCTGACCGATAAAGAATACCAAATCATGCGTAACGCCTCGCTGGCGGTACTGCGTGAAATCGGTGTTGAAACCGGCGGTTCTAACGTCCAGTTCTCAGTCAATCCGAAAGATGGTCGTCTGGTTGTTATCGAGATGAACCCGCGTGTGTCGCGCTCGTCAGCGCTGGCCTCCAAAGCCACCGGTTTCCCGATTGCAAAAGTCGCCGCGAAACTGGCGGTGGGCTTCACCCTTGATGAGCTGATGAATGACATCACCGGCGGTCGTACGCCGGCGTCGTTTGAGCCGTCAATCGACTACGTTGTGACCAAGATCCCTCGCTTCAACTTCGAGAAGTTCGCTGGCGCCAATGACCGCCTGACCACGCAGATGAAATCTGTGGGTGAAGTGATGGCAATTGGCCGCACCTTCCAGGAATCAATGCAGAAAGCGCTGCGCGGTCTGGAAGTCGGTGCAAACGGCTTCGACCCGAAAGTGGATCTGGATGATGCCGAAGCGCTGACCCGCATCCGCCGTGAGCTGAAAGATGCCGGTTCTGACCGTATCTGGTACATCGCCGATGCGTTCCGTGCCGGTATGTCGGTGGATGGCGTGTTCAACCTGACTAACATTGACCGCTGGTTCCTGGTGCAAATCGAAGAGCTGGTGCGCCTGGAAGAGCAGGTTGCGCGTGAAGGTGTTAACTCACTGAATGCTGATTTCCTGCGTGCACTGAAGCGCAAAGGCTTTGCTGACGTGCGTCTGGCAAACCTGGCGGGCGTGGCGGAGAGCGAAATTCGCAAGCTGCGTCAGCAGTTCAACCTGCACCCAGTCTACAAACGCGTAGACACCTGTGCGGCAGAATTCTCCACCGATACCGCTTATATGTACTCCACTTATGAAGAAGAGTGCGAAGCGAATCCAAACCAGGATCGTGACAAAATCATGATTTTGGGCGGCGGTCCAAACCGTATCGGTCAGGGAATCGAGTTCGATTACTGCTGCGTACATGCGGCGCTGGCGCTGCGCGAAGACGGTTACGAAACCATTATGGTGAACTGTAACCCAGAGACCGTATCGACTGACTACGACACCTCCGACCGCTTGTACTTCGAACCGGTGACGCTGGAAGACGTGCTGGAAATCGTGCGCATCGAGAAGCCTAAAGGCGTCATCGTGCAGTACGGCGGCCAGACCCCGCTGAAGCTGGCGCGTGCGCTGGAAGCGGCAGGCGTACCCGTGATTGGTACCAGCCCAGATGCGATTGACCGCGCTGAAGATCGTGAGCGCTTCCAGCAGGCGGTTGATCGCCTGAGCCTGAAGCAACCGGCTAACGCCACCGTGGCTACGCTGGAACAAGCCGTCGAGAAAGCCGCAGGTATCGGTTATCCGTTGGTGGTGCGTCCTTCTTATGTGCTGGGCGGCCGTGCGATGGAAATCGTTTATGATGAAATCGACCTGAAGCGTTACTTCCAGACCGCGGTTTCTGTTTCCAACGATGCACCGGTACTGCTGGACCGCTTCCTGGATGATGCAGTGGAAGTCGACGTGGATGCGATTTGCGACGGTGAACGTGTGCTGATTGGTGGCATCATGGAGCACATCGAGCAAGCCGGTGTTCACTCCGGTGACTCCGCCTGTTCACTGCCGGCTTATACGCTGAGCACTGAAATCCAGAACGTGATGCGTCAACAGGTCGAGAAACTGGCCTTCGAGCTGAACGTGCGCGGTTTGATGAACGTGCAGTTTGCGGTGAAGGACAACGAAGTCTACCTGATTGAGGTGAACCCACGTGCGGCGCGTACCGTGCCATTCGTGTCTAAAGCGACCGGTGTACCTTTAGCGAAAGTGGCTGCGCGTGTGATGGCAGGGAAAACCCTGGCTGAGCAGGGCGTCACGAAAGAAATCATTCCACCGTATTATTCGGTGAAAGAAGTGGTGCTGCCGTTCAACAAGTTCCCGGGTGTTGACCCGATTCTTGGCCCAGAGATGCGTTCTACCGGTGAAGTGATGGGTGTCGGCCGTACCTTCGCTGAGGCGTTTGCCAAAGCGATGCTGGGTGCGCAGAGCAACATGAAGAAAACCGGTCGTGCGTTACTGTCAGTGCGCGAAGGCGATAAGAAACGTATTGTTGACCTGGCGGCGAAGCTGCAGAAGTTTGGCTTCGAGTTAGATGCCACACACGGTACCGCTGTGGTGCTGGGTGAAGCCGGTATCAACCCACGTCTGGTTAACAAGGTGCATGAAGGTCGTCCACACATTCAGGACCGTCTGAAGAATGGTGAGTACACCTACATCGTTAATACCACCGCGGGTCGTCAGGCGATTGAAGATTCCAAACTGATTCGCCGCAGTGCGCTGCAATATAAAGTGCATTATGACACCACGCTGAACGGTGGATTTGCTACGGCGATGGCGTTGAATGCCGACCCGACTGAGAAAGTGATTTCAGTGCAGGAAATGCATGCGCAAATCAAAGGTTAATCAATAAGTTGACCGACTTAAAACGGCTCCTCCGGGAGCCGTTTTTTTTCGCCTGTTTATCATTGGTTGAATAAGGTTATGTGTGAAAAATCTATTGATTTGACATAGTTTTTATCAGTTGATGCGATAACGGTTACACCTCGGATTATCCGCACAAATTTATAAATACGATCCCGGTAAGCGCACCGTACTATCTTGAGCGCTCATCAATAGAGCGCTCACCTTAACTGGGATATAAAAAATGAAAATGCGTGCTTTCACCCTCAGCGCAGTGGCTGCGTTATTAGTTGCTGCGCCTCTCGCCAGCCAGGCGGAAATTACCCTGCTGAAGCAGGATCCGCAGGCGGGCGATCCACTTAGTCGTCTTGATTTCAAAGTCGGCGGCAGTATTCGTCCTCAGTTCCAGCATCAGGCTGGTGTCAGTGACCAATCGTATAAACGTAACGGCTACGATGGCGGTTCACGTTTCCGTTTCTCCGCTGATTACTACCTGTTTGATGACATTAGCTGGGTCAGCTACTACGAGCTGGGCGTGAACTTCCCGGCTTGGTGGGGTTGGGATCACCACTATGCCGATGGCCAGAACAACACCACGCGCCGACAGCTGTATACCGGTCTGAAAAGCAAAACCTGGGGTCAGTTGACCTTTGGTCAGCAGAACAGCGTTTACTATGATGTGGTTGGCGCGAAGACCGATATCTGGGACTACGACATGCTGGCTCAGGCACCGGGCAATGGTATCAACGGCGATTACGACGGTTCATACCGTTCACGTAAGATGCTGAAGTACAAAAACACCTTCGGCGACGTCGATGTTTATGCGTCTTATCTGTTTGCAGATAATGAACTGCTGCAGAAGAACAACAGCCTGCGCTATAAGCGTAAGAGCGGTGGTTCACTGGGTATCGATTACCACATCACGAAAGATTTAACATGGGGAACCGCGTGGAACTATACGCGCGCCACCATGCGTAATGCAGCCAATGGCGATGACAAAGATTACAACCAGAACATCTACGGTACCGCGCTGAGCTGGAAACCTGATAACTGGACGTTGTCTGCCGGTGCGGGTTGGTACCAGAACTTCTCCCCAACCACAGTGAAGAACGTCAACAACTACTTCGCAGATGATGCGTGGGGCGTTGAATACTTCGCGGGCTACAAATTCGCTATCGATCAGTATGCGGTTAAATCGATCCAGCCATACTTCATGGGCGACCGTCTGGAGTTCGTCAATGGACGTAACTACAAACGTATCGACAATGGTGTCGGTATCAGCACTAAACTGGATTACGGCTTCCAGGTGGACTACGAATACGTGATCACCTCAAGCACCGACAAATCACTGGGTAACATGAACCTGGTGCGTCTGCGCTACGATTTCTAATCGAAGTGACAACGGCTCCTGCGGGAGCCGTTTTTCTTTGTCGCAGACAGTGCTGTTTTCTTTACACTCCATCACGTCAAAGCCTCATTTCGCCCTGAGTTGTAGCGTTCAGCTGGACTAATCTGGCGTCTATTTCCATGTATGGTGGGAAAGTCGGTGTAAAACTCTGTCCAATAACAAAAATGCGGTCGCATAGGAGCTTTACGCAAATAGCGGGGGCGGCCTATCGACGAAACTTTCGCCTTTACGTATGATGGCGCCAATTTTTTTCCTGTAGGTCTTTTAACATGATTAGTCTGATCGCAGCACTGGCAGCCGATCGCATTATTGGTATGGAAAACGCCATGCCATGGAACCTGCCTGCTGATTTGGCGTGGTTCAAACGTAATACGCTGAATAAGCCGGTGATTATGGGGCGTCTGACCTTTGAATCAATCGGCCGCCCGCTACCGGGACGTTTAAATATTGTGGTGAGCAGCCAGCCTGGCACCCATGACGGCGTGACCTGGGTGACTTCACTGGACGAAGCAGTGAAAGCGGCGGGAGACGTGGAAGAGGTCATGGTGATCGGTGGCGGTCGCATTTACGAACAGATGCTGGCGCGTGCCGATCGTTTGTATCTCACACACATTGATGCCGAAGTCGAAGGTGACACCCAATTCCCGGATTACGAGCCGGATGAGTGGCAATCGACCTTTAGCGAGTTTCATGACGCCGATGCGCAAAACTCGCACAGCTACTGCTTTGAGATTTTAGATCGCCGTTGATGGTTTATCCCGGTGCGCATCAATGCGCCCCTGACGAAAATTGTGCCATATCGTCGTAGTGTCGCCATTTCGGCGACCGGGAAATCTCAGCACCATCGATTATGGCGAAAGAAAAAAAGCCCCGCTCAATTTGCGGGGCTTTTTGTTTATGATCTGCGGCAATGGTTAATTGGCCGAGGCATTTATTAATGCATGTCGCTCAATGGCGGATGTGCGCTGGTGGCACTCTCTGCCATCGCCTTTTCGCGGTTGGAGGCCTGCACATAATAGCGTTGTGATTCCCAGTGCAGCAGCGTTAACGTTCCGCCCCAGCAGCAACCGGTATCCAGTCCGATTATGTGTTCAGGTGTCCCTTTACCTTCCAGCGAAGCCCAGTGGCCAAACACCTGCGTATAGTCGCGGTCGATTTTGGCCGGAACGAGGAACCAGGGTTTCAATGGCGGTGGCGCAGAGTTGGGGGCTTCTTTGCAGATCATATCCAGCTGACCGTTGGGGAAGCAGAAGCGCATACGCGTCAGAGCATTGGTGCTGAAGCGCAGACGTGCCAAACCGCTCAATTCCGGTGTCCAGTTGTTCGGCATGTCGCCGTACATTGCATCCAGGAACAGCGGGTAGGTGTCGCTGGCCAGCACGGCTTCAACTTCACGCGCACAGAGTTTTGCTGTGTCGAGATCCCACTGCGGTGTGATACCCGCATGAGCCATCAACAGCTTTTTCTCTTCATCTACCTGTAACAGCGGCTGGCGACGTAACCAGTTGATCAGTTCATCAGCGTCGTGCGCCTCTAACAATGGCGTCAGACGATCTTTAGGTTTGTTACGGCTGATGCCCGCATAAACCGCCAGCAGATGCAGATCGTGATTGCCGAGCACCAGTCGCACGCAATCTCCCAGCGATTTCACATAGCGCAGCACATCCAGCGAACCCGGGCCACGCGCCACTAAGTCGCCGGTGAGCCAAAGCTCGTCTTGCTGCGGATCGAAATCAACCTGCGCCAGCAGCGCACGTAGCTCGTCATAACAGCCGTGAATATCGCCAATCAGGTATGTACTCATTACGTCAGTCCGATCAAAACGCGCCGCCCGGACAGGCCGGGCGGAGGGGGATTAATGTATGTGGGTTTGCACGGCGAGTCGGAACACCGGAATGTCGACGTGAAATTCTTCACCTTCATCGTCGATCATCACATAATGACCTTGCATGGTGCCCATTGGGGTTTCCAGAATCGCACCGCTGGTGTACTGATACTCACCGCCAGCGGCAATGTGCGGTTGCTCGCCAACCACACCTTCCCCCTGAACTTCAGTCTCACGACCGTTGCCATTGGTGATAAGCCAGTAGCGGCTATGCAGTTGAACGCTATTTCGTCCCAGATTACGTATGGTGATGGTGTAGGCAAACACGTAGCGATCCTCGTCGGGCAAGGATTGTGATTCCACATATTGACTCAATACATGAATACAGACGCGGGCCAGTTCACTCATACACTTATTTCTCCGGGGTTTCAGCCTGATGATTACCCAGCCAGTTCGCCAATTGGCAATACTGCGCCACGGTGACATTCTCAGCACGCAGCGAGGCATCAATGTTCAGTTCATCCAACGCACCCGCAGTAAACATATGTGCAAGGCTATTACGCAGGGTTTTACGGCGTTGACCAAAGGCTTCAGTGGTGATGCGGCTCAGCAGGCGAATATCGCTCACCGGATAAGGCGGCTCTGGGTAAGGCATCAAACGCACCACGGCGGAATCGACTTTTGGCGCAGGCGTAAAGGATTCGGGTGGTACTTCCAACACCGGAATCACCTGGCAATAGTACTGCGCCATCACGCTCAGGCGGCCATAGGCTTTACTGCCTGGTCCGGCAACCAAACGGTTTACCACTTCTTTCTGCAGCATGAAGTGCATGTCTTTAATCGAACCAGTATAGCTGAAAAGGTGGAACATCAGCGGGGTCGAAATATTGTAAGGCAGGTTGCCAAAGACGCGCAGTGGCTGACCTTTCTCCTGCGCCAGCGCCGAGAAATCGAAAGTCATGGCATCTTGCTGATAAATGGTCAGCTTCGGTCCGAGGAACTGATGGGTCTGCAAACGTGCAGCCAGATCGCGGTCCAGTTCTACAACGGTCAGTTCATCGAGGCGTTCGCCCACCGGTTCAGTTAAGGCACCAAGGCCGGGACCAATCTCCACAATCGCTTCTCCCTTCTGCGGGTGAATAGCGGAGACAATGCTGTCGATAATGTACTGATCGTTCAGGAAGTTCTGCCCGAAACGTTTACGGGCAAAATGCCCCTGATGGACGCGATTATTCATTACTGCTCTTGATCATAGTGATGGCGAGATTAAGCGCCGTGATAAAGCTGCCCGGTTCCGCCTTGCCCTGGCCGGCTAATTCCAGCGCGGTACCATGGTCGACAGAAGTCCGGATAAAGGGCAGGCCAAGGGTGATATTCACCGCGCGACCAAACCCCTGAAATTTTAGCACCGGTAAGCCCTGATCGTGATACATCGCCAGGACCGCATCGGCATGCTGTAAATACTTCGGCTGGAACAGCGTATCAGCCGGTAATGGGCCGGTGAGCTGAATACCTTGCTGACGCAGTTCGTCGAGTGCCGGAATAATAGTATCAATTTCTTCACGGCCCATATGGCCGCTTTCGCCCGCATGCGGGTTCAGGCCGCAGACGAAGATATGGGGATGCGGTAAACCGAATTTCTGCTGTAAATCCTGATGCAGAATCGTAATGACTTCATGCAGGCAGTCGCGAGTAATGGCGTCAGCGACATCTTTCAACGGCAAATGCGTGGTCGCGAGGGCGACACGCAACTCTTCGGTAGCCAACATCATCACGACGCGATCGCCACCCGCGCGTTCGGCGAAAAATTCGGTATGACCGGTAAACGGAATGCCAGCGTCATTGATGACGCCTTTGTGCACCGGTCCGGTAATCAACGCGGCAAATTCACCGTTAAGGCAACCGTCGCAGGCACGCGCCAGCGTTTCCAATACGTAGTGCCCATTCGCTACGGTTAATTCACCGGGCGTGACCGGCTGCGCAGTATCAACCTGCAGCAGCGTTAACGTACCGGCCTGCTGTGCTTGTGCCGCAACACCCGGTTGGTAATCGCGCAGCGTCAGCGGTAAGCCCAGTTGCTGGGCGCGCTGACGCAGCACATGGCCATCGGCACAGACCACCAGTTCAACTGGCCAGTCGAGCTGAGCCAGTTGAACGGTAAGATCAGGACCAATCCCGGCGGGTTCGCCGGGCGTGATCACCACACGATAATTACTGACCATTGCTGTCCAGAATCTTCACGTAAGCACTGGCGCGTTGTTCCTGCATCCAGGTTTGTGCTTCTTCGGCAAATTTACGGTTGAACAGCAGACGATAAGCACGCTCTTTCTGCGCCGCATCGGTTTTATCAACCTGGCGGGTATCCAGTAACTGAATCAAATGCCAGCCGAAGGATGAGTGTACCGGCTCGCTGACCTGGCCTTTTTGCAGCTTCAGCAGCGCATCACGGAAGGCTGGATCGTAGATTTCCGGGGTTGCCCAGCCGAGATCGCCGCCCTGATTGGCTGAACCCGGATCGTCAGAGAACTGTTTTGCTGCGGCGGCAAAGGTGGTTTTACCACTTTTGATATCTGCAGCAATCTGCTCGATCTTCGCTTGCGCCTGCGCGTCAGTGAGGATCGGAGAAGGCTTCAGCAGAATGTGACGCGCATGCACTTCGGTGACAGAGATGTTTTTGCTTTCACCGCGCAGGTCGTTCACTTTCAGAATGTGGAAGCCAACGCCAGAACGGATTGGGCCGACAATGTCACCCTTCTTCGCGGTGCTCAACGCTTGCGAGAACAGGGTAGGCAGCTCTTCAATCTTTGCCCAACCCATGTTGCCGCCTTTCAGCGCTTGCGGATCGGCAGAGTAAGTCACTGCCATTTTGCCGAAATCGGCACCGCTTTTCAGTTGACCAACTAATTGACGCGCCAGCGCTTCCTGATCGTCAACCTGCTGTTGCGTCGGATTTTCTGACAGCGGCAGCAAGATCTGGCTCACGTTCAGTTCGGTACCCTGAGTGTTCTGAGAACCAATCTGCGTTGCCAGCGTATCCACTTCCTGCGGCAGGATGGTGACACGGCGGCGCACTTCGTTATTACGCACTTCAGAGATCAGCATTTCCTGACGGATCTGCGCACGGTAAGCGTTGTAGTTCATTCCGTCATAGGCCAGGCGGCTACGCAACTGGTCCATGCTCATCTTATTTTGTGCGGCGATATTTTGAATGGCCTGATCTAACTGCTGATCGCTGACCTGCAAGCCGGCTTTCTCGCCCATCTGAAGAATGATGGCATCCATGACCTGACGCTCAAGGATCTGATGACGCAAGGTTTTGTCATCAGGTAACTGTTGATGAGCCTGCTGCGCCTGTGATTTTACGGTGCGCATCATGTTATCAACGTCACTTTCCAGTACCACGCCGTTATTCACGACGGCAGCAACTTTATCAACCTCTTGTGGGGCTGCGAACGCAGTGTTAGCGGTGATCGCTACACCAAGAATCAGCATTCTCCAGTTCTTCATACTTTATCCATTGTTGTTTCCGCACTGCGGGATAGCCTGTCAAACATCACAACATCAGAAAGCGCGCTGGTAAGGGATGATGCCCTGACGCAGCATTTCATTGGTGCCTAAGCCATAGTTAGAACTCAGACCACGTAGCTCAATGTTGAATGAGATTTGGTTGTCGTACTTACTGTCGTTGTTTTCCCAGCCGTTGATCTTGCGCTCGTAACCCAGACGAATGGCGTAGCAGCACGAGCTGTACTGCAGGCCTACCAGTTGTTCAGCCGGACGACTGTTGCGGGTATCGTAGTAATAACCGCCGACCAGTGACCAGGCATCAGCAATTGGCCAGCTCGCGGTCGCACCGACTTGTGAAATCCCTTTTTCGTAAATTTTGCGATAATTAGGATCGGTAACCAGTGTTGAGCCGCTGAGTGCCTGAGCGACATACTCAGGGCTGCTATAGCGGTAGCTCAACTGCACCATGCGATCGGTATCCTGTCGGTACTCCAGAATGGCATTACCCTGAGATACATTGTCCAGGCGTGTGTCATATTGAATGCCACCGCGTGCGCCCCAGCGATCGCTGATTTTCCAATAGGTGTCACCAGCCCATACCAGGCTGCCGGTGTCATCATCATCATTTGTCTGGTTTACGCCGGTACGAGACGGGGTAAACGAGTAGATTTGACCCACAGAAACGTTAAAACGTTCAACCAGATCGTTATCATAAATTCGCGTAGTGACACCGGTTGAGAGTTCGTTAGCCGATGCGATGCGATCCAGGCCGCTATAAGTACGATCGCGGAACAGTCCGGTGTAGTCGGTTTGCAGCAATGTCGAATCGTATGGGTAGATATTGCTCTGGTTGCGATAAGGGATATAGAGATACTGAACACGCGGTTCCAGCGTTTGCGTGTAACCCGGTTCCCAATCCATATCGCGGTCAAACACTAAACGCCCATCCACTTTGAACTGAGGCATGGTTCGGTTGACTGAACTTTTCAACTGTCCGCTGGCACTGTCTGCATCAACATTACTGTTGTAGTTTTCGATGCCAGTCTGTTCATAGTGAGTTGCCAGGAGTTTAGCTTCGGTGTCCAGACTTGCCCAGCCGTTGGAAAGTGGCAAGCTCAAGGTCGGTTCGATATGTAACCGTGTTGCCTCTGGCATACGGCTATTTACGTTGGTGAATTTCACCGCCTGCGCATAAACACGCCCATCAAACGGTCCCATATCGTTCTGATAAAAATTCAGATCGAGTTGAGGCATCGCACGATAAACATTGGTGGTATCTGTCGTACCAAATACCTGGAAATCTTTGGTCGACAGTGTGGCGTCCCAATTAGTATCAGCATAACCGAAGCTAAATTTCTGAGTCGCGTAGCCATCCGTTGAGCTGTAGTACTTCGAATCAAGGTCGTTGAAGTAGTACGGATCGCTGACCTTGGTATAGTTGGCATTAAAGCGCCAGTGCTGCTCATACACCCCAGCATGCTGCCAGTAGAATAACCAGCGATTAGAGCTGGCATCTTGAGAGATGCCACGCACCGCTTTGTCGTTATCGAACTGCTTATCGGACGGCAGATAATCCAGTTCCATCAAACCGGAACCAAATACGGTCAGATAGCGGAATTCGTTCTGCAATTGCAGACCACGTTTGCTCATGTAATGCGGCGTAATCGTGGCATCTGCCTGTGGCGCGATGTTCCAGTAATACGGCAGCATAAATTCGAAGCCGTTGTTACTACCGTACTTGGCATTCGGGATCAGGAAACCGGAGCGACGGCGATCGCCAATCGGTAACTGCATATAAGGGCTGTAAAACACCGGCACATTGCCGAGTTTAAAGCGTGCGTTCCATATCTCCGCCACTTCTTCCTGGCGGTCCTGGATCACTTCGGAACCGACGACGCTCCAGCTGTTGGAACCCGGCAAACAGGAGGTAAAGCTGCCATTTTCCAGAATGGTATAACGGTTATTGCCGCGCAGTTTCATCTGATCGGCGACGCCACGGCCCTGACGGCCCACCATCTGGTAATCACCGTTCCACACGTTGGTGTCTTTGGTGTTCAGATTGGACCACGCTTTCGGACCTTTCAGGATGACCTGGTTGTCGTCATAGTGCACATTACCCAGCGCATCCACGGTGCGCACTGGCGTTGTCTGTCCATCCTGCTGACGCTGATGCAGTTGCATTTCATCGGCACGTAAGCGGCTATTGCCCTGCTGCACATCAACATTGCCCGTGAATACCGCGTCATTCGGGTAGTTACCCTTGGCCGAATCAGAGTTGATGGTGACAGGCAGCGAATTGGTGTCGCCGCTGACCAGCGGACGGTTGTAGCTCGGCACGCCCAGCATACATTGCGACATCAGATCGTCGGCGAATGACTGCTGACTGTAGAGCGCTGCACCAATCATGGTTGCCAGCAGGGTAGGTATCTGTTTTTTCATACGCGGTTCGGGATTTCCATGAGAACGGGCATCATGCCGACAATCGGCTCAGAGACTAACTTACTGCCCGGCGTTGTGCCAGTGTTAATCCTTGTCTGATCGCGTTGCTGTTAGGCACTGAAGTAAATGAAAGGTATGATAATGCAATTTTCAGCCGCAAGCATGGCGAATTGAGGAGTTTATGCGCTACTGGGGAAAAGTTATTGGTCTGGCTCTCGGCTTACTTTCCGGAGCAGGCTTCTGGGGCATTGTACTGGGTCTGATCATTGGTCATATGTTTGACAAAGTGCGCAGCGTAAAAGGACAGGGCTATTTCGCCAATAATCAGGCGCGACAGACGCTGTTTTTCAGTACCACTTTTCAGGTGATGGGTCATTTGACCAAGTCAAAAGGGCGCGTCACCGAGGCAGATATCCAGATTGCTTCCTTATTTATGGATCGTATGCAATTGCATGGCGATGCCCGCACGGCAGCGCAGCGCGCTTTCCGCGAAGGGAAGCAAAGTGACTATCCGCTGCGTAATAAGTTGCGTGAACTGCGCAGTGCCTGCTTTGGCCGTTTTGATCTGATTCGGATGTTTCTGGAAATTCAGATTCAGGCGGCATTTGCTGACGGTTCGCTGCATCCCAATGAACGCCAGGTGCTGTATGTGATCGCGGAAGAGCTGGGCATTTCGCGGGCACAGTTCGATCAGTTCCTGCGCATGATGGAAGGTGGGCAACAATTTGGCGGCGGTGGCTCCTCATATGGCGGTGCTTATCAACAGGCGAAACGCGGACCGACGCTGGATGATGCCTGTAGTGTGCTGGGGGTAAAAAGCAGTGACGACAGCACCACGATTAAGCGAGCCTACCGCAAGCTGATGAGTGAGCACCATCCAGACAAACTGGTGGCGAAAGGGTTACCGCCAGAAATGATGGAGATGGCGAAGCAGAAGGCGCAGGAGATTCAGGCGGCTTACGATTTGATTCGTAAGGAGAAAGGATTTAAATAGCCTGGAACGTTAAGATTGAATTTGAAAGGGCCGTCATGACTGACGGCCCTTTTTTATGACCTGCAGATTAAAAATCTGCTGGCTGCTTAAACGTCATGCTATTGCCAAACGCCGGATGGGTAATGGTTAATGACTCCGCGTGCAGTTGCAGACGCGGCGCCATTGCCAGCGCTTCTTCATGAGCATAAAAGCGGTCGCCCAAAATCGGGTGACCCAGCGCCAGTAAATGCACGCGCAGCTGATGCGAGCGCCCGGTAATCGGCTTGAGCAGCACTCGCGCGCTGTGGCTGGCTTCGTACTCCAGCACCTGATATTCCGTCTGCGCCGCTTTGCCGTTCTCGAAGCACACCATTTGCTTCGGGCGATTGGGCCAGTCGCAAATCAGCGGCAGATCGATCAATCCTTCTTCCGCGGCTGGATGACCCCAAACGCGCGCCACATAGTACTTTGACGGCTCACGCTCGCGGAACTGCCGCTTCAACTCGCGCTCTGCGGCTTTATTCAGTGCCACCACGATCACCCCGCTGGTCGCCATATCCAGTCGATGCACCGATTCCGCCTGGGGGAAATCACGTTGAATACGCGTCATCACGCTATCTTTGTGCTCCTCCAGCCGGCCCGGCACCGACAACAACCCGCTTGGCTTGTTGACCACCATAATGTGCTCGTCCTGATACAGAATATGTAGCCAGGGTTCGAGCGGCGGATTGTAGGCTTCCATCAACATGTCGTAGTGGCCTTCAGCAATTATTGGTGCGTAACAACGATCAGACGCAGCGCGTCCAGACGCCAGCCCGCATCACCGAGGCTTGCCAGCACCTGTTCGCGATTGCTTTCCAGCGCTTCAACTTCATCATCGCGGATGTTGGGGTTGACCGCTCGCAGCGCTTCAAGACGTGACAGCTCGGCACTCAGCTTCTCATCCGCCTCGACTTTCGCCGCTGCGATGATCGCCTGTGCTTCCGGAATCACCACTTTTTCGGCCTGCGTCAGAA
Source organism: Pantoea sp. C8B4 (assembly GCF_051336905.1). NCBI lineage: Bacteria > Pseudomonadati > Pseudomonadota > Gammaproteobacteria > Enterobacterales > Erwiniaceae > Pantoea > Pantoea sp. C8B4. Next base: position 75,680 of record NZ_JBGMNK010000007.1, read on the forward strand.
TCTCGTGCACTTCCTGCTGCACTGCGTTAACCAGTTTGCTACCGGTATGGCGATTCACGGCATTTAACTGGCGGTTAAAGCTTTCAAACTCCACTTTGCCTGCCAGGTTGTTGCCCGCACGATCCATCAGCAAACGCACCGGCGTTGGCGGCAGGAAGCGAGTGAGTTGCAGGCTTTTCGGTGCCTGCGCTTCAACCACATAGACCATCTCAACCAGCAGCGTACCCACCGGCAGCGCTTTGTTTTTCAACAGTGATAATGCACAGCTGCCGGTATCGCCGGACAGGATCAAATCGAGACCATTACGGATCAGCGGATGTTCCCAGGTGATGAATTGGGTGTCTTCACGCGACAGCGCCTGGTTACGGTTGAAGGTCACGGTGCAGCCGTCTTCCGGCAAACCTGGGAAATCCGGCACCAGCATATGATCGGATGGCGTCAGCACGATCAGGCTGTCACTGCGATCTTCCTGATTGATACCGACGATATCGAACAGATTCAGTGCGAAGTTGACCAGGTCAGTGTCGTTATCCTGTTCACCAATCGCATTCGCCAGCGCTTGTGCCGCTTCGCCGCCGTTGGAGTTCAGCTCAAGCAAACGGTCACGACCCTGTTCCAGCTGTGATTTCAGCGTGTCGTGTTGTTTGCGGCTTTCTGCAATGAACTCATCCAGCCCTTGCGGATTCTCTGGCGCGGCAAGGTATTCAATCAGCTTGCTGTATTCGCTGTCATAAATGGTGCGGCCAGTCGGGCAGGTATGTTCAAACGCATCCAGGCCTTCGTGATACCAGCGCAGCAGCACCGCCTGGGCGGTTTTTTCCAGCCACGGCACCAGAATCTGGATGTCGTGCATCTGGCCGATACGGTCGAGACGACCAATACGCTGTTCCAGCAGGTCCGGGTTAAACGGCAGGTCGAACATCACCAGGCGGCTGGCGAACTGGAAGTTGCGGCCTTCAGAACCGATCTCCGAGCACAGCAGCACCTGCGCACCTTCTTCTTCTGAAGCGAAAAATGCCGCAGCACGGTCACGCTCCAGAATGGATAATCCTTCGTGGAACACCGCGGCACGAATACCTTCACGCTCACGCAGCACCTGTTCCAGTTGCAGCGCAGTGGCGGCCTGAGCGCAAATCACCAGCACTTTCTCTTTACGGTTGCTGGTCAGGTAACCCATCAGCCACTCTACGCGCGGGTCGAAGTTCCACCAGGTACCGCTATCACCTTCAAATTCCTGATAAATCTTTTCCGGATACAGCATGTCACGTGCGCGTTCTTCTGCGCTCTTGCGCGTGCCCATAATACCGGAAACTTTAATCGCGGTTTGATACTGCGCGGGCAGTGGCAAACGAATCTGGTGCAGCTCGCGTTTCGGGAAGCCCTTCACGCCGTTACGGGTGTTACGGAACAGCACGCGGCTGGTGCCGTGGCGATCCATCAACATCGAGACCAGCTCTTTGCGCGCATCTTCTTTGCCTTCACGATCGCTGTTCGCCACTTGCAGCAGCGGCTCGATGTCCTGCTCGCCGATCAGGTCATTGATCAGGTTCATCTCTTCTTTGGTGATTGCCTGATCGGCCAGCAATGAGCTGACGGCATCAGCCACCGGACGATAATTCTGCTGCTCAGCCACAAACTGGCTGAAGTCGTGGAAGCGGTTTGGATCGAGCAGACGTAAACGGGCAAAGTGACTTTCCAGGCCCAGCTGTTCCGGCGTTGCCGTCAGCAGCAATACGCCAGGCGTTTTTTCCGCCAGCTGTTCAATTACCTGATATTCACGGCTGGGTGCCTCTTCGCTCCAGGCCAGATGGTGAGCTTCATCGACCACCAGTAAATCCCAGTCGGCATCAGCCAGTAATTCCAAACGCTGCTTATTGCGACGCACGAAGTCTAGCGAGCAGATAATTAACTGCTCGGTTTCGAAGGCGTTATCGCTGTCATGCTGGGCTTCGGTGTAGCGGTCGTCATCAAACAGGGCAAAGCGCAGGTTGAAGCGGCGCAACATCTCTACCAGCCACTGGTGCTGCAGCGTTTCCGGCACCACGATCAGTACGCGATCGGCACGACCGGCCAGCAGCTGTTGCTGAATGATCATCCCGGCTTCAATAGTTTTACCCAGGCCCACTTCATCCGCCAGCAACACGCGTGGCGCATGACGACGGCCGACATCATGGGCGATATGCAGCTGATGCGGAATCAGGTTGGTGCGCATGCCACGCAGACCGCTGATCGGCAGGCGATACTGCTCGCTCTGGTATTTACGCGCACGGAAGCGCAGGGAGAAACGGTCCATACGGTCGAGCTGACCGGCGAACAGGCGATCCTGAGGCTTACTGAACACCAGTTTGCTGTCCAGCATCACTTCGCGCATCACCACGCCGCTTTCTTCGGTGTCGAGACGCGTGCCGATGTAAGTCATTAATTCGTTATCGTTGCGGACTTCATCGACGCTCATCTGCCAACCTTCGTGGTTGGTGATGGTGTCGCCCGGATTGAAAATCACACGGGTGACGGGAGCATCATTACGGGCATACAGGCGGTTTTCGCCGGTTGCCGGGAACATCATGGTGATCATGCGCGTATCGATCGCCACCACCGTTCCTAATCCCAGTTCACTTTCCGTATCACTAATCCAGCGCTGACCCAGTGTAAAAACCATATATTTTTAGCTCGACTCTCTGACATGCCATAAAGAAGTTCACCTGCACTCAGGCAATACAACACCGCCAAACAAGAGTTTGGTCAGGGTGTCTATGCGGTGAGAAACAGGAAGGGCGCTATGGTACTGGATGGCAGGGCATTCGTCACCTGTCAAAAAAGCCCCAGCTGCCCGGTGATAAGTGTAGCAAAGTCATCGCCAACGAAAGGTAAAATTCCATCTGCCACCGGTTGTAACTGCCTGGTGACGTAGTGATCGTAGTCGAGCGGCGTGGTACGTGCTTCCAGCGGTTCCGGGCCAGCGGTCGCCATCACATAGCGTATGGACCCACCATTTTGGTGCTGCAGCGGACGCTGTAATTTCCGATTTTGCTCATCGGCGAGGCGCGCGGCGCGCACATGGGGTGGCACGTTTTTTTCGTAATCTTTTAACGGGCGGCGCAGACGCTTTTTATAGACCAGTAATTCGTCCAGTTCGCCTGCCAGCAACTGGGCCACGGTCTCGCGGATATAATCCTGCCACGGTTCGCCACGGAAAATTCGGCCATACAGATTTTGCTGGAACTGCTGCGCCAGTTGCGTCCAGTCGGTGCGCACCGACTCCAGCCCTTTAAACACCAACCGCTCTGTTCCGTCGCTGCGAATCATCCCGGCGTAACGCTTTTTACTGCCCTGCTCGGCACCGCGAATGGTCGGCATTAGGAAGCGACTGAAATGGGTTTCGTACTCTAATTCCAGTGCGCTCTCTAGCCCGTAAGTCTGCTGCAGATGTTGCTGCCACCACGCATTGACCTGTTTAGCCAGACGATGCCCAATGGCGGCGGCCTCCGCCTCGCTGTACGCGCCTTTGAGCCAGACAAAGGTCGAGTCGGTGTCGCCATAAATCACATCAAACCCTTCGGCCTCAATCAGCTCGCGTGTTTGCTGCATGATGGCGTGGCCACGCAGGGTAATAGAAGACGCAAGACGTGGATCAAAGAAGCGACAGGCGCTGGTGCCAAGCACGCCGTAAAAGGCATTCATGATGATTTTCAGCGCCTGTGACAAAGGTTGATTGCCGTCGCGTTTCGCTGCTTCACGGCCTTGCCAAATCTGCTCCACAATCGCTGGCAGGCAATGGGTTTGGCGTGAGAAGCGCGCATGACGGAAGCCGGGCACGGAATCGGCATCGTCTGGATGCGCCAGCCCCTCCACCAGACCGACGGGATCGATCAGGAAGGTGCGAATAATGGAGGGATAAAGGCTTTTGTAATCGAGCACCAGCACCGAATCGTACAGGCCGGGCCGTGAGTCCATCACATAACCGCCGGGGCTGGCTTCGGGGGCGACTTCACCGAGGTTAGGTGCCACGAATCCAGCGCGATGCATGCGTGGAATATAAAGATGACCAAACGCCGCCACCGAACCGCCGTGACGATCGACCGCCAGGCCGTTCACCGTGGCGCGCTCCAGCAAAAATGGCATGATGGCGGTGTGCTGGAAAATGCGCGTCACCAGCTCGCAATCTTTCAGGTTGTACTTCGCCAGCGCGGGTTTGTCATGGGCAAAGCGCCAGTTGATCTCTTCCATGCGCTGCCACGGGTTGTCGATGTCTTTTCCTTCGCCGAGGAGCTGGCGTGACACCGCCTCAAGACTGAAAGAGGGAAAATCCCAGAACGCGGATTTCAGCGCTTCAATGCCATCGATCACTAATCGTCCTGTGGCTTGTGCGAAGAATACCCCAGGTTTAAAACCGTGCTCACGCCACTCCAGTGCCTGATTTTGGCGACCTAAACGCAGCGGAATGCCGTAACGATCAGCGTGTTTCTGCAAGACGCGAAGATCGAACTGCACCACGCTCCAGCCGATGATCACATCAGGATCGTGGCGAGCGAACCAGGCATTGAGCTGCTCCAGCAACTGCGGGCGGCTATCCACATAGATGAGATCGAAATCGAGCGTGCTGGCATCGCCATTGGGCGGACCCAGCATGTAAACCTGGCGCTGACCGCAGCCCTCCAGCCCGATGCAATACAGCTCACCGTGTTCCGTGGTTTCAATATCTAGCGAAACCCATCTTAGCTGCGGGCGATAATCTGGATGCGGTTTCAGACGAGCATTGACCACGCTATCGCCGCGCACCTCGCCGCTAAACCACACCGGTGCGGTGATAAAACGCTCCATCAAATAGCGCTCTGGCGGGCGGATATCGGCTTCATACAGCGCGATGCCATTTTCCCGCAGCCGCTTTTCAAGGTTTTGCAGCTGGCGGTGGCTGCGGCAATAAAGACCAAACACCGGACGACGGCGGAAATCTTTCAGTTTGAGCGATTGCACACGGGTATGCCGCTCGCCTCGGATCAACGTTTCGGTTTGCTGGCGGAATTCTTCTGGAATGAAAGCCACGGACTCCTGTGCCGGTAGCACCAGCCGCTGTGGACCCTCATCAGTCGCCAGCCACAGCACCACTTCGCTGCCGATTGGGGTATCTCGCCAGTGGCGGGTAAGCAGAAAACCTGCACGCGGTTCGGTCACGTTAACTCCGGGAAATGAATTGCCTGAAGTATATCATGGATGTTTATACAGTGCCTGTGTGTGGCGATAGTGTCAGCACTCTGTCAACATCGTTCTACAATTCTTGCCTTGACGGTTCGGCGCTGGCTCCGGACAATCCAGCCTCTATATTCCGCAGAGGATAGTTATGGAAGCCTGGATTCAACATCTGTTTTCGCAATCGCTGGAGTACGCGCTGATGGCCGTGGCGCTGGTGACCTTCCTTGAGTCGCTGGCGTTCGTGGGATTGCTGTTGCCAGGAACCGTATTAATGGCCAGCCTTGGGGCGCTGGTGGGCAGCGGACAGATTGGCCTTTATCCTGCCTGGGCGGCGGGTTTTGCCGGTTGCCTGATTGGCGACTGGGTCTCGTATGGCATCGGCTGGAAGTTTCAGGGGCCATTACACCGCTGGAAATATCTGAAAAAGTATCAGGGGCTGCTGGATAAAACCGAGCACGCGCTGCATGAACACAGCATGTTTACGATTTTGGTGGGGCGCTTCGTCGGCCCGACGCGGCCGTTGATTCCATTGGCAGCGGGCATGCTGGAGCTGCCAGTGCGCAAATTCCTGCCGCCCAATTTGATTGGCTGTATTCTCTGGCCGCCGGCTTATCTGATGCCGGGTATCCTCGCCGGTGTGGCGATTGATGTGCCGCAGGCCGCGCAAGGCGGCAATTTTAAGTGGCTGCTGTTGCTGGTGGCGTTGCTGGTGTGGATGGGTTGCTGGCTGATGTGGCGCTGGTGGCGCAGTGGCAAAACCACTGACTGGGCAACGAAATATCTGCCGCAGGCGCGCTTGCGCTGGCTGGCACCGCTGGCCGCTGTTATCGGCGTGGCCGCGTTTATCGCCATTCAGTATCACCCGATGATGCCCATCTTCCGCCATCTGTTGTGGAAGGTGTTCTTCGCTTAAGGCCTTTTCACGCCAAGGATGGCAGCCGCTTCACTCTCTCCACTGATTAAGCTCGCCGTGCTGCCATCCCAGTAAATCCGACCATCAACCACCACCAGACTACGCGGCGCAATTTGCTGAGCGTCTTCCAGGCTATGCGACACCATCAGCAAAGTAATGATGCGGCTTTCGCACACCGAACGCACCAGTTGCAGCATCTCACCGCGCAGCGCCGGATCGAGCGCAGAGAAGGGTTCATCCAGTAGCAGGATTGGCCGATCGCGCAACAGGCAGCGTGCTAAGGCCACACGCTGGCGTTGACCACCAGAAAGCTCCGCGGGCAAGCGGTTCAGCATCTCCGCTAATCCGGTCTGCTCAGCGATGGTGGCCAGTTGTTGTTGCTGTTCCCGCGTCAATTTCAAGCCCGGATGCAAACCTAACCCCATATTTTGCTGCACTGTCAGGTGCGGGAAGAGATTGTTCTCCTGGAATAGCATTGACACTGGTCGTGCAGAGGGCACGCTGCGCGTGTGATCGACGCCATTCATCATCAGGCTTCCCTGGCTCACTGGCAAAAAACCACCGATCAGACTGAGCAAGGTGCTTTTGCCTGCGCCGCTGGGACCAAGGATTGCCAAACGTTCACCCGCCTGGGCTTCAAAACGGAAGCGCATTGGCAGATGCTGGTAAAGGTAAGTGAGGTTATTCAGTGTCAGCATGGCGACCCGGCAGTTTTTCCATCAGGGTAAAGAGTAACAGGCACAGTAGTAACAGCAGCAGTGCCGTCACGGCACCGTCTGCGCCGCGGTAAGCGCCAATTTGCTGGAACAGATAGAATGGCAGCGTACGGAAATCGGCGCTGCCAAACAGTGCCACCACGCCGAAATCACCAATCGACAGTACGCAGGCAAACGCCAGCGCTTGCGCAATGGGCCGCTTCAGCGCGCGCAGTTCAATCAGTTTCAGGCGATGAATACCAGCAATGCCCAGTGAGGCGCAGAGCGGGCTGTAGCGAGCGCTGATATCGCGCATCGGGTTCTCCAGCACTTTCATCGCATAGGGGATGGCAATCAGCGCATTGGTGAAGATCACTAAGCCATCGGCACGCTGCGGCAGGCCGATGGTGGCGTTGAACAGCAGGAAAAAGCCGCTGGCCAGCACGATGCCTGGCATCGCCAGAATCAGCATGCCGCTCAGTTCCATCGCCTGTGCCGCCATATTGCGCTGGCGCTGCCGTAGCTCACGGCTGCTCCATAGCAACATCATCGTCAGTACCACGCACAGCAATCCGGCGCCGAGGGCGATGTGCAGTGAGGTGAAGGTCGCTTGCCATAACGCGGGTTGTTGCAGCGCACCTGCAACACCACCGCGCAAGCCATCAACGATCACCGCAGCGAGCGGCGGCAGTAACAGCAGTAGCGCACAGACAATCAGTAGCGTGTCGCCGATCCGGGCATGCCAGCAATCCTGGGGATCACGCCAGCCTCGAATATTTTGGCTGCCGGTGGGGATGGCTTTGCTGAAGCGCTGGCTTAACAGCACCAGCAGCAGACAACAGCCAAGCTGTAACAGTGCCAGCAGGGCTGCACGGCTGGGATCGTAATCAAAACTCAGCGCCTGGTAGATGGCCAGTTCCAGCGTGGTGGCGCGCGGTCCACCGCCTAGTGCCAGCACGGTGGCAAAGCTGGCGAAGCACAGCATAAAAATCAGTGCGGCGGTGGGCAGAATCTGGCGTCGCAGCCATGGCCACTCGACGAAACGAAACTGGTTCCACCCGCGCAGGCCAAGCTGGGCGGCTAACTGACGCTGCTCGCCGGGAATACTTTCCAGCGCCTGCAACAGCATGCGGGTAGCGAGCGGCAGATTGAAGAACACGTGTGCCAGCAGAATGCCCTGCAGGCCATAGGGTGAGAAGTGGTAGTCGAGTCCTGCTAAGGCGCAGAGTTGTGCCAGCCAGCCGCTGCGACCGTAGACACTGAGCAAGCCAAATACCGCAACCAAAACCGGCAAGACCAGCGTCATGGCGCACAGACGCAGCAGCAGCGTGCGCCCTGGAAAGCGACGGCGATACAGCGCGCGTGCCAGCAGAATTGATGGCAGCACCGAGAACAATGCGGACAGCAGCGCCTGCTCAAACGAAAACGCCAGCACGTGATGCAGATAGCTGTCAGTGAGCAAGGCGCGCCAGTCAGTGACGGGCGCGGCCAGCGTTAAGGCACCAAACGCCAGCAGTGCCACTGCGCACAATAGCAGCGCAACGGCACTTCCAGGAATTAACCAGGCTGGCATTAACGGCTAACGGCTTGTTGCCAGGTGCGAATCCAGTCAGCGCGATGATCGGCCACTTCGGCTGAGCGATATTGCAGCGCATTCGCCGGAACGGTCAGCGACTGATAACCGGCAGGCAGATCGCTTTTGATCACCGGATACATCCAGTTGCCAGTCGGAATGGTCTGCTGGAAGGCTGGCGACACCATAAATTGCATAAACTGCTGCGCCAGTTTCGGCTGTTTGCTGCTAGCGAGCTGTGCAGCCACTTCCACTTGCAGATAATGGCCTTCGCTAAACGGCGCAGCGGCGTAGTTATCTTTCTTCTCTTCAATGATGTGATAAGCGGGAGAGGTGGTGTAACTCAGCACCAAATCGCCTTCGCCTTTCAGGAACAGGCCATAGGCTTCGCTCCAGCCCTTAGTGACGGTGACCGTTTTCTGTGCCAGCTTCTGCCAGGCGTCAGGTGATTTATCGCCATACACTTTTTGCATCCACAGCAGCAGGCCTAATCCCGGCGTGCTGGTGCGCGGATCTTCATAGATCACACGCCACTTTTCCGGGCTTTCGACCAGTTCTTTCAGGCTTTTCGGTGGGTTCTTCAGCTTGTTTTTATCGTAGACGAAGGCGAAGTAGCCGTAATCGAACGGAACGAAGGTGTCGTTATGCCAGCTATCAGGCAGTTGCAATTTACTGGTGTCGACGGTGCTTTTCGCGAACAGGCCGGTTTTTTCGGCGGCTTGCACGAGGTTGTTATCGAGGCCCAGCACCACATCGGCTTTGCTGTTTTTGCCTTCCATCCGCACGCGGTTGAGCAGCGACACGCCATCTTCCAGCGCCACATAGTTCAGTTCGCAGCCGCACTCGGCTTCAAAGGCTTTTTTGACGGCAGGGCCGGGGCCCCAATCTGCAGAGAACGAGTCGTAGGTGTAAACAGTAAGAACAGGCTTGGCAGCTAACACAGGGGCAGAGACCAACAGCAACACGGGCAAGACTTTGTTTAACACTTTGCGCTCCTTGAGGAGAAGATAAGGTTGAGTCGCAAAGGATCTGAGTTATCGCTCATCTCAAATCCCTACGCCGGTATGAGCCGGATCAGGTTCGACGGGTTTCTCTCAGCCCAAAACCAGGGCACCCCGTTGAGAACGGCTTATTTTAGACACTTCTGTGACAGCGCGAAAGTGTCACAGCTCCGGTGGCGCAAACCAGGCCGATTTAAAGTCAAACCAGCCGAGCGTGTTGAGCCGCACACCGCGCATACTGCGCTGGCCTTCCAGCAGTAACCAGTGATGGAAGAGCGGATGAACAAAGTCGCTGTTCACCAACTGTTTGCTCCACTCGGCCAGCGGCAAGGCTTTCTGTCGCCACTGTTGTGCATCTGCGTGCCAGTCAATCGGAACGCAGTGATGCATGAGCGGCAATTCGTAGAGCTGCGCAAACAGTGCGTAGTCGAGCGGCAGAGTGAAGTTGACGCTGCCGAGCCAGATGTCACTCTCTCCTTCACCTTCGAACCATGCTTCATAACTCAGCTCGCGCGTAATCAGTTCGACACCCTGTTCAGCCAGCAACGGGCGCAGGGCGTTAGCAATCCCTTCATGCTCAACATGATGGCTGTACCAGCTGATGGTCAGTTGCGTTAGCCCATCAGGCTTTTCGGCCGGGGTGAGATCGCGGCGATGGTGCCAGCGCGGTAAGAAACCGTATGCCGGGAACCAGTAGCGCTGATAGCCCACACCCGCATGGTTGAGCAGGGCAATCGGATTGAGTAGATAGCTCACCCAGCGGCGGAAATGGGTATCCTTACCACGCTCTGAGCGCTGGTCGAACAGCAGGAAATAGCAGCCTTCTTCCAGACGGCTCTCTTCGGACTTCTCATCGGCGGTTTCCCCCTGCAGCTTCACGCCGGCATACACCAGCTCGTCGCTGATTTCCGGCAGCACCCAAATCGACACGTCATCAATCAGCGCGCGATAGCCAAAATAGTCATCAAAGGCAGCAATTTTCAGCTGCGTCTGCTGGTTGCGTACCACACTGTAGGGGCCGGTGCCGATGGGTTGACGGGCAAAATGGCGCAACGTCGGCCACTCACGCGGCAGGATCATGGCGCTGACGCTGGCCAGCAGCCAGGGCAGCCAGTCATCAGGCTGCGTCAGATGAATATCCAGTGTCCAGGGCGCGGGAGAGTGCAGTTTATCGATATGTGAGAACAGCGGCTGACTGCGTACACGTTCCAGTGAGGCGATGATGTCTTCCATCTCCAGTTCGCGGCCGTGGTGGAAGCGAATCGCGGGTCGTAAAAAGAAACGCCAGTGGAGCGGGGATGTTTGTTGCCAGTGGTGGGCGATATCCGCTTCGATTTCCCCCTTTTCCTCATTTATTCGCGTCAGGCCGTTAAAGATTTGTCGCGCCAGATGGGTTTCCGAACGACGCAGCGGCGAGCCAGGCAGCAGATTGGGCAGCGGGCGGTAATAGAGCACGCGCAGGATATGCTTGCCCTGGCGGAAACTACGCCCGAGATGGGCCGCAATCATCTGCCGCACCTGATTCTTATCGCCCACCAGTTGCACCAACTGTTCGATGCGGTCCTGCTCCAGTAAATCTTCCGCGCGCTGTTGTTGCAGTGCTAAGCCGGTGTAATTGAAGCTCAGACTAGAACGTTTGCCGCGCCCGGCTTCTGCCTGCCAAATCAGCCAGCCCGCATCCTGCATGGCATTTAGCAGATTGCGCATATGGCGTCGCGAACAGTGCAGCCGTTCAGCCAGATCGCTTAAGGTGGTTTCCTGGTCCACTCCCTGGCAGCTTTGCCATAGGCGGATGAACTGCTGTTGCAGTCGCGCAGAGGACATAAAAGGGGAACTCCTTCTCAGAATCGCTCAGTTTTTCCTGCCCCATATTAGAGGCATACTGCCAGGTAATGGAAGAGCGGGAGGCATTCAGCAGTGAATGGCGCTCTGCCAGCGGTTCCGCCGACGTGGAGCCTTTTCTGAGTAGGGTGCATTTCACCGCCAGCAGCGTTTTCTCTGCTGGCTTTTTTCGTTTTGCTGTGAAATCTTCTACCCTCTTTGTCTTAGCCTCATTTCTCCGCAAAGGGATTTCTGCATGAAATCGCTGTTAACGCGCCAGCGTCGTCTCAACCCGGTTTATCTCTCTTTTATGGCGGTGTCGTTTATGACCGGCGTCGCCGGTGCTCTACAGGCGCCCACGCTCAGTTTATTTTTGACGCGCGAAGTGCAGGTGCGACCGTTTTGGGTTGGGCTGTTTTTTACCATTAACGCGATTGCCGGGATCGTGATTAGCCTCCTAATGGCGAAGCGTTCGGACAATCGTGGCGATCGTCGCAATCTGATTCTATTTTGCTGCCTGATGGCGATACTGAATGCGCTGCTGTTTGCCTTTAATCGTCATTACCTGACGCTGATCAGCGTGGGGGTGTTGCTATCGGCACTGGCCAGCGTGGCAATACCGCAGATATTTGCGCTGGCACGGGAATATGCCGATCAGTCGGCGCGTGAAGTGGTGATGTTCAGTTCGGTGATGCGTGCGCAATTGTCGCTGGCGTGGGTCATTGGCCCGCCGCTGTCGTTCGCCTTAGCCCTCAATTATGGCTTCGTGACGCTGTTCTGCGTAGCGGCGGCGATCTTCCTGCTCAGTATGCTGTTGATTTGGCGTACTCTGCCATCGGTACCGCGCGTGGCCGCGACGCCAGAGCAGGTATTGACCCAGCTCAGCCCGTGGAAAGATAGCCAGGTGCGGATGCTGTTTATCGCCTCCGTGGTGATGTGGGCGTGCAACACCATGTATATCATCGACATGCCGCTGTATATCAGCTCAACGCTGGGGCTGCCGGAAAAGTTGGCGGGATTATTGATGGGGACGGCGGCAGGGCTGGAGATTCCTATCATGCTGCTGGCTGGGCACTATGCCAAACGCTTTGGTAAGCGCAAGTTGGTGCTGTTAGCGCTAGTGGCGGCGATCCTGTTCTATCTCGGACTGGTGTTGTTCCAGTCGCGCACGGCATTGATGGTGCTGCAGCTGTTCAACGCGGCGTTTATCGGCATCGTCGCCGGGATTGGCATGTTGTGGTTTCAGGATCTCATGCCGGGACGCGCGGGCGCGGCGACCACGATGTTTACCACCTCGATATCGACCGGTTTGATTATTGCGGGATTGATACAGGGCACGCTGAGCGAGCGCTTTGGCCATGAGTCGGTGTATTGGCTGGCATTAGCGATGGCGGTTGTGGCGCTGGGGCTGGCGTCGCGCGTGCGTGATGCCCAATAAATAAAAAGTCGCCAACAAAGGCGACTTGATAGACATTCAGGGCGAATCTTTTCGGTAAGCATTGAAGCGCACCGAAAAGGGCATTAACGCAGGAATGCTGGCTGAGTGGTCTCGTAGTTGGAGATGGACGCTTCGTGTTGCAGCGTTAAACCAATGCTGTCGAGACCATTAATCATGCAGTGACGGCGGAAGCTGTCGATTTCAAAGCTGTAAGACTTATCACCCGCCGTGACGGTCTGGGCTTCCAGATCCACGGTAAAGGTCACGCCTGGCTGCGCGGCCACCAGTTTGAACATCTCATCCACTTCTTCATCGCTCAATTTCACCGGCAGCAGCTGGTTGTTAAAGCTGTTGCCATAGAAAATATCCGCGAAGCTTGGTGCAATCACCACGTGGAAACCGAAATCGGTCAGTGCCCATGGGGCGTGCTCACGTGATGAGCCGCAGCCAAAATTTTCACGCGCCAGCAAGATGCTGGTGCCTTTAAATTCCGGCTTGTTCAGCACGAAACCTGGGGTTGGCACGGTGCCCGCATCATCTTCAAAACGCCAGTCGTGGAACAGGTGCGCGCCAAAACCGGTGCGCGTCACTTTTTGCAGGAATTGCTTTGGAATGATGGCATCGGTATCGACGTTTGCGGCATCCAGTGGCGCTACAATGCCAGTGTGTTGAGTAAATTTGTTCGCCATGGCTTAAGCTCCCTGAGTCAATTCACGAATGTCGGCAAAACGACCGGTTACTGCCGCCGCTGCAGCCATCGCCGGGCTCACTAAGTGAGTGCGACCGCCACGGCCCTGACGACCTTCAAAGTTACGGTTACTGGTGGAGGCACAACGCTCGCCTGGGTTCAGACGGTCATTGTTCATCGCCAGACACATGGAACAGCCTGGCAAACGCCATTCAAAACCGGCTTCGAGGAAGATTTTGTCCAGACCTTCGGCTTCGGCTTGTGCCTTCACTGGGCCTGAGCCAGGGACGACCATGGCAACAACGCCAGGGGCGACTTTGCGGCCTTTAGCGATGGCTGCCGCAGCGCGCAAATCTTCAATTCGTGAGTTGGTGCAGGAGCCAATAAAGACTTTGTCGATAGAGACTTCAGTCAGTTTGATACCCGGCTGCAAATCCATGTAAGCCAATGCTTTCTCGGCAGAAGCACGTTCAACCGGGTCGGCAAAGGACTGAGGATTTGGGATCGCCTGATCAACCGCCATCACCTGGCCTGGGTTGGTGCCCCAGGTCACCTGCGGAGCAATATCGGCCGCGTTCAGAGTGACAATGGTGTCAAATTTGGCATCGCTGTCGGACTTCATCGTGCGCCAGTAAGCGACGGCCTCATCCCACTGTTCGCCTTTCGGTGCGAACTGCTTGTCTTTCAGGTAAGCGAAAGTGGTGTCATCCGGTGCGACCAGACCCGCTTTGGCACCCATTTCAATCGCCATGTTACACAGCGTCATACGGCCTTCCATGCTCAGCGCTTCAATCGCTGGGCCACAGAATTCGACAACGTGACCGGTACCGCCGGCGCTGCCGGTTTTACCGATAATCGCCAACACGATGTCTTTGGCGGTAATGCCCGGCGCAGCTTCGCCCAGCACTTCAATCTTCATGGTTTTGGCACGACCCTGCTTCAGGGTCTGGGTGGCAAACACGTGTTCAACTTCGGAGGTACCGATACCGAATGCCAGCGAGCCGAATGCGCCGTGGGTTGCGGTATGGGAATCGCCGCAGACGATGGTCATGCCCGGCAGTGTCATCCCTTGCTCAGGTCCGATAACGTGCACGATGCCCTGGAACGGGTGATTCAGGTCATACAGCTGAATGCCGAACTCAGCACAGTTCTTGATCAGCTCCTGCATCTGAATACGCGCCATCTCACCCGACGCGTTAATGTCTTTGGTCTGGGTAGAAACGTTGTGGTCCATGGTGGCGAACGTCTTCGACGGCTGGCGCACTTTGCGGCCGTGCGCGCGCAGGCCATCGAAGGCCTGCGGTGACGTCACTTCATGGATCAGATGGCGATCGATGTACAGTAACGGGGTTTCGTTAGGTGCTTCGTGGACGACATGTGCATCAAATAACTTCTGGTATAAGCTTTTCATTTTATTATTTTTCCTCAGCGATAAAACCGGCAATGATGCTGCCCATTTCATCTGTGCTCACAGCTGGGCCGTTACCGGCTAAATCGCGGGTACGATGGCCCGCTTCCAGCGCACGGCTGACCGCACGCTCGATACTGTCTGCGGCTTCACCTGCATTCAGGCTAAAGCGCAACAGCAGAGACAACGAGAGAATCTGTGCAATCGGGTTGGCAATGTTCTGACCGGCGATATCTGGCGCAGAACCGCCCGCAGGCTCATACAAACCGAAACCTTCTTCGTTCATGCTGGCAGAAGGCAGCATGCCCATGGAACCGGTGATCATTGCACATTCGTCTGACAGGATGTCACCGAACAGGTTAGAACAGAGCAGCACGTCAAACTGTGATGGATCTTTAATCAGCTGCATGGTGGCGTTATCAATGTACATGTGGCTCAGCTGCACATCCGGATAATCTTTTGCCACTTCATTAACGATTTCGCGCCACATCACTGAAGTCTGCAACACGTTGGCTTTATCCACTGACGTCACTTTGTTACGACGCTTGCGTGCGGCTTCAAAGGCGTTGCGCGCAATACGCTCGATCTCGAAACGGTGATACACCTCGGTATCAAATGCGCGCTCATGCGGACCGCTACCTTCGCGACCTTTTGGCTGACCGAAATAGATACCGCCGGTTAATTCACGCACGCACAGGATGTCGAAACCGCGTGCGGCGATGTCGCTGCGCAGTGGGCAAAACGCTTCCAGACCTTTATATAAGGAAGCGGGGCGCAGATTGCTGAACAGCTTAAAGTGTTTACGCAGCGGCAACAGTGCACCACGCTCAGGCTGACCCGCCGGCGGCAGGTGTTCCCATTTTGGACCACCAACAGAGCCGAACAGAATCGCATTGGCTTGCTCAGCACCGGCCACGGTGGCAGGCGGCAGCGGTTCACCGTGACGATCGATGGCGATACCGCCAACATCATATTCGCTGGTGGTGATACGCATGTCGAAGCGTGCGCGAATTGCATCGAGAACTTTGATGGCCTGCGCCATCACTTCCGGGCCGATTCCGTCGCCTGGCATTACCGCAATATGATAAGACTGAGTCATAGTTACACCGTTTCCTTCTGATCTTTAAATTTACGCTGCAATTCTTTTTCTACCTGTTTGGCGCGCCAGATGTTGTTCAGGGCGTTCACCATAGCCTTGGCAGAAGATTCGACGATATCGGTCGCCAGGCCAACGCCATGGAATTTACGACCGTTGTAGTTCACCACGATATCAACCTGGCCCAGCGCGTTCTCGCCGTGGCCTTTCGCCGTCAACTTGTAGTTCACCAGCTCGGCTTCAAAGCCGGTGATGCGGTTGATGGCCTGATACACGGCATCCACTGGGCCGTTACCGGTCGCGGCATCGGCTTTGGTCTCTTCGCCACAGCCCAACTGCACAGACGCGGTGGCAGTCACGCTGGAACCGGTCTGCACATTGAATTCGTTCAGTTGGAAATACTCTGGCTCTTCATTCTGTTTGTTGATGAAGGCCAGCGCTTCCAGGTCGTAATCAAATACCTGGCCTTTCTTATCGGCCAGTTTCAGGAAGGCATCGTACAAAGCATCAACGTTATAGTCAGAGTCTTTGTAGCCCATCTCTTCCATGCGATGTTTTACCGCAGCGCGGCCTGAACGTGAGGTCAGGTTTAACTGGATTTTATGCAGGCCGATGGATTCCGGAGTCAGGATTTCGTAGTTCTCGCGATTCTTCAACACGCCATCCTGATGGATACCGGAAGAGTGGGCGAAAGCACCGGTGCCGACGATCGCTTTGTTGGCCGGAATCGGCATGTTGCAGATTTGGCTGATCAACTGGCTGGTGCGGTAGATTTCCTGATGATGAATATTGGTGTGCAGGTTCATGATCTGCTGACGGGTTTTAATCGTCATGATCACTTCTTCCAGTGCACAGTTACCAGCACGTTCACCCAGGCCATTGATGGTGCCTTCAACCTGACGCGCACCCGCTAACACCGCTGCTACGGCATTGCCGGTTGCCATGCCTAAGTCATCATGGGTGTGAACAGACAGAATGGCTTTATCAATGTTCGGTACACGTTCGCGCAACTGGCTGAAGATGTTGGCGTACTCGTGCGGTAAGGTGTAGCCGACCGTATCCGGGATGTTGATGGTGGTCGCACCGGCGTTAATCGCGGCTTCTACTACGCGGCACAGATCGTCAATCGGTGTACGACCGCCGTCTTCGCAAGAGAACTCAACGTCATCGGTGTAGTTGCGGGCACGTTTAATCGAGGCTACCGCGCGGTCAATCACATCAGGCAACGTACTGCGCAATTTGGTGGCGATATGCATTGGCGAAGTGGCGAGGAAAGTATGAATGCGGAATGCTTCAGCCACACGCAAGGCCTCGTAGGCGGCATCAATATCCTTATCCACGCAGCGAGCCAGGGCGGCAACGCGGCTGTTTTTCACCGAGCGCGCGATGGTCTGCACCGATTCGAAATCGCCAGGCGAAGAGATAGGGAAACCGACTTCCATTACATCCACGCCCATACGCTCCAGCGCCAGGGCGATCTGCAGTTTTTCTTTAACACTCAGGCTGGCCTGTAATGCCTGCTCGCCGTCGCGCAGAGTGGTATCGAAAATAATAACTTGCTGGCTCATGGTCATCTTCCTTTTGCTTTAACTCAACTTCGCCGGTGTAACGAGCATAAAAAAACCCGCGCATCGGCGCGGGTTCTTTAAACTTCTTCAGGTTCGAATCAGTGATTGATTCCACCCACAAGTCTACCGCGCAAACTGAATGCGTTTAGTAGTAGACCGAGTAGGCGGAAAGAATGAAACATGAATCAAACCTCGTAAATTTTGTGCTGCACATATTGATACTGGGATTGCTGCGGGAAGTCAACCCTAAGTGAAAGGGTATTTCTTTTGTCGGTTAAGGGTGATCTGCTGCGAATATCCCGCTATACAGAGCTTTGGCATTAATTAGCTGCATGCATAATGGCTTAAACAGCCTAAAAAATTTTTTATAAAAGCGAATTAATTTTAATACATTGAATTTAATGGGTTTATCTGGGTTTTCGATACAATCATAAAAACAAGATTTGGCGGGTTGCTTAGCACAATGTCATGCAAGAAGCGGATTTTGAAGTTAATCACGCCAGAAAGTAATATTCAGGAAAAATTGTGGGCTAACCGGCCAGGCAATATGAAAATCATATTTCTTAGAACACGCTGCAAATAATCATGAAACCAGCATTTTCATCTGTGGTTGTGGGATGGCATTAGTTTAATCCTCGCGAGCGATTATCACGTGTCAGTGCCTTTTGTGCCGAAATAAGCCTGTCGCAGCGTCCTGTCGTTTGCAGGCCGGGTTTTCTGCGGTTATGGTAATCGACCTACTCTTAAAAGAATCAACTCAAGTAGATTCCCTGTACCTGGAAGGCAGAAATGAATTCTGTCATCTGAGCATAAACATAAGGTTTTGATCTTAACTGGCGAATACGGGGCTGGGTGCCAGTGGCGCAGGGGCAATGCGCGCCACGGGATCCGGTTCCTCAAGCCTGGAGGCAGAAAATGGAGATGTTGTCAGGAGCCGAAATGGTCGTCCGTTCGTTAATCGATCAGGGCGTTAAGCAGGTATTCGGCTATCCGGGCGGAGCAGTGCTCGACATTTACGATGCGCTGCAAACGGTCGGTGGTATTGACCACGTATTAGTGCGTCACGAGCAAGGCGCAGTGCATATGGCAGATGGTCTGGCACGCGCGACCGGCGAAGTCGGCGTGGTGCTGGTCACCTCAGGTCCAGGCGCAACCAATGCCATTACCGGTATTGCGACGGCCTATATGGATTCGATTCCGATGGTGATTCTGTCGGGTCAGGTGCCGTCTTCACTGATCGGCTACGATGCGTTCCAGGAGTGCGACATGGTCGGGATTTCCCGTCCGGTGGTCAAACACAGCTTCCTGGTGAAAAACGCCGAAGAGATCCCAACCGTGCTGAAAAAAGCCTTCTGGCTGGCAGCAAGCGGCCGCCCAGGCCCGGTGGTGATCGACCTGCCAAAAGACATTCTTAACCCAGCGAACAAACTGCCGTACGTCTATCCTGAGTCGGTCAGCATGCGCTCTTATAACCCGACGATTCAGGGACATAAAGGACAGATTAAGCGTGCACTGCAAACGCTGCTGGCCGCGCATAAGCCGGTGATTTATGCCGGTGGCGGTGCGATTATGTCAGGCTGTGAGGCGGAGCTGCTGCAGTTAGCTGAACAGCTGAATATTCCGGTCACCATGTCACTGATGGGCCTCGGCGTGTTCCCTGGCACGCATCGCCAGAGTGTAGGCATGCTGGGCATGCACGGTACTTACGAAGCCAACATGACCATGCACAATGCCGATTTGATTTTCGGCATTGGTGTGCGCTTCGATGATCGTACCACCAACAACCTGGCAAAATATTGCCCGAACGCCACCATCATGCATATCGACGTCGATCCGACCTCGATTTCCAAAACCGTTAGCGCCGATATCCCCATTGTGGGTGATGCGAAGCAGACGCTGTCGCAGATGCTGGAACTGCTGGCGCAAAGCGATGCGAAGCAAGAGCTGGATAGCCTGCGCGACTGGTGGCAGACCATTGATGGCTGGCGTAGCCGTAAGTGCCTGGAATTTGATCGCACCAGCGACAAGATCAAACCGCAAGCGGTTATCGAAACCATTTGGCGTCTGACTAAGGGGGATGCGTACGTTACCTCTGACGTCGGTCAGCATCAGATGTTCGCCGCGCTCTATTATCAGTTTGATAAGCCGCGCCGCTGGATCAACTCCGGTGGCCTTGGCACCATGGGCTTCGGCTTACCGGCTGCACTGGGCGTGAAAATGGCGCTGCCGGATGAAACCGTCATCTGCGTGACCGGTGATGGCAGTATTCAGATGAACATCCAGGAACTGTCGACTGCGCTGCAGTACGATTTGCCGGTGCTGGTACTGAACCTCAACAACGGTTTCCTCGGTATGGTGAAACAGTGGCAGGATATGATTTATTCCGGCCGCCACTCGCAATCCTACATGCAATCTCTGCCTGACTTTGTGCGTTTAGCCGAAGCCTACGGACACGTGGGTATTTCCATCGCGCACCCCGCTGAGCTGGAAGAGAAGCTGCAGCTGGCATTGGATACCCTGGCGAAAGGGCGTCTGGTGTTTGTTGATGTGAATATCGACGGCAGCGAGCACGTTTACCCGATGCAGATTCGCGGTGGTTCGATGGATGAGATGTGGCTGAGCAAAACGGAGAGGACTTAATTATGCGTCGTGTGTTATCGGTATTGCTGGAAAATGAATCCGGCGCATTGTCTCGCGTGGTGGGCTTGTTCTCACAGCGCGGCTACAACATCGAAAGCCTGACCGTTGCGCCAACCGACGATCCAACGCTGTCACGCATGACCATTCAGACGGTCGGCGATGAAAAAGTGCTGGAGCAGATTGAAAAGCAACTGCACAAGCTGGTGGACGTGTTACGTGTCAGCGAGTTAGGGCAGGGTGCTTACGTTGAACGTGAAATCATGCTGGTGAAGATTCAGGCAAGCGGGTATGGCCGTGAAGAAGTGAAGCGCAGCGCGGAAATTTTCCGTGGCCAGATTATCGATGTGACGCCAACGCTGTACACGGTTCAGCTGGCAGGCACCAGCGATAAACTCGACGCCTTCCTTAACACGGTGCGCGATGTTGCTGAGATCGTTGAAGTGGCGCGATCAGGGATTGTGGGCGTGTCACGTGGCGATCGTGTGATGCGTTAATTCCGCAGAGTTATCATCCTGCTTCAAAGCTAACCCGGCGTAATGCCGGGTTTTTTTATTTAATGCGCTTGTGAGTGCTGCCCGATAAAAGCGGTTGCTCAGCGTAGTGTTCTGCGGTTAGATGTTACAAATGTTTTACCCATAGCTACTCTGCGGACATTTGCCCAGCCCTGGCTTATCAGAATTAAGGTGTCATCGTGAAACTGGATGAAATTGCGCGCCTGGCGGGCGTGTCGCGCACCACGGCCAGCTACGTTATTAATGGCAAAGCGCGGCAGTATCGTGTCAGCGACAAAACCGTCGAAAAAGTGATGGCGGTGGTGCGTGAACATAATTATCACCCCAATGCTGTTGCGGCAGGCCTGCGCGCCGGGCGTACGCGTTCAATTGGTCTGGTGATCCCGGATCTTGAGAACACCAGTTACACGCGCATTGCCAATTATCTGGAGCGCCAGGCACGTCAACGTGGCTATCAGCTGCTGATTGCCTGCTCGGAAGATCAGCCTGACAATGAAATGCGCTGTATTGAACATCTGCTACAGCGCCAGGTGGATGCGATCATCGTTTCAACCTCACTGCCGCCAGAACACCCGTTTTATCAGCGCTGGATCAACGATCCGCTGCCGATTATCGCGCTGGACCGCGCGCTGGATCGTGAACACTTCACCAGTGTGGTCGGTGCCGATCAGGACGATGCGCATGCGCTGGCGGCTGAATTGCGTCAGCTTCCGGTGAAAAACGTGCTGTTCCTTGGGGCCTTGCCTGAGCTTTCAGTCAGTTTCCTGCGTGAAATGGGCTTCCGCGATGCGTGGAAAGACGATGAACGTACAGTGGATTACCTCTACTGCAACAGCTTTGATCGCGCTGCGGCTGCCTCACTGTTCGAGAAATACCTCGAAGATCATCCGATGCCGGATGCGTTGTTTACCACTTCATTCGGTCTGCTTCAGGGCGTGATGGATATCACCCTGAAGCGTGATGGCCGCCTGCCCACTGATCTGGCTATCGCTACCTTTGGCGACCACGAATTACTGGACTTTTTAGAGTGCCCGGTACTGGCGGTGGGGCAGCGTCATCGCGATGTCGCCGAGCGCGTGCTGGAATTAGTTTTGGCCTCGCTGGATGAACCGCGTAAACCGAAGCCGGGATTAACCCGTATTCGCCGCAATTTATTCCGTCGTGGCCAATTAAGCCGACGTACAAAATGAAATCGCGGGCAGATCGCTGCCCGCACTTATTAATCATTCAGATATTTTTCTGCCATAGGACTGGGGTAAAAAAGCGTAAATTGTCACCACTTTCCCTAACGAATTAACTGCGCTGAATTTTCTTATTTGTTTACATCTTCAGCAGTGACGCGTAGCAGAGCTGGCGCGATGGTGCTGGGCTTCCTTTCAGAAATCCCCTAAAATGCAGCCGCTGTCGCATATCCCGGGATAATTATCTTTTGCGATTAAAACGCTTTATTTTTCGCCATTTTTCAAATCGTGAAAATTTTTATTCCATTATTCATCAGGTTAATTTCTTATTTTGCCAATCATTCCCCTTAATTGCCCTCCATTAAATAATTCTCACCCTTGTAAAGAGTGATATTCACTTGTCGTTGCGGCTTGACAAGGATTTCATAGGCTCCGTAAACTCGTTTCGTGGTAAAAAGTGGGATAAAGTGGTGAAAACGGGTGATTGGGGGGTAGGACTGACATGTTCCGAGGAGCAACGTTAGTCAATCTCGACGGCAAAGGCCGATTGGCGGTACCAACACGCTATCGTGAATTGCTTGTCGCGGAGTCTCAGGGGCAAATGGTGTGCACCATTGACCTCCACCAGCCATGTCTGTTGCTTTATACCCTGCCCGAATGGGAAATCATCGAGAAAAAACTGGCGCGCTTATCCAGCATGAATCCGAATGAACGTCGCGTGCAGCGATTGCTGTTAGGACATGCCAGTGAATGCCAGATGGATAATGCAGGTCGTTTGTTGCTGGCGAATACGCTACGGCAACATGCGAGCCTGACCAAAGAAGTGATGCTGGTTGGACAGTTCAATAAGTTTGAGCTGTGGGATGAACAGACCTGGTATCAACAAGTTAAGGACGATATTGACGCAGAACAGTCGGCTCAGGAGCCTTTATCTGAGCGGTTGCAGGACTTGTCGCTATAGCTATGCAGGATAATTTTAAACACACCACAGTGCTGCTGGATGAGGCGGTTAACGGCCTCAATATCAGGGAAGACGGCATTTACATTGACGGCACTTTTGGGCGCGGCGGTCACTCACGTCTGATCCTTTCGCAACTGGGCGAGAAGGGGCAGTTACTGGCGATCGATCGCGATCCGCAAGCCATAGCCGCCGCAGCTGAAATTCAGGATCCACGTTTTTCGATTGTGCACGGACCCTTTTCGGCGCTGGCAGAGTATGTCGAAGCGCGTGGTCTCACCGGCAAAATCGATGGCGTATTGCTCGATCTTGGCGTGTCATCACCGCAGTTGGATGACGCAGAGCGCGGTTTCTCGTTTATGCGTGATGGGCCACTAGATATGCGTATGGACCCGACACGGGGCCAGTCTGCGGCCGAGTGGCTGATGAACGCCGAGGAAGCCGATATCGCTTTCGTCATCAAGACCTACGGTGAAGAGAAGTTTGGCAAACGTATCGCACGCGCCATCGTCGAGCGCAATCGTGAACAGCCTATGACGCGCACCAAGGAATTAGCCACTGTGATCGCTGCTGCGATGCCAGTGAAAGACAAGTTTAAGCATCCGGCCACGCGCACCTTCCAGGCAATTCGTATCTGGATCAACAGCGAACTGGAAGAGATCGATACCGCGCTGAAAGGGGCAATGTCGGTGCTGGCACCTGGCGGTCGTTTATCGGTTATCAGCTTCCACTCGCTGGAAGATCGATTGGTCAAACGCTTTATGCGCGATCAGAGCCGTGGCCCACAAGTTCCAGCGGGTATTCCAATGACCGAAAGCCAGCTTAAAGCGCTGGGCGGACGTGAGCTGAAAACCTTAGGCAAGCTGATTCCGGGCGAAGCAGAAGTTAACGAGAACCCACGCGCGCGCAGTTCGGTACTGCGAGTTGCTGAGAGGACCGCGACATGATTGGCAACGAGCGACACAGCCTGCCTGGCGTCATCGGCGGTGACCTGCTGCGATTCGGCAAGATCCCGGTGTTGCTACTGATTGCGGTGCTTGTGTCCTCAGTGTTAGTGGTCACCACCACACACAAAACGCGCCTGTTAACGGCGCAGCGCGAACAGTTGGTTTTAGAACGTGATGCGCTCGATATCGAGTGGCGTAACCTGATTTTGGAAGAGAATGCGCTCGGCGATCATAGCCGGGTTGAGCGAATAGCAACCGATAAGCTGCAGATGCAGCATGTTGATCCTTCACAGGAAAATATCGTGGTGCAGAGATAAATAAGGAATCGCAGACCTCAATGAGCGGCGCAGGCAAAACGCTGAAGTTAAAAAAACAGGAAGATAAGGCCAGCTTTATAAGCTGGCGTTTTGCGTTGCTGTGCGGCTGTATTTTACTGGCTTTGGGCGGATTGCTGTCACGCGTGGCGTGGTTACAGGTCATCAGCCCGGACAAACTGGTGAAAGAAGGGGATTTGCGTTCGCTGCGGGTGCAATCTGTTCCTACTGCACGTGGCATGATCAGCGACCGTGCTGGCCGTCCATTGGCTGTCAGTGTACCGGTGAATGCCATCTGGGCTGACCCTAAAGAACTGATGGAACATGGCGGTGTGTCACTCGACAGCCGCTGGAAAGCCCTCTCAGATGCCTTATCTATCCCACTCGATCAACTCGCCGCGCGCGTGAATGCCAATCCCAAAGGGCGCTTTATCTATCTGGCGCGCCAGGTGAATCCGGCCATTGGCGAGTACGTCAAAAAGCTCAAGTTACCCGGCATTTATCTGCGTGAAGAGTCGCGCCGCTACTATCCAGCGGGTCAGGTCACTGCGCATCTGATCGGCTTTACCAACATTGATGGCCAGGGTATTGAGGGCATCGAAAAGAGCTTCGACAAGTGGCTGACCGGTGCGCCAGGCGAGCGTACGGTGCGTAAAGATCGCTATGGTCGCGTGATCGAAGATATCTCCTCCGTGGACAGCCGCGCGGCGCACAACCTGACGCTCAGTATCGACGAGCGTTTGCAGGCGTTGGTTTACCGCGAATTGAACAATGCCGTAGCCTTCAACAAGGCGGAGTCAGGCACTGCCGTTCTGGTGGATGTGAACACCGGCGAAGTGCTGGCGATGGCAAACAGCCCAGCTTACAACCCGAACAATCTCTCCAACACGCCGAAAGATGTGATGCGCAACCGTGCCATTACCGACATCTTCGAGCCCGGCTCCACCGTGAAACCAATGGTGGTGATGACCGCGCTGCAGCGTGGTGTGGTGAAAGAGAACAGCGTACTGAATACCGTGCCGTACCGCGTCAATGGTCATGAGATCAAGGACGTGGCGCGCTACAACGAATTGACCCTTACCGGGGTTTTACAGAAGTCGAGTAACGTCGGGGTTTCACGTTTGGCGTTAGCGATGCCCTCCTCAGCACTCGTAGACACTTACGCGCGCTTTGGACTGGGTAAACCGACCAATTTGGGGCTGGTCGGGGAAAGTAGTGGCTTATACCCTCAAAAACAACGGTGGTCTGACATAGAGAGGGCCACCTTCTCTTTCGGCTACGGGCTAATGGTAACGCCGTTACAGTTAGCGCGAGTCTACGCAACTATTGGCAGCTACGGCATCAATCGCCCGCTGTCGATCACCAAAGTTGACCCGCCAGTGGCGGGTGAACGCGTTTTCCAGGAAGACCTGGTGAAAACGGTAATGCACATGATGGAGAGCGTGGCGTTGCCTGGCGGCGGTGGGGTTAAAGCCGCCATCAAGGGCTATCGCATCGCGATTAAAACGGGTACTGCGAAAAAAGTGGGACCGGACGGACGCTACGTCAATAAATACATTGCTTACACGGCAGGCGTTGCGCCTGCCAGTCGCCCTCGTTTTGCGCTGGTGGTGGTGATCAACGATCCTCAGGCCGGCAAATATTATGGTGGTGCGGTTTCTGCACCGGTGTTTGGCGCCATCATGGGCGGTGTATTACGCACCATGAATATTGAACCGGATGCGCTGCCGACAATTGATAAAGACGAGTTGGTGAAGAACAGAAGTGAGGAACCAAGTGACCGATCGTAACCTGCGCGATTTACTGGCCCCGTGGGTGCCGGGCGCGCCGGCGCGTCCACTCCGTGACATGACACTGGATAGCCGCGCTGCGGCTGCTGGCGATCTGTTTATCGCCGTGGCGGGCCATCATGCTGATGGACGTCGTTTTATTCCGCAGGCTATTGCTCAGGGCGTAGCGGCAGTGATTGCCGAAGCCGAAGGCGAAGCCAGCGATGGAGATATCCGCGAGATGCACGGCGTCCCGGTTATCTACCTGGCGCAGTTGCAGCAGCGTCTCTCTGCACTGGCCGGGCGCTTTTATCAGCAGCCTGCTGAAAAACTCAAATTAATCGGTGTCACCGGCACCAACGGAAAAACCACCACCACCCAGCTGATGGCGCAGTGGGCCAATCTGCTGGGTGAAACCGGTGCCGTGATGGGCACCGTGGGTAATGGCTTATATGGCCAACTGGTGGCCACCGAGAACACCACCGGTTCCGCAGTGGATGTACAACATGTATTGAATGATCTGGTGGAGCAGGGTGCCACGCTGGCCGCGATGGAAGTCTCTTCTCACGGCCTGGTACAGCATCGCGTGGCGGCATTGCCCTTCGCGGCTGCCGTGTTCACCAATCTGAGCCGCGATCACCTGGATTATCACGGTGATATGCAGGGCTACGAAGCCGCCAAATGGCTGCTGTTCTCTGAGCATCAGGTTGGCGAAGCCATTATCAACGCCGATGACGAGGTCGGACGTCGCTGGCTGGAAAAACTGCCGGATGCCGTTGCCGTCACCATGGATGACAACTTGCAGCCTGGCTGTCGTGGGCGCTGGCTGAAAGCCACAGCGGTGAATTATCACGATGGCGGTGCGCACATCCAGTTCAGCTCCAGCTGGGGTGACGGTGAATTTGATAGCCGTTTGATGGGCGCATTCAATGTCAGCAATCTGCTGCTGGCACTGGCCACCTTGCTGACGCTCGATTATCCGCTGGAGGCACTGGTATCAAGCGCTGCACAGCTGCAACCGGTATGTGGCCGTATGGAAGTGTTCACGGCACCAGAAAAACCCACAGTGGTGGTGGATTATGCCCACACCCCTGATGCGCTGGAAAAAGCGCTGGAAGCCGCGCGCTTGCACTGCAAAGGCAAGCTTTGGTGCGTATTCGGCTGTGGCGGCGATCGCGACAAAGGCAAACGTCCACTGATGGGCGCGATAGCTGAACAGTTCTCTGACATCGTGGTGATCACTGATGACAATCCGCGCAGCGAAGAGCCGACCGCGATTGTGAATGACATTCTGACTGGCTTGCTCGATCCCGGTCGTGCCCGCGTGGTCGCAGGACGTGCGCAAGCGGTCACTAACGCTGTGATGCAGGCCAGTGTCGATGACATCGTGCTGGTGGCGGGTAAAGGCCATGAAGATTATCAAATTATTGGTAACCGTCGTCTGGATTACTCCGATCGCGACACCGTCGCCCGTTTACTGGGGGTGATGGCATGATTCCGGTTTCTTTGAAAACATTGGCTGAAATCAGCGGCGGTCAACTGCATGGCGCTGATTTGACGCTGAATGATGTGACCAGCGACACGCGTAAAGTCGCTGATGGCAGCCTGTTTGTCGCACTGGTCGGTGAGCGTTTTGATGCGCATGACTTTGCTCAGGATGCTATTGCCAAGGGTGCCAAAGCGCTGCTGGTGAGTAAGCACTTGCCTTTAGATGTGCCACAAGTGGTGGTCGCTGATACACGCATCGCCTTTGGCCAGCTCGGCGCCTGGGTGCGCCAGCAATCGAAGGCGCGAGTGGTAGCCTTGACCGGTTCATCCGGTAAAACCTCCGTCAAAGAGATGACCGCTGCCATTTTGCGTCAGTGTGGTGAAACCCTGTATACCGCTGGCAACCTGAACAACGACTTCGGCGTGCCGATGACGTTGCTGCGTCTGACCCCAGAACACGAGTTCGCGGTGATTGAGCTGGGTGCCAATCATCAGGGCGAAATTGCGTACACCACCGATTTAGTGCGTCCCGAAACGGCGTTGGTGAACAACCTGGCTGCAGCGCATCTGGAAGGCTTTGGTTCACTGGCCGGTGTGGCGAAAGCCAAAGGCGAAATCTTTGGTGGATTGCCAGTACACGGCACTGCCATCATCAATGCGGATAGCAACGACCTCGCTAACTGGCAGTCGCAGTTTGTCGATAAAACGCTGTGGCGCTTCTCACCCCAGCCGATGGCGGATGCTGAATTCCGTGCCAGTGAAATCGTGCTGCGCGCTGATGCCACGCTGTTTACTTTGCATACGCCGCGCGGAGATATCGATGTTGCGCTGCCTCTGCCAGGCCGCCACAACATCGCGAATGCACTTGCTGCTGCTGCGCTGGCACTGTCTGTTGATGCTCCGCTAAGCGCGATCCAAACCGGTTTGAAAACACTGCAGCCCGTAGCGGGCCGTCTGTTCCCGATACGCCTGGCAGATAACCAACTGCTGCTGGATGACAGCTACAACGCCAACGTCGGCTCGATGACGGCGGCCGCACAGGTACTGGGCGATATGCCGGGGTTCCGCGTGATGGTAGTCGGTGATATGGCCGAACTGGGCGATGAAGCGGAAGCTTGCCATCAGCAGGTGGGTGAAGCCGCCAGGGCAGCAGGTATTGATTGTGTTCTGAGTACCGGCACTTTGAGTCGGTTGATCGGTGAAAGTAGCGGCAAAGGCGAGCATTTCGCCACCAAAGCCGAGCTGACTGAACGTTTACGCGCATTGCTGTCCCAACATCAGGACATCACTATTTTGGTTAAAGGCTCACGTAGCGCCGCCATGGAGCAGGTCGTCGAGAGCTTACAGGAGAAAGGAACATGCTAGTCTGGCTGGCCGAACATTTGGTCGCACTTTATTCCGGCTTTAACGTCTTC
Organism: Pantoea sp. C8B4; assembly: GCF_051336905.1. Taxonomy (NCBI): domain Bacteria; kingdom Pseudomonadati; phylum Pseudomonadota; class Gammaproteobacteria; order Enterobacterales; family Erwiniaceae; genus Pantoea; species Pantoea sp. C8B4. Next base: position 104,295 of record NZ_JBGMNK010000007.1, read on the forward strand.
TCGTATTTGACGTTTCGCGCCATTGTCAGCCTGCTGACCGCCCTGTTCCTGTCACTCTGGATGGGCCCACGTCTGATCGCCTGGCTGCAGAAGCTGCAGATTGGCCAGGTGGTGCGTAACGACGGTCCTGAATCGCACTTTAGTAAGCGCGGTACGCCAACCATGGGCGGCATCATGATCCTCACCTCCATCACCGTATCGGTGTTGATGTGGGCGTATCCATCCAACCCTTATGTGTGGTGCGTGCTGGCGGTGCTGATTGGTTTCGGCATCATCGGTTTTGTGGATGACTATCGCAAAGTGGTGCGCAAAGACACCAAAGGCCTGATTGCCCGCTGGAAATACTTCTGGATGTCGGTGATTTCCCTTGGCGTGGCTTTTGCGCTTTACGCTGCGGGTAAAGGTACACCGGCCACACAGTTGGTCGTGCCTTTCTTTAAAGACATCATGCCGCAGCTTGGATTGTTCTATGTGCTGCTGGCTTACTTTGTGATTGTCGGCACCGGTAATGCGGTCAACCTGACTGATGGTCTGGATGGCCTGGCGATTATGCCAACCGTCTTCGTGGCAGCAGGCTTTGCGCTGGTGGCATGGGCGACCGGTAACGTGAAGTTTGCTGAGTATCTGCATATTCCGTATCTGCGCCATGCCGGTGAATTAGTGATTGTCTGTACCGCGATTGTCGGTGCAGGTCTTGGCTTCCTGTGGTTCAACACCTACCCGGCTCAGGTCTTTATGGGCGATGTGGGTTCACTGGCACTGGGTGGCGCGTTAGGTACCATCGCCGTGCTGCTGCGTCAGGAATTTTTGCTGGTGATCATGGGCGGCGTGTTTGTGGTGGAAACGCTGTCGGTGATCCTGCAGGTGGGATCGTTCAAGCTGCGCGGCCAACGCATTTTCCGCATGGCGCCGATTCACCACCACTATGAATTGAAGGGCTGGCCGGAGCCGCGCGTCATTGTGCGCTTCTGGATTATTTCACTGATGCTGGTGCTGATTGGCCTGGCAACGCTGAAGGTACGTTAATCATGGCTGACTATCGGGGCAGAAAAGTCGTCATCATTGGACTCGGCATCACTGGCCTGTCCTGTGTTGATTTCTTCCTCGCGCAGGGCGTGACGCCTCGCGTGATGGATACCCGTGTGTCTCCGCCTGGCCTCGACAAGTTGCCTGAGGCGGTTGAACGCTATGTGGGCGGTATCAACAGCGACTGGTTGCTGGCGTCGGACTTGATCGTTGCCAGTCCAGGCATCGCGCTGGCGCACCCTGCATTAAGTGAAGCTGCGGATGCCGGTATCGAAATCGTTGGTGATATCGAACTGTTCTGCCGTGAAGCTCAGGCTCCGATTGTCGCGATCACCGGCTCGAACGGTAAAAGCACTGTCACCACGCTGGTGGGTGAAATGGCCCGTGCAGCAGGTTGGCAGGTTGGCGTGGGTGGCAACATCGGTTTACCGGCGCTAACCCTGCTGAAATCTCCGGCACAGTTGTATGTGCTGGAACTTTCCAGCTTCCAACTTGAAACCACCTACAGTCTGCAAGCAGCGGCTGCCACCATTCTCAACGTAACGGAAGATCATATGGATCGCTATCCGTTGGGCATGCAGCAGTATCGTGCGGCGAAATTGCGCATTTATGAAAACGCCCGCGTCTGTGTGGTCAATGCCGATGATGGTATGACCATGCCCGTGCGTGGTGTTGATGCACGATGTGTCAGTTTTGGCATTAATCTGGGTGATTATCACCTGACCCAGCAGCAAGGCAGCACCTGGTTGCGGGCGCAGGGCGAAAGAGTGCTAAACACTGATGAAATGGCTCTGGTGGGCCAGCACAACTACACCAACGCACTGGCGGCGCTGGCGCTGGCAGATGCGGTGAATATCCCGCGCGCTTCCAGTCTGAAAGCGTTAACCACTTTCACTGGCCTGGCACACCGTTTTCAGCTGGTGCATGAAGCGAACGGTGTGCGCTGGATCAATGACTCCAAAGCCACCAACGTCGGCAGCACTGAAGCGGCACTCAATGGTTTGCAGGTGAAAGGCACCTTATGGCTGCTGATGGGCGGCGATGGCAAATCTGCTGATTTCAGTTCGCTGACGCGCTTTTTGCAGGGCGACAACGTACGTCTCTATTGCTTTGGCCGCGACGGCGATGCGCTCGCTGCATTGCGCCCTGAGATCGCTACGCGCACAGAAACGATGCAGCAGGCCATGGAGCAGATTGCCCCTCAGGCGAAGGCGGGCGACATGGTGCTGCTGTCACCGGCCTGCGCCAGCCTCGATCAGTTCCGTAATTTTGAACAGCGCGGTGATATTTTCGCGCAACTGGCGAAGGAGCTGAGCTGATGCGCATTCCGGGTGCCAGTATTGCCAGCTTCCTCTCCGTGCGTTTACGCGATTGGGTGATGGGTGGCCGTGAAAATGATGATGCGCCAGTGGTGCTGTATGACCGCACGCTGCTGTGGCTGACCTTTGGTTTGGCGATTATCGGCTTTGTGATGGTGACTTCAGCGTCGATGCCGGTCGGCCAGCGTCTTAACGAAGACCCGTTCTACTTCGCTAAACGCGACGCTTTTTATATTGCCCTGGCGGTAGGTATGGCGCTGGTGACATTGCGCGTGCCAATGGATTTCTGGCAGCGCTACAGCAACGTGATGCTGATGGCGTCTGTGGCAATGCTGCTGATTGTCTTGGTGGTGGGCAGCTCGGTTAACGGTGCATCGCGCTGGATTGCCCTCGGCCCATTGCGTATTCAGCCGGCTGAATTATCCAAGCTGTCCCTGTTTTGCTATCTCGCCAGCTATCTGGTGCGCAAAGTAGAAGAAGTGCGTAACAACTTCTGGGGCTTCTGCAAGCCGATGGGTGTGATGGTGGTGCTGGCCGTTCTGCTACTGGCGCAACCCGATCTCGGCACGGTGGTGGTGCTGTTCGTCACAACGCTGGCGATGTTGTTCCTCGCGGGCGCCAAAATGTGGCAGTTCCTGGCGATCATCGGCTCCGGTATTTTTGCCGTGGTGCTGCTGATCATCGCTGAACCCTATCGTATGCGCCGTGTGACCTCTTTCTGGAACCCATGGGAAGATCCCTTTGGCAGCGGCTACCAGCTGACTCAGTCTCTGATGGCGTTTGGCCGTGGCGAATTCTGGGGCCAGGGCCTCGGCAACTCGGTGCAAAAACTCGAGTATCTGCCGGAGGCACATACCGACTTTATCTTCTCCATCATTGGTGAAGAGTTGGGTTATGTCGGTGTGGTTTTGGCGCTGTTAATGGTATTCTTCGTGGCTTTTCGCGCGATGTCGATTGGTCGCCGTGCTCTGGAGATCGATCAGCGCTTTTCTGGCTTCCTCGCTTGCTCAATTGGCGTGTGGTTTAGCTTCCAGGCGCTGGTTAACGTCGGTGCGGCTGCAGGCATGCTGCCGACCAAAGGTCTGACACTGCCGCTGATCAGTTACGGTGGCTCAAGTCTGATCATCATGTCGACCGCCATCGTGTTTTTATTGCGCATTGATTATGAAACGCGTCTGGCAAAAGCGCAGGCGTTTACCCGAGGTGCTCGATGAGTAGTAAGCGGCTGATGGTGATGGCCGGTGGAACCGGTGGACACGTGTTCCCTGGTCTGGCGGTGGCACACCATCTGATCGAACAGGGCTGGCAGGTGCGCTGGCTCGGAACCGCTGACCGAATGGAAGCGGATTTGGTGCCGAAGCATGGCATTGAGATCGATTTTATCCGCATCAGTGGTTTGCGCGGCAAAGGTGTCAAAGCACAGTTACTGGCACCCGTACGTATTTTCAATGCATGGCGCCAGGCGCGTCGTATTATGAAGCGTTGGCAGCCGGACGTGGTACTCGGTATGGGCGGATATGTTTCCGGCCCGGGTGGATTAGCCGCCTGGAGTTGCGGTATCCCGGTGGTGCTGCATGAGCAGAACGGCATTGCCGGGCTGACCAACAAATGGCTGGCGAAAATTGCCACCAAAGTGATGCAGGCGTTTCCGGGTGCATTCCCGAAGGCCGATGTGGTTGGCAATCCCGTGCGTACCGATGTGTTGACCCTGCCGCTGCCTGCTGAACGCCTGAGTGGACGCAGCGGTGCGATTCGTGTGCTGGTAGTTGGCGGAAGCCAGGGCGCACGCATATTGAATCAGACGGTGCCGCAGGTGGCCGCGGAACTGGGTGATGCCATCACGATTTGGCATCAAAGCGGCAAAGGTGCGCTGGAGATGGTGCAGCAGGCTTATCGCGATGCCGGACAGCCACAGCACAAGGTCACCGAGTTTATCGATGATATGGCGGAAGCCTATGCCTGGGCGGATGTGGTGGTGTGTCGTTCGGGCGCCTTAACGGTGAGCGAAGTCGCCGCCGCAGGTTTACCAGCGATCTTTGTGCCGTTTCAGCATAAAGACCGCCAGCAGTACTGGAATGCGTTGCCGCTGGAGCAAGCGGGCGCAGCCAAAATTTTCGAGCAGCCGCAATTTACCGCGACTGCAGTAGCAGACACGTTGCGCCACTGGGATCGCACAACGCTGCTGGCGATGGCTGAGAAAGCGCGCCAGGTTGCGATTCCTGATGCAACCGATCGGGTTGCGCAGGAAGTGGCACGCGTCGCGAAGTAATTAATAGGTCGGTTTGACCGGCTGTACCTGAATGCAGGTACACATGAGATCAACAGGTAATTGAGACAGATGAATACACAACAATTGGCAAAACTGCGTTCTATTGTGCCCGAGATGCGTCGCGTCCGGCACATTCACTTTGTCGGCATCGGTGGTGCTGGCATGGGCGGTATTGCCGAGGTGTTGGCGAACGAAGGTTATCACATCAGCGGTTCGGATCTGGCGCCTAACCCGGTGACCCAGCATCTGGCCTCGTTAGGTGCGACCATTTATTTCAACCATCGCCCGGAAAACGTGACGGATGCGAGCGTGGTGGTGGTGTCGACAGCGGTGGCACAGGACAATCCGGAACTGGTCGCGGCCCGCGAGCAGCGTATCCCGGTGATCCGCCGTGCAGAGATGCTGGCTGAGCTGATGCGCTTCCGTCATGGTATCGCGGTTGCCGGTACGCACGGCAAAACCACCACCACAGCGATGGTCACCAGTATTTATGCCGAAGGTGGACTGGATCCGACATTCGTGAATGGCGGCCTGGTGAAAGCGGCGGGCACCCATGCGCGTTTGGGCACCAGTCGTTACCTGATTGCGGAAGCGGATGAGAGTGACGCGTCGTTCCTGCATTTGCAGCCGATGGTGGCGATTGTCACCAATATCGAAGCGGACCATATGGACACCTATCAGGGCGACTTCGAGAACCTGAAGCAGACGTTCATTAACTTCCTGCATAACCTGCCGTTCTATGGACGTGCTGTGATGTGTGTGGATGATGTGGTGATCCGCGATTTGATCCCACGCGTGGGCCGTCAGGTCACCACTTACGGCTTCAGTGATGACGCCGATGTGCGCATCGAAAACTATGAACAACGTGGCGCGCAGGGGCACTTTACCCTGATTCGTCAGGACAAGCCGGTGCTGAAAGTGACACTGAATGCGCCGGGTCGTCACAATGCCTTAAACGCAGCCGCCGCTATTGCAGTGGCGACGGAAGAAGGCATTGAAGATAACGCGATTTTGGCCGCGCTGGAGAGTTTCCAGGGCACTGGACGCCGCTTTGATGTGCTGGGCGAATTTGATACCGCAGCGGTCAATGGCAATCCAGGCAGCGCGATGCTGGTAGATGATTACGGTCATCACCCAACGGAAGTCGACGTCACCATCAAAGCCGCCCGTGCCGGCTGGCCAAATAAGAAACTGGTGATGGTGTTCCAGCCGCACCGTTACACGCGAACTCGTGATCTTTTCGATGACTTCGCTAACGTGCTGTCACAGGTTGATGTATTGCTGATGCTGGATGTTTATCCGGCCGGTGAAGCGCCGATTCCAGGCGCAGATAGCCGTTCACTGTGCCGCGCGATTCGCCATCGCGGTAAGGTTGACCCGATTCTGGTCTCTGAGCACGATGCGTTGCCGGAAGCGCTGGCACCGTTGTTGTCAGGTGACGATCTGGTGATCGTGCAGGGCGCCGGCAATATCGGCAAAATCGCCCGCAAGCTGGCTGAGCTTGAGTTGCAGCCAGCTGCGAAAACGGAGGTGCGCCATGGCTGAGAAAGTCGCCGTCCTGATGGGGGGAACCTCCGCAGAGCGTGATGTATCGCTAATGTCGGGCAGTGCCGTGTTGGCAGGATTGCGTGAGATGGGCATTGATGCACACGGCGTGGATACCCGTGATGTGTCAGTGCTGGACCTCAAAGCACAGGGTTTTGAAAAAACCTTTATCGCCCTGCATGGTCGTGGCGGTGAAGATGGCACGCTGCAGGCGGTATTGGAGTTCCTCCAGTTGCCGTATACCGGCAGCGGCGTGATGGCTTCGGCGATCACCATGGATAAACTGCGCAGCAAATTGCTGTGGCAGGGCAGGGGACTGCCATCAGGAAAATTTGTTTGGTTAACGCGCCAGCAGCGGGAATTGGGTTTAGATGCACAAACCCAGGCTGCAATCGATGCGCTCGGCCTGCCGCTGTTTGTGAAACCAAGCTGTGAAGGTTCAAGTGTCGGCATCAGCCGAGTGAACACGTTAGAAGCATTGCCTGCTGCGTTGGATGAAGCGTTTCGCCACGACAATGATGTCTTGATTGAGGCCTTCCTGAGCGGTGCGGAATATACCGTTGGCATTCTGGGTGATGAAATTCTGCCTTCTATCAGAATAAAAACCGCCAGCGAGTTCTATGACTATGAAGCGAAATACATTTCTGACGATACTGAATACTTCTGCCCAAGCGGTTTGAGTGCAGAGCAGGAAGCAGAATTGAAGACGTTAGTATGGGCAGCCTGGCGTGCACTGGGATGCAGCGGCTGGGGGCGTGTCGATGTGATGACGGATGCTGAGGGTAAATTCCAGTTGCTGGAAGTGAATACCTCACCGGGCATGACCAGCCACAGTCTGGTGCCGATGGCCGCGAAGCAGGCAGGATACAGTTTCCCGCAGCTGGTGGCGCGTATTCTGGAACTGGCTGACTGATATGTCTCAGGCGGCGATACGTGTACGAAATCGCGAACCCCAGGAGCGTGCGCGCACCGGGCGTAGCAACGGTGCCCGACTGTTTGGCGTCGTATTCCTGCTGATTGTGTTGGGCATCATGACCGCCGGTGGGCTGGTGGTGCTGAAGTGGATGAATGATGCGTCGCGTTTACCGCTGTCGAAGCTGGTGGTGACCGGGGAAACGCATTACACCACGCATGATGACATTCGCCAGGCCATTTTGTCGCTCGGTGCGCCTGGCACGTTTATGTCGCAAAACGTGGACATCATCCAGCAACAGATTGAGCGTTTACCCTGGATCAAACAGGTCAGTGTGCGTAAGCAGTGGCCTGATGAGCTGAAGATTAACCTGGTGGAGTACGTTCCGGTGGCTCGCTGGAATGACTCACACATGGTAGACGCCGATGGCGTCTCCTTCAGCGTCCCGGCCAGTCACATCGGTAAAGAAACATTGCCGATGTTATATGGCCCGGAAGGCAGTGAAACAGAGGTGTTGGCGGGCTATCACACCATGAGTGATGTGCTCAAAGCCGGCAAGTTTACCCTGAAGGTCGCGTCGATGACGGCGCGGCGCTCGTGGCAGTTAGTGACCAGCGACGATGTGCGCATCGAACTGGGACGCAGCGACACCATGAAGCGTCTGAACCGTTTTATTGAGCTCTATCCGGAGCTGCTGCAGCAAGGCCAGAGTCAGAACAAGCGCATTACCTATGTCGATTTGCGCTACGACTCCGGTGCCGCAGTAGGCTGGGCAGCGGCCCCGCTGGAGCCACAGGACAGTAATCAGCAACAAAACCAGGCACAGGCTAAACCACAATGATCAAGGCAACGGACAGAAAACTGGTAGTAGGACTTGAAATCGGCACCGCAAAGGTTGCCGCCCTGGTTGGGGAAATTCTGCCTGATGGTATGGTCAACATTATTGGGGTGGGCAGCTGCCCGTCTCGCGGTATGGATAAAGGCGGCGTAAATGACCTTGAGTCGGTGGTGAAATGCGTTCAACGCGCCATCGACCAGGCTGAACTGATGGCTGATTGCCAGATTTCGTCGGTTTACCTTGCTTTATCGGGCAAACATATCAGTTGTCAGAACGAAATCGGGATGGTTCCGATTTCGGAAGAGGAAGTGACTCAGGATGATGTAGAGAACGTGGTACATACGGCGAAATCCGTACGCGTGCGCGATGAACATCGTATCCTGCATGTTATTCCTCAGGAATATGCCATTGATTATCAGGAAGGCATCAAGAATCCGGTGGGACTTTCCGGCGTGCGTATGCAGGCGAAAGTGCACTTGATCACCTGCCACAATGATATGGCGAAAAATATTGTTAAAGCCGTTGAACGTTGCGGCCTGAAAGTTGACCAACTGATTTTTGCCGGACTGGCATCCAGTTTCTCGGTTCTGACTGAAGATGAACGTGAGCTGGGCGTCTGTGTTGTTGACATCGGTGGCGGTACAATGGATATCGCGGTTTATACCGGCGGCGCACTGCGTCACACCAAAGTGATCCCTTATGCAGGGAATGTGGTGACCAGTGATATCGCCTATGCCTTCGGCACACCGCCAACCGATGCGGAAGCGATCAAAGTACGCCATGGTTGTGCGCTGGGTTCGATTGTTGGCAAAGATGAAAACGTCGAAGTGCCGAGCGTCGGTGGACGTCCACCGCGTAGTCTGCAACGCCAAACGCTGGCAGAAGTGATTGAGCCGCGTTACACCGAATTGCTGAATCTGGTGAATGACGAGATTCTGCAACTGCAGGAGCAACTGCGCCAGCAGGGCGTGAAACACCACCTGGCAGCAGGCATCGTGCTGACCGGTGGCGCAGCACAGATTGAAGGTTTGGCCGCTTGCGCCCAGCGTGTGTTCCATACGCAGGTGCGTATTGGTCAGCCACTTAACATCACCGGCCTGACGGATTATGCGCAGGAGCCGTATTACTCAACTGCAGTCGGTCTGCTGCATTACGGCAAAGAGTCACACATGAACGGTGATGCAGAAACGGAAAAACGTGCTTCAGTGGGCAACTGGTTTAAACGTATCAATAGCTGGCTGAAGAAAGAGTTTTAATTTTTGAAAAAGGAGATCATGCAGGCAATGTTTATGATCTCCAGGCGACAGGCACATAACGGAGAGAAATCATGTTTGAACCTATGGAATTAACCAATGACGCGGTGATTAAAGTCATCGGCGTCGGCGGCGGCGGTGGCAACGCCGTAGAGCACATGGTACGCGAGCGTATCGAAGGTGTAGAATTCTTCGCTGTAAACACCGACGCGCAAGCGTTGCGTAAGACAGCGGTTGGCCAGACGATCCAGATCGGGACCGGTATCACCAAGGGTCTCGGTGCGGGTGCAAACCCGGAAGTGGGGCGTACCTCAGCTGAGGAAGATCGTGAAGCACTGCGTTCTGCACTGGAAGGGGCAGACATGGTGTTTATCGCTGCAGGCATGGGCGGCGGTACCGGTACCGGTGCAGCGCCAGTCGTGGCAGAAGTAGCAAAAGATTTGGGTATCCTGACCGTTGCGGTGGTGACCAAGCCCTTCAACTTCGAAGGCAAAAAGCGTATGGCTTTTGCTGAACAGGGTATCGCTGAGCTGTCTAAGCATGTCGATTCACTGATCACCATCCCGAACGACAAGCTGTTAAAAGTGCTGGGTCGCGGTATCTCTCTGCTGGATGCCTTTGGTGCAGCCAACGACGTACTGAAAGGTGCGGTGCAGGGTATCGCCGAGCTGATTACTCGCCCAGGCTTGATGAACGTTGACTTCGCGGACGTGCGTACCGTGATGTCAGAAATGGGTTACGCCATGATGGGCTCCGGCGTGGCATGCGGTGAAGACCGTGCCGAAGAAGCAGCCGAAATGGCGATCTCCAGCCCACTGCTGGAAGATATCGATCTGTCTGGTGCGCGCGGCGTGCTGGTCAACATCACGGCGGGCTTCGACCTGCGTCTGGATGAGTTCGAAACCGTGGGTAACACTATCCGCGCCTTCGCCTCTGACAACGCGACCGTGGTAATCGGTACTTCTCTGGACCCAGAGATGAACGACGAACTGCGCGTGACCGTCGTTGCTACCGGTATTGGCATGGACAAGCGTCCAGAAATTACGCTGGTGACCAACAAACCGGCTTCGCAGCCAGTGATGGATCATCGCTACCAGCAGCACGGCATGGCGCCGTTGCCGCAGGAGCAGAAGCCGGCAGCGAAAGTGGTCAACGACCAGCCAGCATCGTCCAATAAAGAGCCAGATTATCTTGATATTCCAGCCTTCCTGCGTAAACAGGCAGACTAAGAATATCCTGAGAATTGGGATTCTCCGCTCTTTGTGCTAAAGTATTCGCCCGCTGGTAATTTATACTGGCGGTCGGATGGGTAATATTGCGAGATAATGCGATGATCAAACAAAGGACATTAAAACGTATTGTTCAGGCGACTGGTGTCGGTTTACATACCGGCAAGAAAGTCACGCTGACCTTACGCCCTGCGTCGGCTAATACCGGGGTCATCTATCGTCGCACTGACTTGAATCCACCGGTTGATTTCCCGGCTGATGCAAAATACGTGCGCGACACCATGCTGAGTACCTGCCTGGTGAATGATGAAGGCGTGCGTATATCGACGGTTGAACACCTGAATGCTGCATTGGCTGGCTTGGGTATCGACAACATCATTGTTGAAGTCGATGCGCCCGAAATCCCGATTATGGATGGCAGTGCCGCGCCTTTTGTCTACTTGCTGATGGATGCAGGCGTCGAAGAGCTGAACAGTGCGAAGAAATTCGTACGCGTTAAGCAGACGGTGCGTGTTGAAGATGGCGATAAGTGGGCCGAGATCAAACCCTATAACGGTTTCTCACTCGACTTTACTATCGACTTCAAACATCCGGCAATTGATTCAAGCTCGCAGCGTTACCAGCTGAACTTCTCGGCTGAGGCGTTTGTTCGCCAAATCAGTCGTGCGCGCACCTTTGGTTTTATGCGTGAAATCGAATATCTGCAGTCTAAAGGCCTGTGCCTGGGCGGTAGCTTAGATTGTGCGATTGGTCTTGATGATTTCCGTGTACTTAACGAAGACGGTCTGCGCTTTGAAGATGAGTTCGTTCGTCACAAAATGCTGGACGCGATCGGCGATCTGTTTATGTGTGGCCACAACGTGATTGGCGCTTTCTCTGCGTTCAAATCTGGTCATGCTTTAAACAATAAATTGCTGCAAGCGGTACTGGCGAAGCAGGAAGCCTGGGAATGGGCAACCTTCGAAGACGAAGCTGAACTGCCACTGGCATTCAAAGCACCAAATTTAGTCCTGGCGTAAGTCAGTCATAAAAACGGCAGTTTCCCTGACACCCTCTCCGGTCAGTGGAAGCTGCCGTTTTTTATTGCCTGTTTTTTATTCCTGCAAGACCGCTCTCAATTCTCTGCTATCACTGGCGAAAGCCTGTACAAATAAACGTGAAATCCCCCGTAAGCCCTTTAATCACTGGTGTCCTGGCCCCACATAAGTGCTATTATCTGGCGCTCATATGAGCAGGTTCGCGGATAACCGCAACGGCTTCATTACTTTATTTAACTGTGGACAGGTTGTGATCGGGATTTTCTCACGCTGGCGACAATTAGGCAGACGCTACTTCTGGCCTCATCTCTTATTAGGGATGGTGGCGGCCAGTTTGGGCTTGCCTGCCTGTGCGCAAAGTGCGGAGTCCACGGCGACAGACTCGCCTATCAGCAGCCTGTTTGTCGGCAATGTTGTTCATTTCGATCATTTAATCCGTCTGCAGGAAAGTGCGCGTCGACCTAATTTCAATGTCGATTACTGGCATCAGCATGCCATTCGCACGGTCATTCGCCACCTCTCATTTAGTATGACGCCACCTGCAGAAGCGGAACAGAGTCATACAGTCCCGCTGGCGGCACAAAAGCTGGCGTTAATCGATTCGCTGCAGGCGCTACTCACATCGCCAGCTCAACCCGCTATTGCATTAGAGCCGCAGGAAACGCTGCGTCATCGCGAACCTCAAATTCACACTTCTGCTGACTGGCAGGCTGCTATTCATGGCATCCGCGCCGGGCCTGCCATTGCTTAACAGCTAACGATTTTCCACATCCTGTTTTAGATTTTCCAGACCGCATGAATGCGGCTGAATTGAGAAAAATTTATCATGTTAATCAAATTGTTAACCAAAGTCTTTGGCAGCAGTAACGATCGTACCCTGCGCCGTATGCGCAAAATTGTCGATGTCATCAATAAGATGGAGCCGGATTTCGTCAAGCTCTCGGATGACGAACTGAAAGCCAAAACCGACCTATTCCGTGAACGCCTGAAGAAAGGTGAAAGCCTTGAAAGCCTGATTCCTGAAGCCTTTGCTACGGTACGTGAAGCCAGTAAACGTGTGTTTGGTATGCGCCACTTCGATGTACAGCTGATTGGCGGCATGGTGCTGAATGAGCGTTGCATCGCCGAGATGCGTACCGGTGAAGGTAAAACCCTGACGGCAACACTGCCGGCTTACCTGAACGCATTAAGCGGTAAAGGCGTGCACGTGGTCACGGTGAACGACTACCTGGCACAGCGTGATGCCGAAAACAACCGTGCACTGTTCGAGTTCCTGGGTCTGTCTATCGGTATCAACCTGCCAAACATGCCCGCGGTGGCCAAACGCGCAGCCTATGCTGCGGATATCACCTACGGTACTAACAACGAATACGGCTTCGACTACCTGCGCGACAACATGGCGTTCAGCCCGGAAGAACGCGTCCAGCGTAAACTGCACTACGCGTTGGTGGATGAGGTGGACTCCATCCTGATCGATGAAGCGCGTACGCCGTTAATCATCTCCGGTCCTGCCGAAGACAGCTCTGAGCTGTACACCAAAGTGAATAAAATCATTCCTCACCTGGTGCGCCAGGAGAAGGAAGATTCAGAAACCTTCCAGGGTGAAGGTGACTTCTGGGTCGATGAGAAAGCACGTCAGGCTCACATGAGCGAGCGTGGTCTGGTAAAAGTTGAAGAGCTGCTGGTGAGCCAGGGCATCATGGAAGAAGGTGAGTCACTTTACTCGCCAACCAACATCATGCTGATGCATCACGTGACGGCTGCACTGCGTGCGCATGCGCTGTTTACTCGTGATGTCGATTACATCGTGAAAGATGGCGAAGTGATCATCGTCGATGAGCACACCGGCCGTACCATGCAGGGCCGTCGCTGGTCTGATGGTTTGCATCAGGCTGTTGAAGCCAAAGAAGGCGTGGAAATCCAGAACGAGAACCAGACGCTGGCTTCCATCACCTTCCAGAACTACTTCCGTATTTACGAAAAACTGGCCGGTATGACCGGTACTGCTGATACCGAAGCGTTTGAATTCAGCTCGATCTATAAACTCGATACCATCGTGGTGCCAACTAACCGTCCGATGGTGCGTAAAGATATGGCTGACCTGGTCTATATGACCGAGAAAGAGAAGATCGACGCGATCATCGAAGACATTCGTACTTGCACTGCGAAAGGCCAGCCGGTGTTGGTCGGTACCATTTCGATTGAGAAATCAGAGGTGGTCTCTAACGAACTGACGCGCGCGGGTATCAAACACAGCGTACTGAACGCCAAGTTCCACGCCAGCGAAGCGGATATCGTGGCACAGGCGGGTCAACCAGCTGCAGTCACCATCGCAACCAACATGGCAGGTCGTGGTACCGATATCGTGTTGGGCGGTAGCTGGCAGGCCGAAGTGGCAGCGCTGGATGAACCTTCAGAAGAGCAGATTCAGGCCATCAAAGAAGCCTGGAAACTGCGCCATGATGCGGTGCTGGCTTCGGGCGGTCTGCACATCATTGGTACTGAACGTCACGAATCGCGCCGTATCGATAACCAGTTGCGCGGCCGTGCGGGTCGTCAGGGTGATGCCGGTTCATCCCGTTTCTATCTGTCGATGGAAGATGCATTGATGCGTATCTTCGCCTCGGATCGCGTATCTAACATGATGCGTAAACTGGGCATGAAACCAGGCGAAGCGATTGAGCATCCGTGGGTCACCAAAGCGATTGCCAACGCACAGCGTAAAGTGGAAAGCCGTAACTTCGACATCCGTAAGCAGCTGCTGGAATACGATGATGTGGCGAACGATCAGCGCCGCGCCATCTACAGCCAGCGTAATGAATTGCTGGACGTGTCTGATGTGTCTGAAACCATCAACAGCATCCGTGAAGATGTGTTCAAAGCCACCATCGACACCTACATTCCACCTCAGTCACTGGAAGAAATGTGGGATGTACCGGCGCTTGAAGAACGCCTGCGTAACGATTTCGATCTGGATCTGCCGATTGCTGAGTGGCTGGACAAAGAGCCGGACCTGCATGAAGAAACGCTGCGTGAACGTATCATGAGCCGCGCGCATGAAAACTATGCGTCGAAAGAAGAAGTGGTTGGCGCTGAAATGATGCGTAACTTCGAAAAAGGCGTGATGCTGCAAACCCTGGATTCATTGTGGAAAGAGCATCTGGCGGCGATGGATTATCTGCGTCAGGGCATCCATCTGCGCGGTTATGCGCAGAAAGATCCGAAGCAGGAATACAAGCGCGAGTCCTTCTCAATGTTCGCGGCGATGCTGGAGTCGCTGAAGTATGAAGTGATCAGCACCCTGAGCAAAGTACAGGTGCGCATGCCGGAGGAAGTCGAAGCGATGGAACAGCAACGCCGTGAAGAGGCTGAGCGTCTGGCACAGCAGCAACAGCTGAGCCACGTTGATGACGAAACCGCTGCGGCCGCCGCGCTGGCTGCGCAGGGTGGGGAGCGCAAAGTAGGGCGCAACGATTTGTGCCCATGCGGTTCCGGTAAGAAATACAAACAGTGTCATGGCCGCCTGGCCTGATAAACGAGGAGCCTTCGGGCTCCTTTTTCTTTTGGCCGTCGCCACAGAGTTAACATTGCCTGGCGACTGCATTACTATCAGCGCTCATTAATTAAAAGCGGAATTCAGCTTATGAAACACCTGCAAGTCGCAGTGGGCATCATTCGCAATGCCAGCCGTCAGATCTTCCTTGCCCAGCGTGCGGCAAGCTCCTACATGGCGAATAAATGGGAGTTTCCTGGCGGAAAAATTGAACAGGATGAAACCGCTGAACAAGCGTTAAAACGCGAGTTGATGGAAGAGACCGGCATTGAGGTGACAGCCGCGAAGGCGATTGGTCTGGCCGATCATAGCTATGACGATCTGCGCGTCACATTGCACTTCTTCCTGGTGGAAGGATGGAACGGTGAGCCGTACGGCCGTGAAGGACAGCCTCAGCGTTGGGTGGAACAGCGTGATTTAGTCGCGGAAGAGTTTCCTCCTGCCAACCACGAACTTATCGCTCGCCTGGTGGCTGACGAAATTTAAGCGAAGGGGCGTAAGCCCCTTATCTCTTGTTAATGCTGTTCTTCGCTCCAGTCATCGCTGTCGGTCAGATCGCTATCGCTGGGAATGCGCTTCTCTTCCGCGGCCCATTCGCCCAAATCAATCAGCTGGCAGCGCTTGCTGCAGAACGGGCGCCACGGACTCAGTTCATCCCACATCACATCTTTACCGCAGTTGGGACAAGGTACGGTAATCATCTCTTCCTGCATAACAACCTCAACAACACGCTAATTCAAAATTCAATCGGGCTGGCACTTCACCGCGCTCGCTGTCCAGTGGCAGGAATCGAATGGCATAACGGCTTTTATGGCCTGAAACCTGCGGGTACAGCGCATCTTCGAGGGTGAGCTGGAGACGCAACAAATCCGAACCTTCGGCATTATCCTGGTAAAAACCGTTCAGGCTGGTTTGATGGCGAAATACGCCTGACTGACGCACCAGATCGAGGATCATGGTCAGACTATTGCGCAGAGGAACCAGTGACGCTAGCCAGCCGTTAACCTGCGAATCCCGCTGGGACTGCTGCTGGTGCAGCCAGATATGCAGGCTCGGCAAATCAAAACTGCAGCAGCCACCAGGAATGCTCAATCGCTGGCGTACCAATCCAATCAACCGATCTTCGCGCAACTGCTGACCCATACGTGGTGCCGCATTCAGCTCGCTGGATTGCTGTTTTAATCGATCACGCAGGCTGCTGACGGTGTGTTCGTCCACACCAGGCACATCAAGCCAGGCGCGAAGTTTCTGCTGCTGGCGCTCCAGCTCTTTCAATAGCTCGGTACGCATATCACCGCGCTCAAAGATATCTAACAGATCACCAATGATGCGAAATACCCCTAATGCAGAGACGGAATTCACCACAGGCACCGTTTCATGCAGTTGGTTAAGTAATGACTCCACGCGCAGCCATGTGCGCATCTTCTCATTCAGCGGGTGTTCAAACAGAACGACTGTACTCATGATGTTAATCCTGTCCGGTTGCTGCCAGGCGTAAATAACGCTGGTGAAGTTCAGCAACGCGCGGCAACGCCTGCTCGGGCGTACCACTGTTATCGATGATGTCATCCGCACAGGCCAGACGCTGCTCGCGGCTGGCCTGTGCGGCAAGAATATTTTTTGCCTGGCTAAGTGTGATGCCATCACGCTGCTGAGTACGCCGCAACTGCGTAGCTTCATCCACATCAACCACCAGAACCCGGTCAGCCTGATGCTGTAACCCGTTTTCCACCAATAGTGGCACCACCCATAACACATAGGGTGACGTTGCCAATAATTTTAGCTGCTGCGTACGGGCATTGATAAGAGGATGAAGCAGCTGATTTAGCCAGTTTTTTTCTTTCGGCTGCTGAAAAATAATCTCGCGCAGCCGTGCCCGATACAACGCTCCTTCGGCGGTCAATATTGACTCACCATGGCGTTTAACGATCGCCTGCAGGGCGGGTGAACCAGGTTCAACCACTTCTCGTGCAATCACATCAGCATCAATAATATCAACGCCTAGCGCGGCGAAAGCGTTGGCAATGGTGCTTTTACCACTGCCAATTCCTCCGGTGAGCGCAACGGTAAAAGGCATAGCGTTCTCTCAAAATTGTCTTCATTGGGCGACCATCAGCCGCAATAAGATGAGAGCATGATCACAATCAATTTTCTCAGCTAAATTTAAGGGATTGTAGCTTAAATAAAGTGAAATTCGCAGTCTTGTCGCGGAACGAATGGCGCGTATGATAACGACACTGGAGCCGTGAGCGCTACCCGAACTGCGGTTCGTCGTCACTAACCAGGACACTCAGCTATGCGTATTGAAGAAGATTTAAAACTGGGCTTTAAAGATGTTTTGATCCGCCCCAAACGCTCCACCCTGAAAAGCCGTTCTGAGGTTGAACTCGAACGCACCTACGCTTTCAAGCATTCAGGTCTGCACTGGACCGGCGTTCCGGTGATTGCCGCCAATATGGACACCGTGGGCACATTCACCATGGCCGAAGCGCTGGCGGGCTTCAATGTTCTGACTGCAGTGCATAAACACTACAGCGTGGAAGCCTGGCAGGCATTTATCCAGCGCGTACCGGCTGCAGTGCTCGGGCATGTGATGGTGTCATCCGGTACCTCCGAAGCCGATTTCAGTAAACTCACCGCGATTCTCGCCCTATCGTCACAGCTCAATTTCATCTGCATTGATGTTGCCAATGGTTACTCCGAGCACTTTGTTGAGTTCCTGCAACGAGTGCGTGAAAGTTTTCCAGGCAAAACCATCTGCGCGGGTAATGTGGTGACCGGTGAAATGGTCGAGGAGCTGATTCTTTCTGGCGCAGATATCGTCAAAGTCGGCATTGGTCCCGGTTCTGTCTGCACTACGCGAGTCAAAACCGGCGTCGGCTACCCGCAACTGTCTGCGGTGATTGAGTGTGCAGATGCGGCGCATGGCCTCGGCGGCCAGATCGTCAGCGATGGCGGCTGTTCGGTGCCGGGTGATATTGCGAAAGCTTTCGGCGGCGGGGCAGATTTTGTCATGCTCGGCGGCATGCTGGCGGCGCACGATGAGTGCGAGGGGAACGTCGTCGAAGAGCAGGGCGAACAGTTTATGTTGTTCTATGGTATGAGCTCTGAATCCGCGATGAAACGCCATGTCGGCGGTGTTGCCCAGTATCGTGCTGCAGAAGGGAAAACCGTTCGTCTGCCACTGCGTGGCCCGGTGGAGGACACCGTGAAGGATATCCTCGGCGGCCTGCGTTCGGCCTGCACTTACGTAGGGGCAGCACGCCTTAAAGAACTGACAAAGCGCACCACGTTTATTCGTGTGGCGGAACAGGAAAATCGGGTATTCACGCGCTGATGGCTAATGGCTAATGGCTAATGGCTAATGGCTAATGGCTAATGGCTAATGGCTGATGGCTGATGGCTGATGGCTGATGGCTGATGGTCGATTATCGATGGTTGAAAGTTGAAAGTTGAAAGTTGAAAGTTGAAAGTTGAAGGTTGAAGGTTGAAGGCTGAAGGCTGAAGGCTGAAGGCTGAAGGCTGAAGGTTGAAGACAGGTGCGCACCGCGCGCACCTGTCAACGAATCGCATCGCCTAAGCCAAATACCGGCAGATACATGGCAATCACTAACGTCCCGACAATTCCACCGATCACAATCATCATCAAGGGCTCGAGCGAAGCCGCCAGTGCATCAGCCCTCATCAGCGTTTGTGCTTCATGCCACTCCGCTAATCGTGCCAGCATGACATCCAGCGCCCCCGCTTCCTCACCGACCCGGATCAGTTGTGCACAGAGTGCGGTGAAAAGCAGATGATGCTGCATAGCCTGATGCAGTGGTGAGCCGCCAGCGATATGCCGCTGTAACGCGATAATCGCTTCACGCCACAGTGGCGATCCCAGCGTGACCTCAACGGCTTGCAGGCTTTGTAATAAAGTGAGTCCGGCCTGCTGCGTTAATTGCAGGACGGCGTAAATCTGGCTGAGCTGACCACCGCGCCAGAGTGTTGAAAGTAACGGCAGACGCAATAGCCAATGATGAACACGTATTTGCCAGTGCACGGAACCACGGTAAAGCCACCTTGCGCCGAACAATATGCACATTATCGTTAGCGCCAGGGGGATCGCCGCCTGTTGTAAAAACGCTGACAGACTCATCACGGCGGCGGTGAAGGCGGGAAGGGGGGCATCAAAACTGGCATATACGGAGACAAATTCGGGCAGCACAAACAGCAACATGCCCGCACTCACCGCCAGCGCTACCAGCAAGATAAACAGTGGATAGCGCAGAGCTTTAACCACTTTCTGTCTCAAGTGCTGTTGCTTGCTTTGCTGTACCGCCAGCTGGCGACAGCATTCATCGAGCTGACCGGTGAGTTCACCCACTTCCATTAATGCCGGAAACAGCGCAGGGAAGATCTGCGGCCAGGCGCGAAGTGCAGATGAAAATGCCTCTCCGGCCATGACCCGACGTTGCAATTCATTAAGCAGTTCGCGCCAGCCAGCATGCGGGTGCCCCTCAGCCAGCAAGGTCAAACTCTCCGCTAGCGGCAATCCTGCCTTGAGCAAGGTAGCCAACTGACGAACAAGGTCAATTTTGTGCTGCCACTTCCAGTCACGCGTGCGCCAGCATTGTCCACGCTGCCAGCTAACCGGCAGCATACCGCGATCTGAGAGTTGCTGCAGGAGCACTTCCTGACTGGCAACTAATGAGGTTCCTTGCCGTAACGCACCCTGGGTGTCCAGCGCCTGCCAGCGATAATGGTAGAGATTAGCCATCCTCCAATCCCACAACCCGCTGAACTTCTTCAAAGGAGGTGTCACCGCGACTCACAGCCTCCAACCCGGCGGCGAGCAGGGTTTTCATCCCGCCTTCACTGGCCAGTGAGATAATGTGCTCCAGCGGCATGTCAGCTGAAATCGCGTTTTGTAATTTGTTACTCATCGGCAGCACCTCAAATAATGCCAGACGCCCGTAATAGCCCGAGAAGCAGTGGTCACAGCCTGGGGCGCGCCAGGTTTGTAAGGTGCCAGGCCAAATGTCGTGTGGCAGATGTGCAAGGGCCTGTGCTGGCTGGCGGCAGTGCTCGCAGAGCCGTCGTACCAGACGCTGCGCGATGACTAACTGTAAGGCCGGGCCGAGCAAGTAACCGGGAATATCCATCTGTCGCAGACGAGTGAGTGTTTCCGCCGTCGAATTGGTGTGCAATGTTGATAGCACCAGGTGCCCGGTCTGCGCCGCTTTAACGGCAATGCTGGCCGTTTCGGCATCGCGGATTTCACCCACCATAATCACATCCGGATCTTGTCGCAGCAGAGCCCGCAGTACACGGTTAAAATCGAGCCCGCTACGCGGTTGGATTTGCGTCTGGTTAATGCCCTCCAAAGGAATTTCAACGGGATCCTCTACACTGCAGACATTTTTATCCGGCACATTCAGAGCGCTTAATCCGCTATAAAGAGTGAAGGTTTTACCGCTGCCGGTAGGCCCGGTGACCAGTATCAGTCCCTGAGGTTTAGCCAGCGCGTGCTTCAGTAACCGGAGTTGGGCAACCGGCATGCCGAGTTTATCCAGTGTGATCGCGCTGTTTTCACTTTGCAGCAGTCTCACCACGGCTTTCTCACCGTGACTAATGGGTAAAGTAGAGAGGCGAAATGCGGCCTGTTGATCGTCAAGGTTCAGTGTGAATTGCCCATCTTGTGGCAAGCGACGCTCGGCGATATCCAGCCCGCCGAGGATTTTCAGTCTGGCAAGCACCGCAGCCGTTGGTGCATCTGGCAAATGTGACAGCTTGTGCAAAACACCATCAATACGAAATCGGACGCGTAACCCCTGCTGCTGAGGTTCAAAATGCACGTCAGAAGCACGGCGTTGGATCGCCTGACGCAAAATCTGTTCAACGGCATTAATCGCTGTTTCGGTGGCGGCCGGTTCGTGTAACTTCGCTGAGTCATCAGGGTTGTGCAGGAGTTGCTCCAGTCGTGCCGCAGGCCAGCACTCGACTTCGACTTTGCACTGGCTGGCGAATTGCAGGGCTTCCAGCAGCAGCGGATCGGGCGTCTCGGCTACTGCGACGCGCAGTGATGTGGCGTCATGCTGAAGCATCACAGCCTGGTAACGTGCACATAATATCTGTAGTGGGGTGTTGGGCTGTGGCATCAGCGCGTGTCCTTATCGGTGAAGCGGAACTGTTCAAGGCAGCTGTCACGCAGGCTGGCATTGGTACTGGTGCAACTGCGTTGCCAGTCCAGAGTGCCTTCCGTGGTGTTCCATATTGGTGTCATTTCCACACTCAACCCGGTAAGACTCTCCTGACCCGTTAAGGTGATTGCGCCATTCACGACGCTGAGCGAGGCCACATAGCGCGAACCTTTGGCAGCAGGAATCCCGCCTGTGCCCGCCTGGCACTGAGTGGGGCCGCCACGTTCAATTGCGCAGAGTTCCACGGCGGTTTTATAAGGCACCATGGTTTGCAGCATGTCGGTCAGCGCGGCGCGTTGTAGATAATTTTGGTAGCTGGGCAGGCCAATAGCACTAAGAATGGCCACAATGCCAATCACTATCATCAATTCGATGAGGGTAAAACCTTGTTGTCTATCCATTATTCAGCTCCTGGTTGTGGAGCGGCTAAGGTAGAAAACGGCGTCAGAAAGCGATAGTGAGACTGTTTAACGCTGGAAGGCAGGATGTAATGAATCGCAGCGTTTGCAGAAGAAGTAACAGTAAACGGGAAGATAACTCACAAACCGCCGCGCAGAGGCGGCGGTAAGAGGAGGGAAATTAGTGTTCTCGAAAACGCATGGAGAGATCCATAGCGCGCACATGCTTGGTCAAAGCGCCCACCGAAACGAAGTCGACGCCCGTTTTAGCTATCTGCGGCAGTGTTGCTTCCGTGACGTTACCGGAAACTTCCAGCAGGGCACGTTTGTCGGTGAGAAGGACGGCTTCATGCATCATCTCGAAGCTAAAGTTATCCAGCATGATAATGTCGGCACCGGCATCAATCGCATCCTGCAGTTCTTGCAGGCTTTCTACCTCAACTTCAACCGGTACATCGGGATCCAGCCACAGCGCTTTCTCAACGGCTTTGCGAACCGAACCGCTGGCGATAATATGGTTTTCTTTGATCAGGAAGGCATCGGAAAGACCTAGCCGATGGTTACTGCCGCCGCCGCACAATACGGCATATTTCAGCGCTGTACGCAGGCCTGGCAAGGTCTTGCGTGTATCCAGCAATTGCGTTTCGCTGCCATCGAGCAACTCGACATAATGACTGACTTCTGTGGCTACGCCGGAAAGCGTTTGTACGAAGTTCAATGCGGTCCGCTCAGCGGTTAAGAGCAGACGAGCCGGGCCTTTTAATTCGAACAGCAGCTGATCAGCCACCACGGGCTGGCCGTCTTCAACATGCCAGATAATCGCGACTTTGTTACCCAGTTGGATGAACACTTCTTGTACCCAGCGTTTACCACAAAAAACACCGGGTTCACGCGTGATGATCTGTGCTTCGGCCTGTTTTTCTTCCGGTAAGAGTAGGGCAGTGATGTCACGGTCAGCATCCACCTCACCACCTAAATCCTCCTGAAGTGCGCGCGCAACGGCTTCGGGGATGTCCTGTTCAATACGCTTAATCAGTTCCTGACGACGATGATCGGGATCGTAACGACGCGATGCCATGCTTATGCCACTCCATTAATCGGATTTAACTGCGCTCACCTTAGCCTGATTTATGGCCTATTGCCAGTCGTGATAGCTGAAATGTTTAGTATCCTTAACATCTATCGCCGTTCGCATTAAGTCACAAGCCGAAAAGGGGAAACATGTTATTCTCAGCCTGATTTTGCCTGGGATTTAGAGCATGAAACTGGAAGATGGCTGGATCACCAGCGCGCGCAAAGTGCCCTCGCCGCACTTTAATCAACGACCGGAAAATGAAATTCCCTCGTTGCTGATTATTCATAACATCAGTTTGCCTCCGGGTGAATTTGGTGGCCCGTGGATTGATCAATTGTTTACCGGGACCTTGCCGCCGGATGCCCACCCCTATTTTGCCGATATCGCGCAGCTGCGCGTGGCGGCGCACTGCCTGATTCGTCGTGATGGTGAGTTGGTGCAGTATGTTTCGTTTGATCAGCGTGCCTGGCATGCCGGTGTGTCGCAATTTGCCGGGCGAGAAAACTGTAATGATTTCTCAATGGGCATTGAGCTGGAAGGCACGGATACGTTGCCGTATACCGACGCGCAGTATAAGACCTTAAAAAAGGTCACGGCCTTGTTGCTTAAGCACTATCCGCTGACGCTGGAACGCATCACCGGACACAGCGATATCGCGCCACAGCGCAAAACCGATCCAGGCCCCGCATTTGACTGGATACGCTATAAAGAGTCTATCAGGCAGGAGAATCCCTGAAACAGCAGGAGCAGGTATGACGTTGTTTAGCTTGTTATTAGTGTTAGGTTGGGAACGCCTGTTTAAATTGGGTGAGCATTGGCAACTGGATCATCGTCTGGAGCCGCTGTTTCGCGGACGCCAGCGATTTTCACTGTTGCGCACAGTGGTGATGACCCTCATCGCGATGCTGATTGTCTGGCTGCTGGTGTGGAGCCTGAAAGGCATTCTGTTTGGCGTGGCACAACTGGCATTCTGGATTGTGGTGGGCTTGTTGTGTATCGGCGCAGGTTCTGTGCGTCTGCACTATCATCGCTACCTGAAAGCCGCCAGCCACGATGATGAAGCGGCGCATCAGGCCATGGCAGCGGAACTGACACTGATTCATGGTGTACCCGTTGAGTGCAGTGAGCGTGAGTTTTTGCGTGAGCTACAAAATGCGCTGATTTGGATTAACTTCCGCTTTTACCTCGCGCCACTGTTTTGGTTTGTGGTGGGAGGGCCTTACGGCCCTGTGCTGCTGGTGGGGTATGCCTTCCTGCGCGCCTGGCAGAGTTGGCTGGCAAAACACCATTCTCCACTGGAGCGCGCGCAGTCAGGTGTAGACAGCATACTGCACGTGCTGGACTGGATACCGGTGCGTCTGGCGGGGGTGGCTTATGCGCTGTTAGGCCATGGTGAGCGGGCATTGCCTGCGTGGTTTGCCTCGCTAAGCGATCGGCATCGTTCGCAATATCAGGTGCTGACCAGTCTGGCGCAGTTCTCGCTGGCGCGCGATCCGCATATGGATAAAGTGGAAACGCCACGGGTGGCCGTGGCGCTGGCGAAGCGGATATCGTTAGTGCTGGTGGTCGTGGTCGCGCTGCTGACCATTTACGGCACGCTGGTGTGATCGGCTGGCGGTACACCGAAATCCGGTGTGCCGTCTTCACGCCATTCGATGTACTTCAGTCGTGTATGACGGTTCGGATCCCATAACGGATCGCCTTCAATTTCAGTGTAATTCCGTGCGTGATACACCAGCACATCCCTGCCTTTTTCGTCCCGCGTAAAGCTGTTATGCCCCGGCCCATACTGTTGATTTTCCCAACTGGTGGTGAAGACTGGACGCGCAGATTTCTGCCAGGCAGTGCTGTCGAGGGGATCGGCCATCATGTCGATGCTGAGTATTCCCAGACAGTAATTCTCATCAGTTGCGCTGGCGGAATAGGTGACAAACAGCCGATCGCCGTGCTGAATAACCGCTGGGCCCTCATTGACGCTAAAGCCTGCACACTCCCACTCATACTCCGGCCGGCTGAGCATCACCGGTGCGCTTTTCAGCGTCCAGGGATTCAGCAATTCCGCGAGATAGAGATTGGAATTGCCCGGAATAGCGGGATCCTTCTGTGCCCACAGATACCAGTTTTTGCCCTGATGCACGAAATGCGTCGCATCGAGCGAAAAAGAGTCGATTGGGGTAAACACACGGCGAACAGGTTGCCAGTGGCCGGAAAGCGGATCGTTGTCATCACACACCAGCGCATACATGCGATGCTGAAACAGACCATCTTTGATGTCGCGCGTTGGGGCAGCAGCAAAGTAAATCACCCATTGCCCATTGATATGATGCAGTTCGGGTGCCCAAATCAACGCACTGAACGGTCCGGTATCGGGTTTACGCCACACCGTCACCGCTTCGGCCTCAATCAGGCCGTTCAGCGTGTCAGCGTGACGAATTTCGAGTCGGTCATACTCTGGCACCGATGCCACGAAGAAGTAGCCTGCGGCATGACGCAGGATAAATGGATCGGCGCGTTGGGTAATAAAGGGATTTGGCCAGCTCATTTGATCTCTCCAGGTTGCGGGGTGACAGTCAGTGAGGCAGGGGATAATTCACGTGCGTTGGCACGGCGTAGCGCAAGATCATCCTGAATGATGCGCATGAGTTTGCGATCCACCTTCAGCAAGCGCACCACACCGGCGGTGATCAGATAGCCGACACCGGGAATCACGGTAAACAGCAGCATGATGCCGTTGATGGCCGAAGGCTGTTGCTGTTGAGCGCTTGCGTCATATCCATAAATCGAGAGCAGGAAACCGACCATCGCGCCAGCCACAGCCAGGCCGACTTTCAGGAAGAACAGATTGCCGGAAAAGCTCATACCGGTGATACGTTTCCCCGTTTTCCATTCGCCATAATCATCGACATCCGCCATCAGCGACCAATGCAGTGGCGACGGGATTTGATGCAGGATATTAAGCAGGAAGTAAGCGACAACCACTGCCACTGTCGCGTGAGGATCAATCCAATAGAAACCGCAGGAGAAGAGTGCCAGCGCGATATTGGTCCAGAAAAACACCTTCAGCTTGCACCAGCGGTCGGTGAGGATTTTTGCCAGCGTACTGCCGAACATCATGCCAATCACACCCAGGCTAATAAACAGCGTGGCAAAATGCGTGGATTGCCCCATCACCCAGGTAACGTAATACATGGTGGCGGCCATGCGGATAAAGCCGGGACAAACATTGCAGAAGGTGAGGAGGAGAATGCGCACCCATTGATCGTTCTTCCAGACGTCACGCAGGTCTTTCTTCAAATCATCATTACTGGGCGCGGCTGGACGAATACGTTCGCGTACCGTGGCAAAACAGAACAGGAACATCACCAGACCTATCAGCGCCAGCACGCTCATCGCCATCTGATACCCGCGCGCTTTATTGTCACCGCCAAACCACTCGGCCATCGGTAGCAGTGATAGCGACAGAATCAGTGTCGCCACGCCAACCATCACAAAGCGGTAAGATTGGCAGGACACACGCTCACCGGGATCGTTGGTAATCACACCGCCCAACGAGCAGTAAGGAATATTGATGGCGGTGTAGGTGAGCGACATCAGGAAGTAGGTGACAAAGGCCCAGATAACTTTGTTGTCATAACTCCAGTCTGGGGTGGTGAACATCAACACGCTGAACAGCACATAGGGTACGGAAACCCACAGTAGCCACGGGCGGAATCGTCCCCAGCGGCTTTGAGTACGATCGGCGATGGCGCCCATAATCGGATCGGTGACCGCATCCAGCACGCGAACAGAAAGTAGCAGTGTACCGACCAGCGCAGGCGCAAGGCCAAACACATCGGTGTAAAAATAGTTAAGGAAAAGCATGATCGCGCCGCCGATCATATTACATCCGGCATCGCCCATGCCGTATCCCAGTTTCTCTCTGAATGAGAGTGCTGCGCCTTTCATTGTTCGTCTCCAGCGACAAGGTGAGACGAAATTATCAGCGTTAAATCAGTAACCTGCTGGGGAACAATTGGTCACGTAGATGGACAAAACAGGTGGGCGTAGAAAAGTGTGAGGCAGATCAGAAGTGTTGCCCGGCGACGGCGCGCCGGGCAAGGGCATACATTAGGCTTTTTGCACTTTATTTTTGATGGTGTAACCCACAGCCAGGATAATGATCCAGACAGGAATCAACCAAACAGAAATCGCCATACCCGGTGTGATCGCCATGATCACCAGTACTGCCGCCATGAAGGCCAGGCAGAGCCAGTTACCAAACGGATAGAGCACCGCTTTAAAGCGCGTAGTCACACCCTGCTGGTCTTTCTTCTTGCGGAATTTCATGTGTGCCAGGCTGATCATCGCCCAGTTGATCACCAGCGCAGAAACCACCAGTGACATCAGCAGGCCAAACGCTTCACCCGGCATCAGGTAGTTGATCAGGACGCACAGCGCTGTGGCGACTGCAGACACCAGAATCGTAGCAACTGGCACGCCGCGTTTATCAACATTGAGCAGCGCTTTTGGCGCATTGCCCTGCTGCGCTAAGCCGAACAGCATACGGCTGTTGCAATACACGCAACTGTTATAGACCGACAGCGCGGCTGTCAGGATCACCACGTTCAGGGCATTCGCCACCAGTGCATCACCCAATTCATGGAAGATCAGCACGAACGGGCTGGTCTCTTCGGTGACGCGCGTCCATGGCAGCAATGACAGCAACACTGCCAGTGAACCAATATAGAAAATCAGGATACGCCACAGTACCTGGTTAGTGGCTTTCGGGATGCTCTCTTGCGGATTGTCAGCCTCAGCCGCCGTGATACCCACCAGCTCAAGACCACCAAACGAGAACATAATGATCGCCATCATCATCACCAGGCCGGTCATACCGTGTGGCAGGAAACCACCCTGGCTCCATAGGTTGGTTACGCTGGCCTGCGGGCCGGCGTTGCCGCTGAACAGCAGCCAGCCGCCGAACAGGATCATGCCGATAACCGCGACAACCTTGATGATCGCGAACCAGAACTCCATTTCCCCGAACACTTTAACGTTGGTCAGGTTGATGGCGTTAATGACGACGAAGAAGATCGCCGCACTGGCCCAGGTAGGGAATTCGGGATACCAGAATTGGATGTATTTACCGACCGCACTCAGTTCGGCCATCGCGACCAAAACGTACAGCACCCAGTAGTTCCAGCCTGAGGCAAAACCGGCAAAGTTGCCCCAGTATTTGTAAGCGAAGTGGCTGAAGCTGCCGGCTACCGGCTCTTCCACTACCATTTCACCTAACTGGCGCATAATCAGAAAGGCAATGAATCCTGCAATTGCATAACCGAGAATCACGGCCGGGCCGGCCGATTTAATCACTGATGCGCTGCCCAGAAACAGGCCAGTACCCACGGCACCGCCCAGCGCAATCAGCTGAATATGGCGATTTTTCAGGCCGCGGTGCAGCGATTCGCCATGCTGTTGTTCCATACAAACCTCGTGATGTTGTTATTGTGCACCTGCAGTGCGCGCACTGTAAGGCTGTTTTACGCAATGTATTCTTTTCTTTACGGTATTTGGCGTGCTGTGTGCATGCTGAAACTACCATGGCGACCAGAATAGTGATAAGCGCGCCGCTTTGCACCTGCTTTTGCTTTTTGTGCTGAGAGATGGCTGAAAAAGCAGCACTATCCACTAGGTATCGCTCGCGCTATTTCTGACATGAAAAATCAATAAACACGAATAGCTTTCCCTTATGGTTGCCTGTAAGGCTTAGGGCTAACTCAGTGTAAGGTTTGGTAAAAGTGAAATCTGTTAACAATTCACTTACGTAGCAAATATATGCCTTTATCACGGTAAGTTAGCGCGCTGTAACAGCGATATACCCCGGAAGTGTGATGCCTGCCATATAGACACAAGGTGAATACTTTGTTACTTTACGGGCACCATTTTTCAATTGGTATTACCAATTTACTCCGGACGTTTTCACAATAAGAAGGGAAGATGGCTTACAGTAAAATTCGCCAACCCAAGCTCTCCGATGCGATCGAGCAACAGTTGGAGTCTCTCATTATGGAAGGGACGCTCCAGCCAGGTGAAAAGCTTCTCCCCGAGCGCGAACTGGCGAAACAGTTTGATGTCTCACGTCCATCCCTGCGCGAAGCAATTCAGAGCCTGGAAGCCAAAGGCCTGCTGCTACGCCGTCAGGGCGGTGGTACCTTCGTGCAAACAAATCTCTGGCAAAGCATGAGCGATCCCTTAGTCAGCCTGCTTGCCGAACATCCAGAATCCCAGTTTGACCTGCTGGAAACCCGTCACGCACTGGAAGGTGTTGCTGCCTATTATGCGGCGCTACGTGGCACGGATGAAGACTTGCAGCGTATCCGCGACTGCCATGTTCACATCCAACAGGCGCAGGACAGCGGCGATCTGGATGCCGAAGCAGATGCAGTGATGAAGTATCAGATCGCTGTCACAGAAGCCGCCCATAATGTGGTGCTTTTACATTTGCTGCGTTCCATGGGCCCTATGCTGGAACAAAACGTCCGTCAGAATTTCGAATTGCTTTACGCTCGCCGGGAAATGCTGGCGAAAGTGAGCGGTCACCGCGCCAGTATCTTTGAGGCGATTGTGGCTCGTGAGCCAGAACAAGCACGCGAGGCATCCCATCGTCACCTGGCGTTTATTGAGGAAATCTTGCTGGATAGAAGTCGGGAGCAGAGCCGTCGTGAACGCTCCCTGCGTCGTTTACAGCAACGTAAGGAATAACGCACGGCAACGAACGTGCGGACATAAACGACGGGCCTGTCTTACTTGTGCTGTGAACCAGAAGCAAAGCACAAGCAGACAGGCTCCTGATAATTCAACGTATTAGACACAGATAAGGAACACACCCCATGTCAGAACGTTTACAGAATGACGTGGATCCGATCGAAACTCGTGACTGGCTACAGGCGATCGAATCGGTCATCCGTGAAGAAGGTGTTGAGCGCGCGCAGTATCTGCTTGATCAGGTATTGAACGCAGCACGCAAAGGTGGCGTGAAAGTGGCTGGCGGTGCGTCGGCTATCAGTAACTACATCAACTCTATTGCTGTTGAAGATGAACCGGACTATCCGGGCAACACCTCTCTTGAACGTCGTATCCGTTCCGCAATTCGCTGGAACGCCATTATGTCGGTCCTGCGTGCATCGAAGAAAGATCTGGAGCTGGGTGGTCACCTCTCATCTTTCCAGTCTTCTGCCACCATTTATGAAGTGTGCTTCAACCACTTCTTCCGTGCGCGCAGTGATAAAGACGGCGGCGATCTGGTTTACTTCCAGGGCCATATCTCTCCAGGCATCTACTCACGTGCTTTCCTTGAAGGCCGTCTGACCGAAGAGCAGATGAACAACTTCCGTCAGGAAGTGCACGGTAAAGGTCTCTCGTCTTATCCGCACCCGAAACTGATGCCTGACTTCTGGCAGTTCCCAACCGTTTCTATGGGCCTGGGTCCACTGAACGCGATCTATCAGGCGAAGTTCCTGAAATATCTGGAACACCGTGGCCTGAAAGACACGTCTAACCAGACCGTTTACGCCTTCCTCGGTGATGGCGAGATGGATGAGCCAGAATCTAAAGGTGCGATCACCATCGCCACCCGTGAGAAGCTGGACAACCTGGTGTTCATCATTAACTGTAACCTGCAGCGCCTTGATGGCCCGGTTACCGGTAATGGCAAAATCATCAACGAGCTGGAAGGCATCTTTGCCGGTGCTGGCTGGAACGTGATCAAAGTGATCTGGGGCGCACGTTGGGATGAACTGCTGAAGCAGGACACCAGCGGTAAACTGATCCAGCTGATGAACGAAACCGTTGATGGTGACTACCAGACCTTCAAATCCCGTGATGGCGCGTACGTGCGTGAGCACTTCTTCGGTAAATACCCGGAGACCGCAGCACTGGTGAAAGACTGGTCAGACGAAGAGATCTTCGCCCTGAACCGTGGTGGTCACGATCCGAAGAAAATCTACGCGGCACTGAAAAAAGCGCAGGACACCAAAGGTCAGCCGACCCTGATCCTGGCCCATACCATCAAAGGTTATGGTATGGGTGACACTGCGGAAGGTAAAAACATCGCGCACCAGGTGAAGAAGATGAACATGGATGGCGTTCGCTACATCCGTGATCGCTTCAACGTGCCAGTGGCTGACGATCAGATCGAAAGCCTGCCGT
This sequence comes from Pantoea sp. C8B4, assembly GCF_051336905.1. Classification (NCBI taxonomy): domain Bacteria; kingdom Pseudomonadati; phylum Pseudomonadota; class Gammaproteobacteria; order Enterobacterales; family Erwiniaceae; genus Pantoea; species Pantoea sp. C8B4. Next base: position 135,119 of record NZ_JBGMNK010000007.1, read on the forward strand.
ACGTAACCTTCGAGAAAGGTTCTGACGAATATAACTACCTGCACGGTCAGCGTGAGAAGCTGGGTGGCTACCTGCCAACCCGTCAGGCAGAGTTCAGCGAGAAGCTGGAAATGCCAACGCTGGAAGAGTTCAAACCGTTGCTGGAAGAGCAGAACAAAGAGATCTCGACCACCATCGCGTTTGTACGTGCCCTGAACGTGATGCTGAAGAACAAGTCGATCAAAGATCGTCTGGTGCCAATCCTTGCGGATGAAGCACGTACCTTCGGTATGGAAGGTCTGTTCCGTCAGATTGGTATTTACAGCCCGAACGGTCAGCAGTACACCCCGCAGGACCGTGAGCAGGTTGCTTACTATAAAGAAGACGAGAAAGGCCAGATTCTGCAGGAAGGGATCAACGAGCTGGGCGCAGGTTCATCCTGGCTGGCGGCGGCGACCTCTTACAGCACCAACAACCTGCCGATGATTCCGTTCTACATCTATTACTCAATGTTCGGTTTCCAGCGTATTGGCGATCTGATGTGGCTGGCGGGCGACCAACAGGCGCGCGGCTTCCTGGTCGGCGGTACCTCAGGTCGTACGACGCTGAACGGTGAAGGTCTGCAGCACGAAGATGGCCATAGCCACATTCAGTCGCTGACTATCCCGAACTGTATCTCTTACGATCCGTCTTACGCGTACGAAGTTGCGGTCATCATGCAAGATGGTCTGGTGCGTATGTACGGCGAAGCGCAGGAAAACATCTACTACTACATCACCACGCTGAACGAAAACTACCACATGCCTGCGATGCCGCAGGGTGCGGAAGAGGGTATCCGTAAGGGTATCTACAAGCTGGAAACTGTAGACGGTAGCAAAGGCAAAGTGCAGCTGCTGGGTTCAGGTTCTATCCTGCGCCACGTGCGCGAAGCCGCACAGATCCTGGCGAAAGACTACGGCATCGGTTCTGACGTTTACAGCGTCACCTCGTTCACTGAACTGGCGCGTGATGGCCAGGATTGTGAGCGCTGGAACATGCTGCACCCAACTGAAGCGCCTCGCGTGCCGTACATCGCTCAGGTAATGAACGAAGCGCCAGCTGTTGCCTCAACGGACTACATGAAGCTGTTCGCAGAACAGGTTCGCAGCTACGTACCTTCAAGCGATTATCGCGTACTGGGTACTGATGGCTTCGGTCGTTCAGACAGCCGCGAAAACCTGCGTCACCACTTCGAAGTGGATGCATCGTATGTTGTGGTTGCTGCGCTGGGTGAGCTGGCTAAACGCGGCGAAATCGATAAGAAAGTGGTGGCGGAAGCAATCACCAAATTCAGCATCGATGCCGATAAAGTTAACCCGCGTCTGGCTTAAGAGGTAAGAGAGTAATGGCTATCGAAATTAACGTACCGGATATCGGGTCAGACGAAGTTGAAGTCACCGAAATCCTGGTGAAGGTGGGCGACAAAGTTGAAGCTGAACAGTCGCTGATAACCGTGGAAGGCGATAAAGCCTCAATGGAAGTGCCTTCGCCACAAGCGGGCGTCGTCAAAGAGATCAAGATCGCGACCGGTGACAAAGTGAATACCGGTTCACTGATCATGATCTTCGACGCTGAAGGCGCGGCCGCTGCCCCTGCAGCAGAAGAGAAAAAAGCCGAAGCCGCTCCGGCGCCTGCTGCTGCGGCAGTAAGCAAAGAAGTGAACGTGCCTGATATCGGCGGTGATGAAGTTGAAGTCACCGAGATTCTGGTGAAAGTTGGCGATAAAGTTGAAGCTGAACAATCTCTGCTTACCGTTGAAGGCGATAAGGCTTCTATGGAAGTGCCAGCACCGTTCGCGGGCGTGGTGAAAGAGATCAAAATCGCTACTGGCGATAAAGTGAATACCGGCTCGCTGATCATGATCTTCGAAGCCGAAGGTGCTGCACCGGCTGCGGCCCCAGCTGCGAAGCAGGAAGCGGCTCCCGCTGCGGCCCATGCTGCTGCGGGTGGCGCGAAAGACGTCAACGTGCCAGACATTGGCGGCGATGAAGTTGAAGTCACCGAAGTGCTGGTCAAAGTGGGCGACAAAGTCACCGCTGAGCAGTCACTGATCGTGGTTGAAGGCGACAAAGCGTCAATGGAAGTGCCTGCGCCATTCGCCGGTACCGTGAAAGAGCTGAAAGTGTCTACCGGCGATAAAGTCAGCACCGGTTCACTGATCATGGTGTTCGAAGTAGAAGGCGCTGCGCCTGCTGCTGCGGCACCTGCGGCGAAACAGGAAGCGGCTCCAGCGCCGGCGGCAGCGAAACCTGCCGCTGCACCAGCAGCAAAAGCTGACGCGAAAGGTGAGTTTGCTGAGAACGACGCTTACGTTCACGCGACCCCGGTGATCCGTCGCCTGGCGCGCGAGTTCGGTGTGAATCTGGCGAAAGTCAAAGGCACTGGCCGCAAAGGGCGCATCCTGAAAGAAGACGTGCAGTCTTATGTGAAAGATGCGGTGAAACGTGCGGAAGCCGCTCCGGCTGCTGCAGCGAGCGGCGGAAGCCTGCCAGGTCTGCTGCCTTGGCCGAAAGTGGACTTCAGCAAATTTGGTGAAGTCGAAGAAGTGGAGCTGGGCCGCATCCAGAAAATTTCGGGTGCTAACCTGAGCCGTAACTGGGTGGTTATTCCGCACGTTACGCACTTCGATAAAACCGATATCACCGATCTGGAAGCGTTCCGTAAGCAGCAGAACGCCGAAGCGGAAAAACGTAAGCTGGATGTGAAGTTCACCCCTGTGGTGTTCATCATGAAAGCCGTTGCCGCTGCGCTGGAGCAGATGCCGCGTTTCAACAGTTCACTGTCTGAAGATGCACAACGACTGACGCTGAAGAAATACATCAACATCGGTGTGGCGGTTGATACGCCAAACGGTCTGGTGGTTCCAGTGTTCAAAGATGTGAACAAGAAAGGCATCACTGAACTGTCACGTGAGCTGATGGCGATTTCTAAGAAAGCGCGTGATGGCAAGCTGACCGCTGGCGATATGCAGGGCGGTTGCTTCACCATCTCCAGCCTTGGTGGCCTGGGCACCACGCACTTCGCACCTATCGTGAATGCGCCAGAAGTGGCGATCCTCGGTGTGTCTAAGTCTGCGATGGAGCCGGTGTGGAACGGTAAAGAGTTTGAACCGCGTCTGATGATGCCAATCTCACTCTCCTTCGACCACCGCGTGATCGACGGTGCTGATGGTGCGCGCTTTATCACCATCATCAACAACACACTGTCCGACATTCGCCGTCTGGTGATGTGAAGTTAACCAAGGCCGGCAAATGCCGGCCTTGTTGTAAGCATTCGGAGTTGCCGCGGTTGGCAGTTTATTAACAATTCTGTAAACTCTTGCGGTGAAATGTCCCGGTGGATTTAGGGCATGCAGAGCCTGGGATAGGCTCTACGTCTGGCCGCCGGCAATCTAATAAGAGGTCATGATGAGTACAGAGATTAAAACTCAAGTCGTGGTACTTGGGGCAGGTCCTGCAGGTTACTCTGCAGCCTTCCGTTGCGCTGATTTAGGTCTGGAAACCGTAATCGTTGAGCGTTACAGCACCCTCGGTGGTGTTTGTCTGAACGTGGGCTGTATCCCGTCAAAAGCGCTGCTTCATGTTGCGAAAGTGATCGAAGAAGCCAAAGCACTGGAAGAGCACGGCATCGTGTTTGGCCAGCCGCAAACGGACATCAACAAGATTCGTACCTGGAAAGAGAAGGTCATCACTCAACTGACTGGCGGTCTGGCCGGTATGGCGAAAGGCCGTAAAGTGAAAGTGGTTACCGGTCTGGGTAAATTTACCGGCGCGAACACCCTGGTAGTGGAAGGTGAGGGTGGCGCAACCACCATCAACTTCGATAACGCGATCATCGCTGCGGGCTCTCGCCCAATCGAACTGCCTTTCATTCCACACAACGACCCACGCGTGTGGGACTCTACAGACGCGCTGGAACTGAAAGAAGTGCCTAAGCGTTTGCTGGTTATGGGCGGCGGCATCATCGGTCTGGAAATGGCCACCGTGTATAACGCGCTGGGTTCAGAGATCGACGTGGTTGAGATGTTCGACCAGGTTATCCCTGCTGCCGATAAAGACGTGGTGAAAGTCTTCACCAAACGTATCAGCAAGAAATTCAATCTGATGCTGGAAACCAAAGTGACCGCTGTTGAAGCGAAAGACGATGGTATCTACGTATCAATGGAAGGTAAAAAAGCCCCGGCTGAAGCACAACGTTATGACGCAGTGCTGGTAGCAATCGGCCGCGTACCAAACGGTAAAGGCCTGGATGCCGGTAAAGCGGGCGTGGAAGTGGACGACCGTGGTTTCATCCGCGTCGATAAGCAACTGCGTACCAACGTGCCGCACATCTTCGCTATCGGCGATATCGTCGGTCAGCCAATGCTGGCGCACAAAGGTGTGCACGAAGGCCACGTAGCGGCAGAAGTGATTTCTGGTCTGAAGCACTACTTCGACCCGAAAGTGATCCCTTCAATCGCCTATACCGAGCCAGAAGTTGCCTGGGTTGGTCTGACCGAGAAAGAAGCCAAAGAGAAAGGCATCAGCTACGAAGTTTCCACCTTCCCGTGGGCCGCTTCTGGTCGTGCAATCGCTTCTGACTGCGCAGACGGCATGACTAAGCTGATCTTCGACAAAGAGACTCACCGTGTCATCGGTGGTGCGATTGTCGGTACCAACGGCGGCGAGCTGCTGGGTGAAATCGGTCTGGCGATCGAGATGGGCTGTGATGCAGAAGACATCGCACTGACCATTCACGCGCACCCAACCTTGCATGAGTCAGTGGGTCTGGCGGCTGAAGTGTTTGAAGGTAGCATCACTGACCTGCCAAACCCGAAAGCGAAAAAGAAATAATTTTTCGTGCTAAATAAAGAAACGGCTCCTTAATGGAGCCGTTTTTTATTACGGGTTCTATTTAATTAAAACGATAAATAAGGCGCTGGAGCTAACGCATAAGCCCTGCCGGAAATAGCAGGGGCGAACCCCTGCTATTGAAGTTTTACTGCTTAACTTCGTAAGCCATTACCGCAGATAATTCAGCAGCGAATATCTTAAATCGTAACTCACAAAGTGTATTACGATTCACCAGGCACAACACGAATAACATGAGCCCGCCGATAATCAGCTTGCTGAATGATAACTTCATAATCACTTACTCCTTGCATTAGCATGAGCAAGCAACTACCCTAACATTGCTTATGTGTATCTGGGTAGTTGCCTGCTCGTGCGGTTGATGAAAATTGACCGCATGAGTTTCTCCTTCCACAACCCACCTCAATTGATAATGCTTGAGGCAGATTGCCTCAAGCGCCCGCAGGCAGTCTACGCGATTTCCTTTTTATTTCACGTTTAAATTATCTTTAATTTCAATTAAATTTATCGGTTTTATTGTTCGCCTTTAGTTAAAGGTGTTAGGTGTTGCCTTAATTAATTTTCAATATTTTTAATCCAGTCAATAAAATGCCTGAGCGGTGCGGAAAGGTATTTCCTGCTGGGATAATAGAGCCAGAACCCTTCCTCAACCTGGGTATAATTAGCCAGTATTTCAACTAATTCCCCTTTGGCTAAAGCCGTGTGGACGGCATCCTGATGCAAAAAGGCGATGCCTAATCCGGCGCGAGCCGCTTGCAGAATGCGCTCGTTATTATCCAGCACCAATGAGCCTTTTACCGCCACTTCCTGTTTGCGCCCATCCTGCCAAAATTCCCAACGATAACGACGTCCGCTGGGAAAGCGTCTTTCAATGCAGGGAAACTGCAATAGCTCTGCCGGGAACTGCGGAACGCCATGTTGCGCAAGAAAAGCCGGGCTGGCCACCGCCAGTGCCCGCATCGGCTTGCCAAAGGGCACGGCGATCATATCCTGCGCCAGCACATCGCCATAGCGCACGCCCGCATCAAAACCGCTCTCAACGATATCGACCAGTGCGTCATTGCTGTCGAGCTCTAGCGTAATCTCCGGGTAGCGTTGCACAAACGGCAGTATCAGGGATTGAAAAAACAGCGCCTCCGCGGAACGCGGCATGCTGATGCGCAACACACCACGAGGATCGCTACGCCAGTCATTCAGTTCATCCACCGCTTGTGAAAGATCGGCCAATGCAGGCTGGATGCGCAGCAAAAATCGCTCGCCGGCTTCGGTCAGTGCCACCTTGCGCGTGGTGCGATGTAGCAGCCGTACTCCTAAACGCGCTTCAAAATTGCGCATGGCGTGGCTCAGGCTGGAGGGCGTCACGTTACGCTCCTCGGCGGCTTTGCGAAAACTCAGATGCTGCGCGATAGCGGCAAACATCTCCAGTTCCTGCATTGATGCACGATAGTTGTTCATTGCTGAATTCCATTCACTAAATCAACGAAAATCGCGCAATTGTTGCTGCGATTGCTGAGGCTTATAACATTAACACCGTAAGCGAAGAGGATAAATCAATGCAACAGCGTCAATTAGGCAGTCAGGGATTACAGGTTTCAGCGTTAGGATTAGGCTGCATGGGCATGAGCTTTGCCTATGGTCAGAATGATGAGAAGCAGGCGTTGAATACGCTGGCACGTGCGTTTGATCTCGGTGTCAATTTCCTCGATACCGCTGAAGTTTATGGCCCCTTCACCAATGAAACGTTGCTGGCTAAAGCAATCAAAGGCCGCAGTGATATCAAGGTCGCCACCAAGTTTGGTTTCCGCATCACCGATCATGGTGAGGGCTGGGAGCGTATTACCGGTGCCAATAGCGAACCGGCGCATATCCGCCGCGCCGTGGAAGGTTCACTCCAGCGACTCGGTGTCGAAACCATTGAATTGCTGTATCAGCATCGTCTTGATCCGGCCGTGCCGATAGAGGATGTGGTAGGCGTGATGGCGGATCTGGTGCGTGAAGGGAAGGTGAAGTATCTCGGCTTATCCGAAGTCTCATCCGCCACTTTACGCCGCGCGCAGGCGGTGCATCCGATCTCCGCCCTGCAGAGTGAATACTCGCTGTGGACGCGCGATCCAGAGCAAGAGCTTCTTGCGACCTGCCGTGAGCTGAATATCGGATTTGTCCCTTACAGTCCGTTAGGCCGAGGTTTCCTCACCGGCAAATTCCCGGCGGCGGCCACGCTGGCGGACGATGATTTTCGTCGCTCCCTGCCGCGTTTCCAGCAGGACGCACAGGCGCATAACCAGAAGTTAGTGAATCAGCTCTCAGAGATGGCTGCAGGTTATGATGCGACGGCAGCACAACTGGCGCTGGCATGGGTGCTGGCGAAAGGTGAGGATATTGTGCCGATCCCTGGTGCCAGTAAAATTGCCAATCTGGAACAAAACTGTGCTGCGGCTGCTCTCACCATTCATTCGGCAGATATTCAGGCCCTGGATACGCTGTTCAATCCAGAAAACATTCAAGGTGAGCGCTACAACGAAAGCGAGTTCACCCTGGTCGATCGCTAATTTCTAGCTCTTAAAACACAAAAAAGCGGGCTCAGGTGGCCTGCTTTTTTGTGTGATCGCGCTCAATCTCCAGATAAATCTGCTAAATAACGCACGGATGTTGCTTTTTTGTAAACAGATTAACAATCAGCCGAAATGCTGCTATGCTGGCCGACGCGGAACCGGGCACCTCACCCTACTGTTTGACAGCTCAAGGGGTGTACCGGAAAGCTATACAATGAGAGCGAGGAGAACGTCGTGCTAGAAGAATACCGTAAGCACGTTGCCGAGCGTGCTGCCCAGGGAATCGTACCTAAGCCGTTAGATGCTTCCCAAATGGCCGCGCTGGTTGAACTGCTGAAAAACCCGCCAGCGGGTGAAGAAGAATTCCTGACCGATCTATTGGTCAACCGTGTACCCCCAGGTGTTGATGAAGCGGCTTATGTAAAAGCTGGTTTCCTGGCAGCTGTCACGAAGGGCGAAGCCCTCTCTCCTCTGGTTACTCGCGAAAAGGCAGTTGAACTGCTGGGCACCATGCAGGGTGGCTACAACATCCATGCCCTGATTGAAGCGCTTGACGATGAAGCACTGGCTCCGATTGCCGCTGAAGCCCTGTCCCACACGCTGCTGATGTTCGATAACTTCTACGATGTCGAAGAGAAAGCGAAAGCGGGTAACCCCCACGCGAAAAAAATTATCCAGTCCTGGGCCGATGCAGAGTGGTTCCTGAAGCGTCCTAAGCTGGCAGAAAAAATCACCACCACCGTGTTTAAAGTGACCGGCGAAACCAACACCGATGACCTCTCTCCGGCACCGGATGCATGGTCACGCCCGGATATTCCACTGCACGCACTGGCGATGTTGAAAAACCCACGTGATGGTATCGAACCCGACGATGCCGGTAACATTGGGCCGATCAAACAGATCGAAGCACTGCAGAAAAAAGGCTTCCCACTGACCTACGTCGGTGATGTTGTGGGTACAGGTTCTTCCCGTAAATCCGCCACCAACTCGGTCTTGTGGTTCATGGGCGATGACATTCCGTACGTGCCAAACAAAAAAGGCGGCGGTCTGTGCCTCGGCGGTAAAATCGCACCGATCTTCTTCAACACCATGGAAGATGCGGGCGCGCTGCCAATTGAAGTCGACGTTGACCGTCTGGAAATGGGCGACGTCATCGACGTTTACCCTTACAAAGGCGAAGTGCGCAATCACGAAACCGACGAACTGCTGGCGACCTTCGAGCTGAAAACCGAAGTGCTGCTGGATGAAGTCCGTGCCGGTGGTCGTATTCCACTGATCATTGGTCGTGGCCTGACCACCAAAGCACGCGAATCTCTCGGTCTGCCGCACAGCGATGTGTTTGTACAGGCGAAAGATGTGGCTGCCAGCACCCGTGGTTATTCACTGGCGCAGAAAATGGTTGGCCGTGCCTGTGGCGTTGAAGGTATCCGTCCGGGTGCCTACTGTGAACCTAAAATGACTTCTGTGGGTTCTCAGGACACCACCGGTCCAATGACCCGTGATGAACTGAAAGACCTGGCGTGCTTGGGCTTCTCATCCGATTTGGTGATGCAGTCATTCTGTCACACTGCGGCCTATCCTAAGCCGGTTGACGTGACCACGCACCACACTCTGCCAGACTTCATCATGAACCGTGGCGGTGTTTCACTGCGTCCGGGTGACGGCGTTATCCACAGCTGGCTGAACCGCATGCTGCTGCCAGATACCGTGGGTACCGGCGGCGATTCACACACCCGTTTCCCAATCGGTATCTCCTTCCCGGCAGGTTCTGGTCTGGTGGCGTTTGCTGCTGCGACCGGCGTGATGCCACTGGATATGCCTGAGTCAGTGCTGGTGCGCTTCAAAGGCGAAATGCAGCCGGGCATCACCTTGCGTGATCTGGTGCATGCGATTCCGCTATACGCGATCAAAGCCGGCCTGCTGACCGTTGAGAAGAAAGGGAAGAAAAACATCTTCTCTGGCCGCGTGCTGGAAATCGAAGGTCTGCCGAAACTGAAAGTGGAGCAGGCGTTTGAGCTGACCGATGCATCTGCTGAGCGTTCTGCGGCGGGCTGTACCATCAAGCTGGATAAAGAGCCGATCATTGAGTACCTCAACTCAAACATCGTGCTGCTGAAGTGGATGATCTCCGAAGGTTACGGCGATCGTCGTACGCTGGAGCGCCGCGTTGAAGGCATGCAGAAATGGCTGGCGGATCCGCAACTGCTGGAAGGCGATGCGGATGCAGAGTACGCCGCGGTGATCGACATCGATCTGGCGGAGATCAAAGAGCCAATTCTGTGTGCACCAAACGATCCGGATGATGCGCGCTGGCTGTCTGATGTGCAGGGCGAGAAAATCGATGAAGTGTTCATCGGCTCTTGCATGACCAACATCGGTCACTTCCGTGCAGCCGGTAAACTGCTGGATGCGCACAAAGGCCAGCTGCCAACCCGTCTGTGGGTTGCACCACCAACCAAGATGGATGCCGCACAGCTGACGGAAGAGGGCTACTACAGCGTCTTCGGTAAGAGTGGTGCGCGTATCGAAATCCCAGGCTGTTCACTTTGCATGGGTAACCAGGCGCGTGTGAAAGACGGTGCGACAGTGGTTTCCACGTCAACCCGTAACTTCCCGAACCGTCTGGGTACTGGCGCGAACGTGTTCCTGGCTTCGGCTGAATTGGCTGCGGTAGCATCCCTGCTGGGTAAATTGCCAACGCCAGATGAGTATCAGCAGTTTATGGTTCAGGTTGATAAGACGGCGGCAGATACTTACCGCTATCTCAACTTTGACCAACTGGGTCAGTACACCGAGAAAGCTGACGGCGTGATCTTCCAGACCGCTGTTTAATCGGCGCGAAGGATGAAGAGGGGACGATGCGAATCGTCCCCTTTTTTTTGTGCTGAGTAATAGATCAAATAAATCACATTGTCATTTTTTAAAAATAATAAGTGATGGTCATCAATTATTTTATTTTTAACCCTCCTCGATTTTATGTTTAAAATTTAATTATCGCGATGTGTTAACACTATTTGCGCAGTATTATGTGAGTAAATCGTAAATGTCGGTATTAACATCGTGTGAGCTTTAATTTTTTCATAACGAAATAACCAAGCAATATGCTACTTAAAATGGATTTAAGTCAGCACTAATGCCAGTACTTAACGCAAATTCAGCGAGTTGGCTTGTATTCGGATTATTCTGAATTCGGTCCTTCCCAAATTTATCCCATCCAGTTATGTTTAAAAAAAGTGACATCTGGCGCTTCGCTTAAGAAATAACTGGGTGCACTTAATTTGCGATGTTCATTGATAAATACTTAACACTTGTTCAAAGGGTGTACGCAGTGGAATGCATCACAGTGTAAAAGTGTTTAATCATTTCCAGATATCGCTACCTCAATCTATCCAATGCAATTGTGTGGGGGAAAAATGGAATTCAAATCCGCATTCTGTGCTTTATCGATAGCTGTTATCTGTAGTTCACCTTTAACTGTGCAAGCGGCAGGCACATTGACCGGGCAAGTGGGCATTCAGGTGGTCATCAGCGATGGCTGCACTGTCGGGAACAATGATTCCAGTGGCACCACCAATGATTGGGGTTCGATTAATTTCGGTACCTATGCCGATCTTGCCAATATCATTGATGGCAGCGTGTTGGGATCGGATGGCAGCAGCAGTGTCACGGTCACCTGCACCAGCGGATTATCCCCTACGCTAACGTTAGACGGCGGATTAAACGGCAGCAGTACGCTGCGCAACATGGCTTCCGGTACCACCTTAATCCCTTATCGACTCTATTCTGACTCATCTCGCAGCACGGAAATTGCCGTGAATGGCAGCGTGTCACTCTCTGCTGACGGAACCGCACAGGATGTGCCGATTTACGGTCGCATTTTACCTTCTGACCAAAGCACCACGGCGCCGACCTCAGGCACTTATGTTGATACCGTGACGGCGACACTCGCCTGGTAATCGCGCCATGGTGCGCTACCTTATCGCCGCAGGGTGGTTGCTGAGTGCATTACCCAGTTTCGCCAGCAGCACCACTGACAGTTTTCAGGTGACTGCCGAGATAACCAGCGGTTGTGCGTTTGGCACTTCGGGCAGCAGTAGCACCACCGATTTCGGCACGCTGGATTTTGGCACGATGTCTGCAATCAGCAGCAATGTCGATGTGGCGAGCAGCAGTGGTGCGGGGTCGATTGTGGTGACCTGCACGCCGGGAACCGCCATCACTCTCGCACTGGACTACGGTGAAAATGGCGGAAGTTCCGGTTCGCGATACCTGAGTAACGGCAGCGCAACACTGGCGTATCAGCTCTATCAGGATGCGGCGCACAGCAGGGTATGGGGCAGTGATTCCCTGGCTTACAGCGTGTCGTCATTTCCCGATAGTACTCAAACTTATACTGTTTATGGACGCTTGTTTGCCACGGCTGGCTTACCCACTTCTGGCACTTATAGCGATACCGTAACGGTCACTCTGACCTATTGAAGATGAAAAAATGGCTCCTGATTACTCTGCTTGCTTTGCAGAGCTCGATGTTGCATGCCGCCAGTTCGGTGTTGGTCTGGCCGATATTCCAGGTGATAGAAGCCGACCAGCACGGCAGTGCCTTGTGGTTAGAGAACCGTGGCAGCCAGCCAGTGCGCTTGCAGATCCGTATTTTAGCCTGGCAGCAGCAGGCGTATCGCGACCGATATGCTGACCAGGGGGAAGTGGTTGCCAGTCCTCCCTTTACCACCATTCCGCCGCAGCAGCGCCAACTGGTGCGGCTGATCCGGACTGCGGCACCACCAGATCAGGGTGAACAGGCCTATCGCATCATCCTGGATGAGATACCCAATGCGAACGTGCCTGCGGTCAAAAACAGCGCCGGATTGCGATTGCAGATGCGTTATGTGCTGCCGCTGTTCCTTGATAGCAAAGGGATATGGACTCAGCCACGCAGCGATGTACGGCGCGATCCCGCCACCGCCAGTCAACCACAACTGAGCTGGCAGTTGGTGACGGAGCAGGGGAAAACGCTGCTGCGCATTCGTAATGCAGGCAAGGTCCATGCGCGCTTGAGTGAGGTGTTCTGGGGTCGGGAAGCGGACGTCAGTAAAGCGTCATTGATCGTGGCAAAAGGATTCTTGGGTTATGTGCTGGCCGGACAAAGCATGCAATTCCCCCTGCCAACGGGAAACACGATGCCCATCGGCAGCACGCTGTTTACCCATCTCACTGATAACGGCCCCGTGGTTGCGATCTCACCATGAATGCAGCATGTGCGCGCAGGCTGGCTTTGATACCCGGCTTGTTGTTGTGCGGCATCGTGGACGCTCATGCCGAAGTGTATGACGGATTGCCCCCACCGCGCGCACTGCAGAGTGAGCAAAACGATTACACCCTGTGGCTCACACTGAGTGTCAATGGCCGTAATGATGGCAACGTCGTGCCCGTCACGGTGCATAACGCACATTATCTGCTGGATGTAGTGGTGCTACGGCGTAATAACGTGCAATTGCCGCCTACGGCAAGGGGTGTGCAGGATGTTAGCGTGTTGCCGCAGGTCCGTGTCAGTTATGACAGTGTGCACCAGGTATTACAGCTGCAGGTGCCCGACAGTTGGCTGCCAGAGCAAACGCTGAGTGACAGGCCGCAAACGGCGTATCAGGCCATCAGCTCACCCGGCATGTTGTTGAACTACGATGCCTACAACGTGAAAAGCGCTGATGACAGCAGCTATAGTGCGGTTTGGCTGGAACAACGTTTTTTCTCTACCTCAGGTTACCTGTCGAATACGGGCACCTGGCGGCAGTATTGGCAGGGAGAGGCAGATAGCGACAGCCGCGCGGGCTATCTACGTTATGACACCACCTGGAAATACAGCGATGTTGATCGCATGGTGAGTTTTCAACTGGGAGACGTCATCAGCAACTCACTCAGCTGGAGCAATTCGGTGCGATTAGGCGGGCTGCGTATCAGCCGCAGTTTTGCCGTCCGACCCGATTTAGTGACCTATCCGATGCTCAACTGGTCAGGCACCGCCGCGGTACCTGGCAGTGTTGATGTGTTTATCAACGGCTACAAAACCAGTAGCAACCGTCTCGATGCTGGCCCCTGGACGTTGACCAGTACCCCTTATATCAACGGTGCGGGGGAAGCGACCGTTGTCACCACCGATGCACTGGGGCGGCAGGTTGAAACCAGCATTCCCTTTTACGTATCTAACCAATTGCTGCGCAGTGGATTGAGCGATTTTGACTTTAGCGCAGGCGCATTGCGGCAAAACTATGGCATTCGCAGTGCCGATTACGATGCCGCCGCCGTCAGTGGATTTTATCGCTATGGCGTGAATGATCATCTGACTTTGGCGTTACAGGGTGAAGGTCGTGAAGGGCTGACGCGGATGGGCGCGGGCGTGGATATGGCGGTGGCGCGTTTGGGCACGCTTTCGTTGAGTGCCAGCCAGTCTCAGGCCGGTCAAGGTGGACAGCAATACTCTGCCGGCTATTCGTGGTACGCCCCGCGCTTTAGTCTCAGCCTGAGCCACGTTCAGCGTACTGCGAGTTTCAGCGATCTGTCGGTTTATCACACCAGCGCGAGCCTTAGCCGCCGGGCCGAGCAAGCCACGCTCAGTGTTGCACCTTTTGGTCGCTGGGCGGGCACCTTTGGCCTTGGTTATTTCGATATCACCGCCCATGACAGCACGCGCACTCGCTTAGCCAATTTATCCTGGAGCCGTGGCCTATGGGGCAATAGCAGCGTGCACGTGGCTCTGAATAAAACCCTTGGCGAACACGGTATGGCGGCGCAAATCCAATTACTCATTCCGTTTGATCAGGCGGGCTCGATTTCACTCTCCAACCAGCGTGATAGCAACGGCGAGAGTGCACAAACCCTGAGTTACAGTCGTGCAGCACCGGCGGCAGGTGGCATTGGCTGGAATCTGGCGGCATCACAAAACAACGACGGCTATCGTCAGGCGGATGTTACCTGGAAAAACCGCTACTCGGTGTTAAGCGGCGGCATGTACGGAACCTCGGGCGATCGTACGCAATGGTTTGATGCCAGCGGTGCCTTCGTGTGGATGGACAACGCGCTGTTTGCCACCAGCAAAATTAATGATGCTTTTATCGTGGTCAGCACTTCCGGCTACAGCGGTGTGCCGGTTCGCTATGAAAACCAACTGCTGGGTAACACCGACAGCCGGGGCCATATCCTGGTGCCGTGGGTCAGCGCGTGGTATCCCGCCAAACTGACCATCGATCCGCTGAATTTGCCTACGGATGTTAATACGCCACAGGTCGAACAACGCATATCGGTGCGTGAAGCGAGCGGTGCGCTGGTGAATTTTCCGCTGCGCAAGACCCGACCGCTATTGCTGACGCTGGTGGATGCGCAACATCACCCTTTACCGCCGGGAACGCTGGTGACGGAAGTGCACAGTGGGCAAACCACCCAAATGGGATATGGCGGCCAGGCGTGGTTTGACGATGTGCCTGAGCACAGTGAAATCAGCGTGTCGTTGCCGGCGGGACAGTGCCGACATGCGTTAACGATTAACAGCGAACAATTTCGCGCAGGGCCACTGGTGTGCGCCATGGCTAAAAATCAGGAGGAACATCAATGAAAAGGGTGCTAGTGGCGCTGATTGTCTTACTGTCCGGTTGGAGCGGATCGCTCTGGGCGGCCTGTACAGCCAGCTCAAGCAGTACAGACTTTGGCAGCGTCAGCTCTTTTACGTTAGCCAGCACCGCACAGGTGGTTGAAACCGGTACCGGCTTCACGTGTTCGGGCAGCGCTCTATCCCTGCTGAGCACCAATACCGTGACGGGCACCATCAGCAGCTCAGCCAATACATCCGGCACTTCGCCACAGGCTTACAACAGCAGCACCGGCAGTTATATCCCTTATACGATTTGCGGTGACAGCGCGTGCAGCACCACCTACAGCATCGGCAGCAGTAAAACCTGGAGCTCAACCTCACTGCTGGGTCTGCTGGGGTTGTTTAATGCCAGCGATGGCTCACTGCCGCTGTATTTGAAAAGCACCGCAGGCGTTAATGTGCCTGCGGGAACCTATACCGACACCATCACGCTGAACTGGAGTTACAGTATTTGTTTTGTCGGTGTTCTCGGAATATGCGCCTATACCACCGGCACGGCCACCTCAACCATCCAAATCCAGTTTGAGGTGACCAATGATTGTGCCATCGACAGCGCGCCCGATCTGGACTTTGGTAGCGCTTCATTGCCCGCCAGTTTTAGCACGGCTTCATCTGCGCTGGCCATTCGCTGCACGCTGAATGCGGCGTACAGCGTTAACCTTGCCAGCAGTAACGCCACCAGTGGCGATTGGCGACAAATGAGCAATGGATCTTCTCTGCTGCAATATCAGTTATATCAGGCTGATGGTACGGCATGGACGCCCGGCAATGACCTGAGTGAAACCGGCACCGGCGCCGCGCAAAGCATTAACTACTCCGCCAGAGTCAATCCCGACCAAACCAATCAGCCTGCCGGGAGCTACAGTGATACCGTGACGGTTACCGTCACCTATTGAGCGGCAGCTTCTGGCATAATGCGAGCGCGATCCCACTTTATTCAGCGCGCTACGCACAAAATGCACCTAACCGGTGCTGCACGTCGCGCCATTAGCTACACGAGGCAAACCCATGGAGTATGAATTTCTGCGTGATTTGACCGGGCAGGTCAAAGTACGTATGTCGATGGACCACGAAGCGGTGGGGCACTGGTTCAATGAAGAGGTCAGCGAAAACCTGGCCCTGCTGGATGAAGTGGAAGCGGCAGCGCGGGAAGTGAAGGGCACCATCAATCAGTGGCAGCGTGTCGGACATGAGTACACCATCTGGCTGGATGAAGAAGAGGTGATGATCCGTGCCAACCAACTGGCGCTGGAAGATGATGGCATGGAAGAGGGCATGGCCTATTACGACGAAGAGAGCCTGTCGTTTTGCGGTGTGGAAGATTTTCTGGCGGTGATTGCGGCTTATCGGCAGTTTCTCGCCGGTAAGTAAGTTGGATACACGTACATGTCGTAGTCAAAGTCTGTGACGCCAAGCCTGGCATTGTTTTCGTCGGGTGCGCATTTATGCGCACTTGGTAAATTGTGTTGCTGTTTTTTTGCGGCCGGGCTTGGTGCTCGGTCCAGAAAATCCCCGCCCGATCGCAAAGGAATCACGCATCCATGCTGATCGACCGCCACATCCATGTGGCGGACGCTTTGCCCTTCGGGCGAGGCTTCTCTGTCCTGTTGGGTTGATCATCGCTTTATTTGGAGCGATCTGCCACAACTCTGCACACAACCTAAACCGTCGCCACCGGCGTGGCGGGCGACCCCACCGCGCCCGGTAAACGCAAAGGTGGGGCGGTGAGCAGAAACGCATGGCGCTGGTGCTGCGCCAGCCAATCCGCCAGCGGACTGAGTAACATCAGCTCGCCGAGATACACCCCCAATCTGAACAGACATAAATCATGCAGTGGATGCGACGGATAAAAATCATCGTTCATTGGGCGTGCCGGTAAAATTTCCACCGCCGGATTATCGGCAATCAGCGCCACTACGCCGCTCTCGACGATCCAGTTGCGCAGCTGCTCATCACTGCCATCCAGACCCGCAAAGTGGCTGTTCAAAAACGTCATATCCGGCTCGCCCTGCATCGCCAGAATCGCTTCATCCATGCCGGTGCGGAAACACACCATGTCGCCCTGGCGCACCTCGATGCCATCTGCCTGTAAAATTTGCTGCAGATGCTGATAACCAAAGGCGAACCGCTCGGTGCCGAAGTGACGTTTAATATCAATCATCACGGCGCGGCCTTGCATGCCGTGCTGCGCCACATTTTCGATGCCGAGTTTCTTCGCGCCCAAATGGCTGCCGTGATCGCAGCCGCAACCGCCGCGATAATCAGTTTCCCCAACGATATCCACATTGGCTTTATAGCCGTTGTAAAACACCATCTCTGGTTCGCCGTTGCCGTTGACGTCGAACCACTGCCCCATGTGTGCCAGGCTGTCCCACTGCGTCGAATATTGCAGTGCCAGCGTCACGGTATCATCACAGATCACATCGGTGAGCAGCGGGTTATCACGCGACAGCGGATAGGTCATATTGGCATGTTCGCCACGGCGTGTCGCATTGAGCTGAGGCGGCGGCCGACGTGGATTCATCGCCGTGCCGCCCGGTAGATCGAGCGGTAAACTCAGGCAGAAAGTTTGCCCGGTTTTTACCTCGGCTACGCCTTCCAGCACCTTTTGCGCGGTTAAAAGATTCAATCGACCGAGCTGATCGTCGGGACCAAAATCCCCCCAGGTCGACTGTGCCGGGCGTTGCTTCCAGCGAGCATTCATACTTCTCTCCTTAAGTTGCCTTCCAGTGCTGCGGCAGATTCGGTGCCCATCGGCTGCACACGCGGCAGCCAGAAGGCGTAAATCAACGCCCCCACAACACCGATCACCCCGGCGATCTCCAGTGGGATCACAAAGGAGTGCGTGTATTGCATGATCACCCCGATCAGGATAGGCGAAATAATCCCGGCCAGATTGGCCGCCATGTTCTGGATACCGCCGATGGTGGCAACGTTAGCGCGGTTTGGCGCGACATCTGACGGCAGCGCCCACAGCGCGGCAGACGCAAAGGTGGCGGCGAAGTTGGCAAAGCAGAGTGCTGCCAGCGCCAGGCCAACAGTGGGGGAAAACGCCGCGAGACCGATGGTGGCGCTACCGAGCATGCCGCCGACCAGCGGGATCTTGCGCGCCACGCTCAGCGAGTAACCGCGACGCACCAGTGAATCGGACAGCAACCCGCCACACCAGCCGCCCACAATCGCCGCCAGTCCAGGCAGCATGCCTAGCAGGCCGAATTTCATCAGTGACAAGTGAAAGGTTTCCACCAGATAGGTTGGGAACCAGGTAAAGAAGAAGTAAGAAACGAAGTTAATGCAGAAGAAGCCAGCCATCATCGCCTGTACGGCACGTTGGCCCAACAACTGGCGCACGCTCATTGGATCGCCGGTTTGTGGATCCTGGTTGGCCTCAATGAACTCCACTTCCTCACGCGTCACCGTTTTGTGATCGCGTGGATCGCGATACCACAAATACCACGCCAGCGCCCACACTACCGCCACCACGCCGGAGATGACGAAAGTCATACGCCAGCCGACCAGCGCAATCAGGAAGGAGATAATCGGAATCGCCAGCGTGCCGCCGATTTTACTGCCGTTGTTGAAAGTGGCCGCCGCGAAGCTGCGCTCCTGACGTGGGAACCAGCGTGTTACCGTTGAAGAACTGGCGGGATAACTGGGGGCTTCTACCGCGCCGAGCACAAAGCGGAAGCCCACCAGTGCGGCAATAGAACTGGCCAGGCCACAGGCGGCGGTGGCTAAACCCCAGCCAAGGCTGCTGACGGCAAAAGTGATGCGTGGACCGAGTTTATCGACCAGCCAGCCGCCGGGCAGCTGGAACAGCACATAGCTCCAGAAAAACGCCGAGAGCAATAGGCCGCTGTCTGTGGGCGAGAAGTGCAACTCCTGGCTCATAAACGGCATGGCGACACTCATGGCGGCGCGATCGATGTAGTTGATGGCGATGCCGACTGACAGCACCGTGAGAATGACGAAACGAAATTTCCCTTTCGCTTTACTTGCCTGAATTGCAGCAGGTGATCCATTGGAATTCAGCGACATGTCGCCTCCAATTATTTTTTATTTTCTGTAGGGGAAACGCCGCATCAGGACGATGCGGCGAGTTTGGCACTTACGCGCCGCTTACCACGGAGTGTGGATGATGCGCCTGTTCCTCATCCACGATAGGTTCAACTTTACCCATCAGGAACAGGTAGTTAACAATACCGATAACCACTAATACAGCAGAGAACACCAGCGCCCAGGTGAAGTGGCCTGTCGCCCCGACGATAGCGCCGGTAATGATGGGACCCACGGCACCGCCCATATTCGAAACGGTATTTTGCAGGCCCGCCACAATGGAGACGCTGTTCTTTGGTGCCACATCGCCTGGCAGCGCCCAGACCTGAGAAGCCGCAACGGTGGTACCTGATTTAGCGATACACAGCAGCAGCACGGTCATAAATACCGAGTCAGTGAACGGGGCAAAACCGATGCACAGTGCCATCAGCAGACCAATCGTCAGGAACAGCTTGCGCGTAGCGGTCAGCGACAGCACCTTGTTGTGCACCATGCGATCCGATGCCCAACCTGCCAGCACTTCAATCACCATGCCGCAAATCAACGGCAGTGCAGCCACCATCCCCATTTTGAGGAAATCCATGCCTTTATCTTTCACCAGGTAGGTCGGCAGCCAGGTGATAAAGAAGTATGAGGTGTAGTTGATGGTGAAGAAGCCAATGCACATTGCCCAGATATTGCGGTAGCGCAGCAACTTGTACCACTTCATCGGACGGACGCTTTTGTCGCCGTGTTTCTGTGCCTGACCATCACGGATAAAGCGCACTTCTTCCTGGCTGATCGCTTTGTGATCTTCCGGGTTTTCCGAATAAATGAAGTACCAGGCAATGACCCAGAACACACCGAGTGAACCAATCACCAGGAAGGTGATGCGCCAGTCGAACATGGCGATCATAAACACGATCAGCGGCATGGCAACGGCACCGCCAAATTTCGATGCGCTGTCGAACAGGCCTGACACCGTGGCACGTTCGCGATCCGGGAACCAGCGTGCGGTGATACCCGCGTTGCTGGGGTACGCGGCGGCTTCACCGACGCCGAGCGCTAAACGCAGCGCCAGCAGTGATTTAAAGCCGGTTGCCAGGCCCATCGCCATGGTAGCAATTGACCACCAGGCCACCGCAATACCGAGACCTTTTTTCTGACCGAAGCGATCGGCGAACCAGCCCGCCGGGATCTGCAACAGCGCATAAGACCAGAAGAACGCCGCCATGATAAAGCCCATCATCTCTGGATTGATGTCGAGCTCTTTGATCAAATGCGGGGCAGCCGCAGAGAGTACGGTACGGTCAATATAGTTAATGGCGATTGCCAGCCACATCAGGCCAGCAATCCACCAACGAATGCGGGTAGAGCGAGAGGTGTTGTTCATAATATTTTTCACCTTCCCGGCGTCTTTCGTGCGATAGCGGCGTTGACGGCAATCATTTACCCCACTCGTCGGGGGTAAATGACCTTATCACTGGCTACAGCATTCATGACTGGGGATTAAAATTTGGATTAAGTAGGGTTTTGAGAAAATTAATCCAGCCCGTTCATAACATTTGTCGGGCGCTCGCCCTGTTTAATGCACTGCACAATCTGCGCGACGCAGCGTTCACCAATCGCGCTGATGGCGCCGTCGGTGTAACCCGCGATATGCGAAGTGGGGATAAAGTTGCTGAGCGTGAACAGCGGATGTTCCGCCAGCGGTTCCTGCTCGAAGACATCGGCAGCGGCACCGGCGATGACGTTATCCAGCAGCGCCTGATACAAATCTTGTTCATTGACAATGCCACCGCGAGAGGCATTGATCAGGAAAGCGCTCTTCTTCATGCGCTTGATGCGGGCAGCATCGAACAGATTCTGGGTTTTATCGGTGAGCGGCTTGTGCAACGTGATGAAATCGCTGTTTTCGGTCAACTGATCGAGGCTGACGAATTCGATGCCATGCTCGGCGGCAAATTTTTCATCCGGATAAAAATCGAACGCAATCACGCGCATATTGAAGCCTTTGGCACGTAGCGCGACCTGTTTGCCGATATTCCCGAGGCCGATAATACCCAGCGTTTTGCCATACACATCGGTGGCAAAGATGCGCGGCCAGTTGCCGGCACGGGTTTCAATGGCGGCCTGAGTGATCTGACGCGCGCTGTTGAGGATCAGGGCAAAGGCGAAATCGGCCACGGCATGTTTGTTGGCATCCGGCACATTGGTGACGTAAATGCCGCGTGCGCGAGTGGCATCCAGATTGATGTTGTCGACACCGACGCCATGCTTACACACGATCTTCAGCTGAGGCGCTTGCGCCAGCAGTGCTTCGTTCACATCGGTGAAGGCAACGATCATCGCCACAGTCTCGGCCAGATGCGGTTCCAGCGCGCTGAGCGGTGCATCGGCGGGCAGCGTGATCAGCTCAAAACCATGCTGTTGCAAGGTGTTGATAGGCGCAGCGTCGTATTTGGCGAAAGACGGTGAAGTACAGATAACTTTCATAGCGTTTCCCAATCCTGGTGTTGGAGCGGGCAGCAAAGGCTGCCCAATCGGTCATTACTGCAGATACTGATTCACGATCTGGCGGATCTTCTGCTCTTCTTCGGCAGAGAAGCTCACCGCATAGCGGCTGTTACCCACATCTGAACCCAGCAGTGAAACGGCTTTCTTCACGGTAGCGGGCGGGAAACCGACGCTGTAGAGATCGGTACGCAGGCCAGTAATGTTTTCCTGCGCCTGACGCGAGCCTTCAATATCACCCGCGTGGAAGCGTGCCCAAATGGCGTTGATCTCTTTCGGTGCCACGTTGGCGAGACCCGAAATACAGGCGGTGCAGCCTTCTACAAAACCACGATGGATCAGCGAATCTGGACCGGTCAGCACGTTGAAGTTCTCCATGCCTTCCGCAGCCTTAAGGAAACCGCTCAGACTTTCATAGCTGCCCGCGCTGTCTTTAATGCCGATGATGTTGGGATGCGAAGCCAACGCACGCACGGTTTCCGGCTGCAAAGTGTTGCCGGTGCGCGCAGGGATGTTGTACAGATACAGCGGCACTTCAATCGCATCCGCTACCGCGCGGTAGTGCGCAATCAACTCTTCCTGCTTCAGCGGCACGAAATACGGGGTGATCACTGAAACCGCATCCACGCCCAGTTTGGCGACTTGCTTGCCGAGACGGATGGTTTCACGGGTGGAGATTTCACCGATGTGTGCCACCACTGGCGCCGCGCCGTTCACTTCGTCCACGCAGGTTTCAGTGACCGCTAATTTCTCCTGCTCGTTGAGCACAAAGAACTCACCGTTGGTGCCGCCGCAGAAGATGCCGTTGCCGGCGCTAAGCTGACGTTGTACCTGCAGGCGCTGAGCCGCGGGATTAAATGCACCTTCACTGTCAAAGGTGGTGACGATGGCGGTTAATACGCCCTGAATTTTCTTGCTCATGATGCCCTCATTAATCCTTAGTGATTCAAAGCCGGAAAGAGTGTCAGGTAGACGTTTCGTACGTCATCGGCGCTCACTTTCATCGGTACATTCTTCATCAGGCGCTGCACGTCGAGCGCGGCTTCAACCAGATACGGCAGATGATCCGGGCCGATGCCCAGTTCTTCGAGGCTGGCAGGCAGTTTGAGACGTTTCACCAGCGCGGCGAAATACTCCACCAGCGCGTGCGATTTCGCCTCTTCATCCAGTGAGGCATCGGCGTCCGGCAGCAGATCGTAGGCCTGCGCGAATTTGCTCACGGCAGCGGGGCGCACAAAGCGCATGCACGGTGCCAGCAAAATGGCGTTCGCTACACCGTGCGGCAGATGATATTTGCCGCCCAGCGGATAGGACATCGCATGCACCAGATGGGTGCCTGCGTGGGCAATCGATGCGCCACCGTAATAAGAGGCCCACAGCATGTTGAGGCGCGCTTCGAGGTTGCCTGGTTCGGCAATCGTGGTCTCAAGGCTGGCAAACAGCTTTTTCATGCCGATCAGCGCATAGTTATCACTCACCGGATTGGACACGGTGGCGGTAAAGCACTCGATCAGATGACACAGTGCATCAATACCCGTCGAAGAGGCGATATGCGGCGGCATGCTGGTGGTCAGTTCGGGCACCAGTGCGACATAATCGGGCAGCATAATCGGAGTGATGATGCCGACTTTGGTCTCTTTCTCTGGGATCGCCAGGATCGCGTTCGGCGTGGCTTCGGAGCCCGTACCGGCAGTCGTCGGGATCAACAGTGACGTGGTGCGGGTCAGGGGTTTCTCACCGGCGAGCAGGGCATCCAGTGTCGGTGCACCGTCAACGCACAGAATTGACAGCAGTTTGGCGACATCCAACACGCTGCCACCGCCCACGCCAATTACCAGATCAATGTCGGTTGAGGGCAACGCGGCCACAATGGCGGCGACATCGTGCTGGCTCGGCTCGGGTGGCACGCTGTTCACAATGCTCAAACTGCTGATCTGCTGCTTCAGCTGCGCGATCAGCGACTGAACCGCTGGAATGCCTTCGATATTTTTATCGGTTACCAGAAGCGCTTTTTCTTTACCCTGCAGCAAATAGCTGAGGTCATTAAGCGCCTGAAAGCCACTGATCACGGTGCTGTTGATATTCATTTCATACCCTTATCGCGGTTTTTTCGTACTAAATGATTAACTTTGCTCATTCAGTGCGGGTTCTGTCACTACAGTGCCTAAATTTATAGGACAAATTGATTTCAAATAATTTGATCTTGCTCACATATAATCAATCGTGATTGAATATAATCAATCTCAACACGGCGAGCTGCCGGCAGAGGAAAGAGAATGACTTCACAGCCATGGAAAACACCCGTCTTAGTGATTGCGGATGATTTTACCGGTGCCAATGACGCGGGTAGCGGGTTGGCACGTGCGGGTGCAAAGGTGCATGTGTTGTTTGATAGCCGCACGCCACACGATGCTAACAGCGCCGATGTGCTGGTCATCAGCACCGACAGCCGTGCAGTCAGCGCGTCAGAAGCAGCGCATCGTACAACGCTAGCATTACAGCAGCATCAGGCGATTGCCCAGGATGGCTGGCTGTTTAAAAAGATTGATTCCACGCTACGTGGCAATCCGGGCGCAGAGATAGAAGCGGCGTTACACGCCAGCGGAAAAACCTTAGCGCTGGTGGTGCCCGCAGTGCCGAAACTGGGCCGCACCACGCGTGAAGGTGAAGTATGGATCAATATGCAGCGTCTGACGGACACCGAATTTGTCAGCGACCCGAAAACCCCGGTGACCAGTAGCCATGTGTTAACCCGCCTGCATATGCAGAGTGATCTGGCCGGTGAAACCCTGGATTTGGCGACGGTGCGCAGTGGCAAGTTGGCACAAGTGCTCGCCAGTAAGCAGGGCCTGGTGGTGCTGGATGCCGAGCAGGATGCTGACATTGCGCTGATCGTGGCGGCGGCGGCGAGTTTATCCACACGGCCCCTGCTGGCCGGCGCTTCCGGATTGGGTGATGCCCTGGGCGAATATCTGGCGGCGCGTCCGGCCAGGCCGGTGCTGGCAGTGGTGGGTTCCATGAGCGCCATCGCGCAGCTGCAAATCGCCCACCTTGCGACCCAACGTGACATTCGCATTATCGATATTGATATCCGTCAGCTGTTTGCTCAACCCGCGTGGCCGCAGGCTGTCGAGTGGCAGCAGGCGATGCAACAGGCCCTACGCGACGGCGCACACTGCGTGGTGCGCACCACACAGCATGCAGAGCAACGCCATGAGATTGAACAGCTGTGTCAGCAACATCAGGTGTCACGCCAGGAGCTGGGAGAACGCATCTGCCACTTCCTCGCCCAATTGACCCAGAACGTTTGCCGCCAGGCCTTGCCTGCCGGGTTGTATCTTTCGGGCGGCGACGTGGCGATTGCCGTCGCACAGGCGCTCGGCGCCAGTGGTTTTCAGATTCAGGGCCTGGTGGCGGGCTGTGTGCCGCACGGGGTTCTGCTAAATAGCGAATTACACCTGCCGGTGATGACCAAAGCGGGTGGCTTTGGTGACGAAAACACCCTGGTAGAAGCCATCCGTTTCATTGAGGAGAAGTCGAGTGAATAAAATTATTGCGGTGACCATGGGCGATCCGGCGGGCATCAGCCCGGAGATTATCATTAAAGCGTTAGCGGAAGGCGACCTGGCGGGGATCCCGGCGGTGGTGGTCGGCTGTGCCAGCACGCTGCGTCGGGTGATGGGATTGAACATTACGCCGCAGGCAGAACTACGCGTGCTGGATAACGTCAAAGACGCGCATTTCGCACCGGGCATCATCAACGTTATCGATGAACCGCTGGCCAATCCTGAAGCGTTAAAACCAGGCGTGGTGCAAAAAGAAGCCGGTGATTTGGCCTGGCGCTGTGTGAAACGCGCCACCGAACTGGCACTGGCCGGTGAAGTGCACGCGATCGCGACAGCTCCACTCAATAAAGAAGCACTGCACTCAGCAGGGCACATTTATCCGGGACACACCGAACTGCTGGCGCAACTGACTAACACGAAAAACTACGCCATGGTGTTGTACACCGATCATCTGAAGGTGATCCACGTCACGACGCATATCGCGCTGCGTAAGTTCCTCGACACTTTGAATGGCGATCGTATCCAGACGGTGATCGGCATGGCGGATACCTTCCTGCGCCGCGTCGGTTTCGACAAGCCGCGCATTGCCGTAGCCGGGGTGAATCCGCATGCGGGCGAAAATGGCCTGTTTGGTGACGAAGAGATCACTACCGTGGCACCGGCGATCAAAGTGATGAAAGAGCAGGGTATCGATGTTTATGGCCCGTGCCCGCCGGATACGGTGTTCCTGCAGTGTCAGCAAGGTCAGTACGATATGGTGGTGGCGATGTATCACGACCAGGGGCACATCCCTCTGAAATTGTTAGGCTTTTATGATGGCGTCAATATCACCGCTGGCCTGCCGTTTATCCGCACTTCTGCGGACCACGGTACGGCGTTTGATATCGCCTGGACAGGTAAAGCGAACTCTGCGAGCATGGCGATCTCCATTAAACTCGCGATGCAGCTAGCATAGGGAAATATGAAGGGACAAAGCCGTCTCGACCAGATTATGGACTATCTGAAAAGTCATAATCTGGTCACTGTAGAACAGCTGGTGAGTGCGATCTCGGCTTCACCGGCGACGATCCGCCGCGATCTGATCAAGCTCGACAAGGAAGGCGTCATTAGCCGCAGCCATGGCGGAGTGACGCTCAATCGTTTTATTCCTGCGCAGCCGACCACGCTGGAAAAAATGCAGCGTAATCTGGCAGAGAAGCAGGCCATCGCGCAGTTTGCCGCCAGCTATGTGCAGTCGGGTGACTCCGTCGTGCTGGATGCCGGCACCACCATGCTGGAACTGGCGCGCCAGCTCACGCATCTGCAACTGCGAGTCATCACCGCCGACCTGCATATCGCGCTGTTCCTGTCTGAATTCAAGCAGATTGAAACCACCATTATTGGTGGCCGTATCGATGACTCCAGTCAGTCTTGTATTGGCGAGCATGGCCGACGCCTGCTGCGCGGCATCAATCCGGATATCGCGTTCGTCAGCTGTAACTCGTGGAGTATCGAACGCGGGATTACCACGCCGACGGAAGATAAAGCCGGTCTGAAGATGGATCTGCTGGCGAATGCACGCCGCCGCATCCTGCTGGCTGACAGCAGTAAGTACGGTTCCTGGTCGCTATACTGCGCCGCGCCGATTGATAGTTTGACCGATGTGGTGACGGATGCGCGTCTCGACGACGCAGTTTGTCGCGCTTTGCGTGAGCGTGGCATTGGTTTGCAGCTAACAGCCTGATGCAACAAGGTCGCCATCAATGGCGACCCTTCATCAATAGATATAACCCAGTGCTAGCCCTGCAACGACACTTGCTTGCGCAGGGTGCGCATCGGACGTTAATCGCAGCCCACTACGATAGCTTCAATCCCGTCGCCGGAATATTACGGCCGTAGTAGATTTCACGCATTTCTTTCCACAGCAGATTGGTGATGCGCTTGTGCTCCTGCGGGCTGAGCTCTTCAGGCTTGGTATTGAACAGGTAATATTTCAGGTCAAATTCCTTCAGTAACATCTTGGTGTGAAAGATATTTTCCTGATAGACGTTCACATCCACCATGTCGTACATCGACTTCATATCCTCGGACATAAAGTTCTGAATCGAATTGATCTCGTGATCGATAAAGTGCTTTAGGCCATTCACATCGCGGGTAAAACCACGCACACGATAATCAATGGTCACGATGTCAGATTCCAGTTGGTGAATCAGGTAATTCAGTGCCTTAAGCGGCGAAATCACTCCACAGGTGGAGACTTCGATATCGGCGCGGAAGGTGCACAATCCCCCCTCAGGATGGCTTTCTGGATAGGTGTGCACGCAAATATGGCTCTTATCCAGATGTGCCACCACCGAATTGGGCAGCGGACCCGGATGCTCTGATTTGTCGATATCCTGCGGATTGATCGGCTCTTCGCTGACCAGAATCGTGACGCTGGCACCCTGCGGTTCATAATCCTGACGCGCGATGTTCAGCACGTTGGCACCAATGATAGAGCAGGTTTCAGTCAGGATTTCGGTGAGGCGATTCGCATTATATTGCTCATCAATATAGGCGATGTAGCCATCACGTTCGGCTTCGCTGTTGGCGTAGCAAATATCGTAAATACAAAAACTCAGGCTCTTCGTCAGATTATTGAAGCCGTGTAGTTTCAGCTTTTGCAATTTCGTCACTCCTCACACGACAAGGCATTCAGCAGGTATTGCGGTAAGGCAAAGCTACCGACATGAATCGCGGGATTGTAGTAGCGGCAGCGCAGGCCAGCGTCGTCAAAGCGTGATTGCAGGGTGGCTGCATCCCACTGGCGTAGTGTCTCGTTGTCGCTTGCCCAGGCAAACGTCATGATACCGCCGTAATAGGTGGGGATCGCCGCCTGATAAAAGCTGACGTCAGAGAAGTA
Source organism: Pantoea sp. C8B4 (assembly GCF_051336905.1). Taxonomy (NCBI): domain Bacteria; kingdom Pseudomonadati; phylum Pseudomonadota; class Gammaproteobacteria; order Enterobacterales; family Erwiniaceae; genus Pantoea; species Pantoea sp. C8B4. Next base: position 163,174 of record NZ_JBGMNK010000007.1, read on the forward strand.
GTGGCTGAGTTTGCGATGGCTGTTGATCGCTTCTTCCTGCTGCAGGAAACAGACGCCGTTCTGTGCCACAAAGATTCCGCCAGGATTTAGCGCCTGTTTACAGCCCGCATAGAATTCGGAGGTAAACAGACTTTCGCCGGGACCGATGGGATCGGTGCAATCGGAAATAATGACGTCGAACTTCTCTTGCGTCTGGGTGACGTAATTCACACCATCATCAATCACCAGATTCAGACGCGGATCGTCATAGGCACCGGCGTTGTGATTGGGCAGATACGTCTTGCAAAAACTCACCACGCCGGCATCGATCTCAACCATGGTGATCTGTTCAATCGTTTGGTGACGTGAGACCTCGCGCAGCATGGCGCCATCGCCACCGCCAATGATCAGCACGCGTTTCGCCTTGCCGTGCGCCAGGATCGGCACGTGGGTCATCATTTCGTGGTAGATGAACTCATCGCGCTCGGTGGTTTGCACTACACCGTCCAGCGCCATGACACGACCAAAAGCGGCATTTTCAAAGATCACCAGATCCTGATGCGCCGTTTTGTCGCGATAGAGCAGTTTATCTACCGTGAAATACTGTCCAAATCCGGCATGAAGCGTCTCATACCACATTTCATTCTGGGCCATGATGGGGCTCTCCTCGAATGTCATCGCCATGAAATTAGGGGAAAAAGCATAGCGAAATATGACCGTGGTTGCACGGTCAAATCTTCAGCAGCAGAGCGGGATGGCGGGCTATTTGACGTAAGCGAGCAGACTCAGCGAGTCACGTGCCAGCGACTTACACTTCTTGTCATTGGTAATGGCGATGCCGCTCAAATCTTTGTAACTCTCTTCGCCGAGCGACTTCATGTTGTAGTTGCTGTAATTACTCAGATCCCAGCGGTTCTGCTGGGCAAAAAACACCAGCGCTTTGCGAATTTGCGCATCGGGCAGATCCTGATAGCCACAATCGTTTTTCAGGTAAACAAACACCGCGGTCAGATCGGCCAGATCTTCTGCTTCGGATTCGCTCAGGGCAAAACTGGTGGAGGAGAAGCCAAGGAGTCCCGCCAGCAGCAGGATCTTGATGCTTTTCGTCATAATCATTCTCAACAAGGGGCAATGAATTGACGTTAGCACAGTTATTGCAGGGATTCCGCTAAATTTGCCTAAATGGGGCATTCCCACGGTTTTTATCAGCGCATTCTGTTAAGGGGCTTGACCCTCCCGCAGGGTAAAGGTTTACGCTGTGCCCTTATTCACGACAAGGATAAGAATATGCAACGTCGTCATTTTCTAAAGTTGACCGCCGCACTCAGCGCGGCAGGTGCGCTGCCGTTGTGGAGCCGTTCATTAATGGCGGCTACGCGCCCGCTGTTACCAATCCCCTCTATTTTGCAGCCCGATGCACGCGGAGCGTACACGCTTACCGCGATGAGTGGCACCAGCCAATGGAACGGCAAATCCGTCCCGACGTGGGGCTATAACGGCAGTCTGCTCGGCCCGGCGCTGCGGTTGCCGCGCGAGAAAGCCGTTACGGTGAATATTCATAATCGGCTGGCGGAAGCAACGACATTGCATTGGCATGGTCTGGAAATTCCTGGCGATGTCGATGGTGGGCCGCAAGCACTGATTGCGCCCGGTGCTTCACGTCAGGTGACCTTTACGCCCGATCAACCGGCTGCCACCTGTTGGTTCCATCCGCATCAGCATGGCAAAACCGGCTATCAGGTGGCGCAGGGGCTGGCGGGATTGGTGCTGTTAGAGGACGAGGATTCCGGAAAATTGCGTCTGCCGATGCAGTGGGGCGAAGATGACGTGCCGCTGATCTTCCAGGATAAACAGCTGACCCAGGACGGCGCAAAAATCGATTACCAACTCGACATTATGCGCGCGGCGGTGGGCTGGTTTGGTGACATGATGTTAACCAACGGCGTGCAGTATCCGCAGCAAGCGGTGCCACGCGGCTGGCTGCGACTGCGTCTGTTGAACGGCTGCAATGCCCGCTCGCTGGATATCGCCACCAGTGATAAACGCCCGATGTACGTGATTGCCAGCGATGGCGGTTTGCTGGCCGAGCCGGTAAAAGTGGATAGCCTGCCGCTGCTGCCTGGCGAGCGTTTCGAAGTGATGATTGATACTTCAGACGGCAAAACCTTCGACATGGTGACGCTGCCGGTGACGCAGATGGGCATGACGCTGGCACCCTTTGATCAACCCTTGCCGCTGGTGCAAATTCTGCCACTGCGCGTGATGGCAAGTGGTTCTATGCCGGATAAGCTGGTGGATCTGCCGCCGCTGCCATCAGTGGAAGGCGTGCAAAGCCGCTGGCTACAACTGATGATGGATCCGCAGCTGGATCAACAAGGCATGCAGGCGCTGATGGATCGTTACGGTCATCAAGCCATGGCCGGGATGAAAATGGATCACGGCAGCATGGACTCGAAGGGCGGGGCGATGCAGATGGATCATGGCAGCATGAAAATGAGCGGCGGCGCCATGACGATGGACCATGGCAGCATGCCGATGGATCACGGAAAAACGGCGGCTTATGATTTCCATAACGGCAATAAAATCAACGGCCAGGCGTTTAATATGACCAAGCCAATGTTCAATGCCGAACTGGGTAAGCTGGAAAAATGGACCATTTCTGGTGAGGGCGACGCCATGCTGCATCCGTTCCACATTCATGGCACCCAGTTCCGCATCCTGTCAGAAAACGGCAAGCCACCAGCGCCGCATCGTGCTGGCTGGAAAGACATGGTGAGCGTGAACGGCTGGCGCAGTGAAGTGCTGGTGCGCTTTAACTACGTTGCCAATGCGGATAACGCCTACATGGCGCATTGTCATCTGCTGGAGCATGAAGATACCGGCATGATGCTGGGCTTTACCGTCAGCTAAGTGATTGCCGTACTGCAGCGAAGCTAAAACAGCTTCGCTGCAGGGGATTGAGCAACACAAGGGCATAAGCGGCGTATTTTAATGCTCAGCATCAGGGTGTAAGCGTGGACATCGGGCAGCCTTATCCTGCTGTCCGATGTGTAATCAACGCCGCCATTCACTCAATGAGCGTGCCGGGCAAGGGATTAGGCCTGAGCCGCTTCCAGTGCCAGCCGGATATCCTCAATCAAATCATCAGCATGTTCGATACCAATCGACAAACGTACCGTGGCATCGGTAATGCCAATACGCTGGCGTACCTCCTGCGGCACGCCGGAATGGGTGGTGCTGCCCGGATGGCTGGCGAGTGATTCGGTACCGCCCAGGCTCACGGCCAATTTAAACAACGCAAGAGCATTGAGAAAACGAAACGCTGCCGGCTGACCACCTTTGATATCAAAAGAGAACGTGGAACCTGCGCCGCTGCATTGTCGCTGGAAGGTTTCTCCCGCGGAGCTGTCCGCATCGAGATAGGGCAGCCAGTGCAGTTTTTCCACCTGCGGGTTATCGCGTAAAAACGCGGCGACTTTTTCTGCATTGCTGGCGGCTTTCTCCATCCTCAACGACAGCGTTTCCAGCGATCGTCCAATCATCCAACTGGAGTGCGGATCAAGCTGGGTGCCGATGGCACTGCGCAGCGATCGCACCTTGCTCACCAGCGCTTTGCTGCCCAGCACCGCACCGGCAATCAGATCCGAATGGCCGCCGACATATTTGGTGAGCGAGTAGAGCGACAAGTCTGCACCGTGCTGCAAAGGACGCTGAAACAGCGGGCCGAGCAAGGTGTTATCGCAGGCGAGAATCGGACGCGAACCTTGCTGCTGGGTGATCACATCTGCCACCTGCTTCATCAACTGAATATCCACCAGGCTGTTGGTCGGGTTGGCCGGCGTCTCAATCAGAATCAGGGCTACACGACCGCGCTGCCACGCCAGTTTGGCTGCTTCATACACTTTGTCTTCATCGGTGCCATCGCTGAAGCCCACGGCTTTAATTTCTAAATCGTGCAGCGTTTTGCTTAGCAACGTTTCAGTGCCGCCGTACAGCGGTTGTGAATGCAAAATCACTTCACCTGGCCGCGCAAACGCCAGCAGCGTGGTCGCAATGGCCGACATTCCGGAGGAGAATAGCGCGGCACTTTCTGCCTGTTCATAGATGGCCAACCGATCTTCCACAATCTCGCTGTTGGGATGATTAAAGCGTGAGTAAACCAGCCCACCGCTCTTGCCCTCAGGCGGCTGCTTGCGTCCGGCGACGAAATCAAAAAAGTCCTGTCCCTCTTCGGCGCTGTTGAACACAAAAGTCGAAGTCAGGAATACAGGAGGTTTGACTGCGCCCTCCGATAGCCGCGGATCGTAACCGTAATTAAGCATCTGCGTTTCCGGATGCAGATCGTGGGTGCCAATCTGTGTTTTTTTACTGGATGAAGCGGCCATAGGATCTCCAGAGATTACCGGTGAGAGTGCGGGTGGGTTTTCTGTAGTTAAGGTCAGCGCAATAAATTTTGCCACGGTATCGTTTGCGTTCTGTGCGCGGCGTTAGAGGTTGGTTCGACTATGATAGACTTCGTGGCTTTCTGAAAACCTTAACCAGGCGAATGCAATGAAACACACCGTCGACGTGATGATCTCTGAGCAGGAGATTGCAACCCGTATTGCCGAACTGGGCAAGCAGATTAGCGAACACTACCGCAGCAGCGGCAGCGAAATGGTGTTGGTGGGTCTGCTGCGTGGCTCCTTTATGTTTATGGCCGATCTTTGCCGTGCCATCGATGTCCCGCATGAAGTCGACTTTATGACCGCCTCCAGCTACGGCAGCGGTATGTCATCGACCCGCGACGTGAAAATCCTGAAAGATCTGGATGAGGACATTCGCGGCAAAGACGTGCTGATCGTGGAAGACATCATCGATTCCGGCAACACGCTGAGCAAAGTGCGCGAGATCCTGCGCCTGCGCGAGCCAAAATCACTGGCCATCTGCACCTTGCTGGATAAGCCAGAGCGCCGTGAAGTGGACGTCACCGTGGAATACGTTGGCTTTACCATTCCCGATGAGTTCGTGGTCGGCTTTGGTATCGACTACGCGCAGCGCTATCGTCATCTGCCGTATATTGGCAAAGTTATCCCGACCGGTGAATAACCGCACAATCTTCCAAGGCTAATCCCGCCAGCCTGCGATAAGATGCGCAGCCCGCGAGTCATTGACTAACGGGCTGCGCTTGCGTTCCCCTGCCGCATGCAGAGTGGTAAAGTGTCGCGGGTTATCGCTCAGCGCTTCATCTTTGATTTTTCACTCGTTATCTCTGAATAACCCCGCATGCTCGGCGTGAGCGCACTATCATTTCATAGGGCTTTGATGTCACTACAACAGGGTATGGATTCGCAATGACTTATGCACTGGAACTTTCCGGGCTCACCAAAACCTATCCCGGCGGCGTTCAGGCGCTGAAGAAGCTTGATCTCAACGTTGAGGCAGGCGATTTTTACGCACTGCTCGGGCCAAACGGCGCGGGTAAATCGACCACTATCGGCATCATCAGTTCGCTGGTGAATAAATCCGGCGGCAGCGTGCGGGTGTTTGGCTATGACCTGGAAAAAGACGTGGTCAATGCGAAACGCCAGCTGGGTCTGGTTCCGCAAGAGTTTAACTTTAACCCGTTTGAAACCGTGATGCAGATTGTGGTCAATCAGGCGGGTTATTACGGCGTGGAGCGGGCTGAAGCCAACAAGCGCGCGGAAAAATACCTTAACCAGCTCGATCTATGGGGCAAACGCAACGAGCGTGCACGCATGCTGTCGGGCGGGATGAAACGCCGTTTGATGATCGCCCGTGCTCTGATGCACGAGCCAAAACTGCTGATTCTGGATGAACCGACTGCAGGCGTCGATATCGAACTGCGTCGTTCAATGTGGACCTTCCTGAAAGATCTCAACATTAAAGGCACCACCATTATTCTCACCACGCACTACCTGGAAGAGGCAGAAATGCTGTGCCGCAATATCGGCATTATTCAGAGCGGTGAGCTGGTGGAAAACACCTCGATGAAAGGCCTGCTGTCGAAGCTGCAATCGGAAACCTTCATCCTCGATCTGGCGCCGCGCAGCCCGCTCCCACAGCTGGAAGGCTTCCAGTATCGTCTGGTGGATACCTCTACGCTGGAAGTGGAAGTGATGCGTGAGCAGGGGCTCAACAGCGTGTTCAGCCAGCTGAGTGCGCAGGGCGTGCAGGTGCTGAGTATGCGTAACAAAGCGAACCGCCTTGAAGAGCTGTTCGTCAGCCTGACCCAGGGTAAAGGAGTGAAAGCATGACACATTTATACTGGGTGGCGCTCAAGAGTATCTGGGCCAAGGAGATCAACCGTTTTGCCCGCATCTGGATTCAGACGCTGGTGCCACCGGTGATCACCATGACGCTCTATTTCATCATCTTCGGTAATCTGATTGGTTCACGCATCGGCGATATGCATGGCTTCAGCTATATGCAGTTCATCGTGCCGGGCCTGATCATGATGGCGGTGATCACTAACGCTTACGCCAACGTGGCCTCTTCGTTTTTCAGCGCTAAATTCCAGCGCAATATTGAAGAGCTGCTGGTGGCGCCGGTGCCCACGCACATCATTATCGCCGGTTATGTCGGTGGTGGTGTGGCGCGTGGCGTGTGCGTCGGCATTCTGGTAACAGCAATTTCACTGTTCTTTGTGCCGTTCCACGTGCATTCCTGGTCAATGGTGGCCCTGACGCTGTTGCTGACTGCGATTCTGTTCTCGCTGGCTGGCCTGCTGAATGCGGTGTTTGCGCGTACCTTTGACGATATCAGCCTGATCCCCACCTTCGTGCTGACGCCGTTAACCTATCTCGGAGGGGTGTTCTATTCGCTGACGCTGCTGCCGCCATTCTGGCAGGCGGTGTCGAAACTGAACCCGGTGGTATATATGATCAGTGGATTCCGCTACGGTTTCCTCGGCATCAATGATGTGCCGCTGGTGTTTACCCTGTCAGTGCTGATTGCCTTTATCGTGGTGTTTTACGTACTGGTGTATGCGTTGATTCAGCGCGGTCGCGGATTGCGTACTTAAGTTTTACGGGGGCGGCCTAATGGCCGCCCCCGTTGTATCAAGCCACCTGAACCGGCAACGCTTTGGCGATGCGTTTCATGTCGTTGTCGCCTTCGAAATAAGCGACTTTGGGCTGCCAGCTACGGGCGACTTCATCTTCCACCTGCACATACGAGCAGATGATCATGATGTCACCTTCACAGGCACAACGGGCGGCGGCACCGTTGACGGAGATGATCTTCGACCCACGCTCAGCGGCAATCGCGTAGGTCGAGAAGCGCTGACCGTTGGTGACGTTATAAATGTCGATGGCTTCGTATTGCAGAATGCCGGACGCATCAAGAAAATCCTGGTCGATGGCGCAGGAGCCTTCGTAGTGCAAATCTGCCTGAGTGACTTTCACGCGGTGCAGTTTGCCCTGTAACACGGTACGAATCATAACGAATAACCTTGTTAAGCTGCGATTAAACGACGGAGATTACTCCGTCAGATCCACTTGCTGATTATCGATCAGGCGCGCATTGCCCAGCCAGGCGGCCATCAGAATGACGGCGCGCTGGCTATCTACCGTCAGCGGCTGCAGATTGTCGGCATCGCAAATGGCCAGGCCATCAGGGCGGAAACCTTTCTCACGCAATGCGGCCTCGGCCGTTTCGATAATCTCTTCGACATGGCGCTCGCCGTTGTTCAGACGCTCGGCCATGCTGTTCATCACCTGGCTCAGACCGGCGGCGATCGCGCGCTCTTCGCTGGTGAGGTAGCCGTTACGTGAACTCAATGCCAAACCATCTTGCGCGCGCACGGTCGGTACACCAACAATCTCGATATCGAAGCCCATATCAGCCACCATCTTGCGAATAATGGCTAACTGCTGGAAATCCTTCTCGCCAAAACAGGCGATATCGGGCTGCACCAGATTGAACAGTTTACTCACGATGGTGGAAACACCGCGGAAGTGACCAGGGCGGCTGGCACCTTCCAGCAGTGATGATAACCCGGGGACTTCAACGAAGGTTTGGCTATCCAGCCCTTTGGGATAAACATCCGCTGGCGCAGGGGCAAATACCAAATCGACGCTGTGGCGATTAAGCTTCTCGCAATCATCCTGCAAGGTGCGAGGATAGCGCGCCAGGTCATCGGCGCGTTCAAACTGCATCGGGTTGACGAAAATCGAGACCACCACGATATCGGCTCGCTCGCGCGCTTCATCCACCAACGTCAGGTGGCCGTCATGCAGGTTACCCATGGTGGGCACCAGCGCGATACGTTTGCCTTCCTGCCGCCAGCGACGAATTTCTCGGCGCAGCATCGGCAGCGATTCAATAATCAGCACTGCAAATCTCCTGATTTACTGGAAACTGTGTTCGGCGGCAGGGTAGATGCCAGCCTCAACGTCGGCAATATACTGGCGAATTGCCGCGCGAATGTCGCCGGTTTCCGCGAGGAAATTTTTGGCAAATTTAGGAATATGACCGCCGGTAATACCAAAGGCATCGTGCATCACCAGAATCTGTCCATCGGTGACGTTACCCGCACCAATACCGATGACCGGAATGCTCAACGCTTTGGTGATACGCTCTGCCAGCGCCACCGGCACACACTCCAGCACCATCAATTGTGCTCCAGCGGCTTCCAGCGCCAGTGCATCGGCCAGCAAACGCTCAGCGCCCGCTTCATCACGGCCCTGCACCTTGTAGCCACCAAAGATGTTCACTGACTGCGGCGTCAGGCCTAGATGACCACAGACCGGCACGGCGCGCTCGGTGAGCATACGCACGGTGTCTGCCAGCCATTCACCGCCTTCCAGCTTCACCATGTTGGCACCGGCACGCATCAGTTGAGCGGCGTTATCGAAGGTTTGCTGCGGTGTGGCGTAACTCATAAACGGCAGGTCGGCCATCACCAGCGCATTCGGCGCGCCACGGCGCACGGCAGCGGTGTGATAAGCGATATCCGCCACGGTGACAGGTAATGTGGATTCATGGCCTTGCACGGTCATGCCAAGGGAGTCACCAATCAGCATCACCTGAATGCCTTCATCGGCAAACAGGCGGGCAAAGCTAAAATCGTAGGCCGTCAGGGTGGCAAATTTGCGGCCACTGGCTTTGAGCTGGCGTAAATGGGAGAGGGTTGTCGGTTTCATCGCACACTCCAGAGTTTTCTGATGCGCGCAGTGTACTGGATTGATTGAAAAGGCGATACGACCGTAGTGCGATTATTGCCGCCTACTCAGACCACAAGCGGATGGTGCTGCGATCCAGCGTGGCGAGGATGCCGGCCAATGGCTGACCGTTGGGCAAGCGCAGGCCTGGCGCGATTTCCAGCAGCGGTACCAGCATAAACGCGCGGTTGTGCATGTCGTAGTGCGGCACGGTGAGGCGTGGAGTGTGAATCGTCTGCTGACCAAACAGCATGATGTCGATATCGAGGGTGCGCGGTCCCCAGCGCTCCGCTTTGCGCACGCGCCCATGCTCCAGCTCGATACGTTGCGTATGATCGAGCAAGGCTTCAGCTTCCAGCGTGGTGTCCAGCGCGACCACTGCATTCAGGTAATCAGGCTGATCTGGCGGGCCGTACGGTGGTGTGCGGTACAGTGAAGACGTTGCAACGCGCGAGGTGTGCGGTATCGCATCAAGCGCGGCCAGCGCTGCATCAACCTGATGCAGCGGATCGGCCAGATTACTGCCTAGTGCGAGGTAAACGCGAATCATGATGCGCTATTGGTATCGCGGCGTGGGCCGGTTGGACGACGGCGCGGGCGACGCGGTTTGCGACGCGGTGCCACCGGATCATCGCCCAGCGTGTTCATCATGGTTTTCTGCTCGACCGGAGCCGCCGCCTGGAACTCGCCCCACCAATGGGTCAGGCTTTGCAGTTCGCGGTTGTTTTCCACATCGGCTCGCAGCGCCAGCAGATCATAAGCGGCACGGAATTTAGGATGCTCCATCAGCTTCCAGGCGCGTTTGCCATGACGACGCGACATGCGCAGCTGCAGCTGCCAGATATCGCGAATCAGGGTGGTGATACGCTTAGGAATCGCCAGCGCACGGCAGGCTTCATCCAGCGTTTCATTCATCGAGAGCGCAAAGGCGTCGTAATAGGTCAGTCCGCTTTCCTGCGCAATGCGTTGGGCCGATTCCAGCTGCGGATACCAGAACATCGCGGCAAACAGGAAGGCCGGATTGACGCGCATATCGTTCTGAATGCGGTTGTCGGTGTTCTTCAGCACCTGCGCCAGCATTTTCTCCATCAGGCTGTCGCTCTCGGCAGTGAAGCCACGCGTCAGGGTAGGGAACAGCGGCTGGAACAGATGGTACTCACGCATCATCTGATAGGTACGGAATCCGTAACCGGCTTGCAGTAGTTTGAGGGATTCTTCGAACAGGCGCGCAGGCGGGATGTCATTCAGCAGCGTTGCCAGGCGCGGAATCGGCTCGGCAGTTTCCGCGGCAATGCGCATCTCCAGTTTGGCGGCAAAACGCACCACGCGCAGCATACGTACCGGATCTTCGCGGTAACGCGTTTCCGGATCGCCAATCAGTCGGATCACGCCGTCTTCCAGATCCTGCAACCCACCCACGTAATCACGTACGGAGAAATCCGCCACGCTGTAATACAGACTATTGATGGTGAGATCGCGGCGCTGCGCATCATCTTCGATGCTGCCAAAAATGTTATCACGCAGCAGCATGCCGTTCTGGCCGCGCTGGGAATTGTTGCGATCGTCTTCCGCTTCTTCCTGGTGATGACCACGGAAGGTCGCGACTTCGATCACTTCAGGACCGAACATCACATGCGCCAGGCGAAAACGACGGCCCACGAGGCGGCAGTTGCGGAATAGTTTACGCATCTGCTCAGGCGTGGCGTTAGTGGTGATATCAAAGTCTTTTGGCTTCTTACCCAGCAGTAAATCGCGCACGCCGCCGCCTACCAGGTAAGCTTCGAAACCGGCTTTATTCAGGCGATACAGCACTTTAAGGGCGTTTTCGCTGATATCTTTGCGTGAGATGTTATGGCTTTCACGGGGAATGACGGTCATCAGACTTTCAGTTTCCACCTCTTCAGGCGCTTCCTCGTCACGCTTGAGGACTCTCCGGCAAAAATTTGCGACTCGGGTAAAAATGGGACACCTCGACAGTGATAAAAAGGGTGTTAATAAATCAGCGGCTAATCATAGCCTGTTGCGAACCATTTAGGAATGGCGATGTCGTCTCATCCGCGATTCGCGCGTTCTGTTGTGGGATCAGTTGGATACTCCACCGGGCCACTGCGTGCTTCAGTAATTGCTCCGTGGTGGCATCTTGCCAACCCTCCAGTACCGGCTGACCCAACACACGCAACGCGTGCACCAGCAATGGACGCGCATCCCCCGCGGGTAAAGCGGGCGCATGATTCTGTTTCGAGAGCTTATTACCATCATCATTGATGGCCAGCGGCAGGTGCAGATAAGCCGGCACCGGCCAGCCGAACTGCTGGTAGAGCGCGATTTGACGCACCGTGGGTTCGATCAAATCTGCCCCACGAACGATTTCCGTTACACCCTGAAAATGGTCATCCACCACCACCGCCAGGTTGTAAGCAAACAGCCCATCCCGACGATGGATAATAAAGTCCTCTTCCGCCAGCGAGGGTTCGGCGGCTAAGTGACCTCGCAAGCGATCGTCAAAGCCATACACCGGCCGATGCTGACGCAAACGCAGCGCGGCGTTTTCTGCGGGGAGATGCAATTCCCGGCAGTAGCCGTCATAGAACCCCCCGAGCTGCTGAATACGACTGCGTGTGCAGGTGCAGAAGTAGCTTTGACGATGCTGTTGCAGCCAGCTCAGCGCTTCCCGGTAGGCATCATGGCGCTGCGACTGCCATAACACGTCGCCATCCCAATGCAGGCCATAGTGTTCCAGCTGTTGCAGGATGCGCGTGGCTGCGCCTGCCACTTCCCGTGGTGGATCGATATCTTCAATGCGCACCAGCCAGCGGCCTTGTTGCGCACGTGCGCTCAGATAGCTGCCTAATGCGGCTATCAGCGAACCAAAATGCAGATCACCAGAAGGAGAGGGGGCGAAGCGCCCAACGCAGGAGGAGAGGAGTGCGGTCATTTTGAGGTGCACCGCACGTCGGGAAAACAGTGGTTTTCCCGGCAGTGCGGCGACAGTCTGCTCACGGCCATTAGCCTGCCATCTGCTTCTCGCGGATTTCAGCCAGCGTTTTGCAGTCGATGCAGAGATCGGCGGTCGGACGCGCTTCAAGGCGACGAATACCAATTTCTACACCACAAGAATCACAGTAGCCGAAATCGTCGTCATCCACTTTCTTCAGCGTTTTTTCGATCTTTTTGATCAGTTTACGCTCACGATCGCGGTTACGTAATTCCAGGCTGAACTCTTCTTCCTGTGCGGCACGGTCTACCGGATCCGGGAAGTTAGCAGCTTCGTCCTGCATATGCGACACAGTGCGGTCTACTTCATCCCGAAGTTGGTTGCGCCAGGCTTCCAGAATCTTGCGGAAATGGCTCAGTTGGGCGTCGTTCATATACTCTTCGCCCGGTTTCACCTGATACGGCTCCACACCAGCGATGGCGAGGATACTCAGGGACGATGTTTTACGGTTTTGCCCTTCTTGCATGTTGTTTCTCCTGGATAACACGCCCTTCCCGTCATACTTCAGGTTGCATGTGCATTGGCTAAATGACCACCGACTGCCTGCAACGCGAATTATTAAGGGGTATATCGATTCCCATCAGGGAAAAAACAGGCCGCTATAAATAGCAGAAGCAGTCAAGGTTGGCAATTATTCATATTCGCACCTTGACAAGCCTGTGAGGAACAGCGTATTTAGCGCACCGCCCAGAACATTCCTATCACAGCAAATTGCTATAAATATTACAACTCTGCGTTAATCGTCACGGCGACGGGCTGAGTGAGTAACATTTGAGCAGGTGAAATCTGAGCCTGATACGCCAACACTTCCACTCCACAGCGTTGAGCCTGTCCCAGTAGTTCTGCGTAGTGTGCGTCGATATGGCGCGCCGGGGAGACGTCCTCAATCCCCGTATGCAGAACGGCGAACAACAAAACAGCTCGATGACCCTCTGCCGCGATAGCACTGAGTTCGCGCAGATGCTTCTGTCCCCGAGCCGTCACCGCATCCGGAAAAAAGCCTTTACCCTGCTGTAAAAGGGTGACGGACTTGACTTCAATATAGCAGTTTGATCTGCCCTCCGCTTGCAGCAGGAAGTCAATTCGGCTTTTTTCCGTACCGTATTTCACTTCAGGTTGGCAGTGGCTGTAAGCGGACAATTCTGGAATCGCGTCAAGGGTTAAGGCTTCACGCACCAGTTGATTGGCTCTGAGGGTGTTCACACAGATCCAGTGGCCTTGTTGTGTCTCGGTCAGTTCCCAGCTGTGCGGATACTTGCGCGTGGTGCTGTCTGAAGTGGAATACCACACGGTATCACCCGGTGTGGCGCAGCCGGTCATCGCGCCGGTGTTGGCGCAGTGAATGGTCAGTGTCTCACCCTCTGGTGTCACGACATCGGCAAGAAAGCGCTTATAGCGCGCGATAAGACGAGCGGGTTTTAGCGGTGGATCAAACTGCATTCAGGCTCCTGACGAAGAAGGCAATGGCCAGCGCGCCAGCCGCCGATAACGGGTGCGTCCCTGACTAAAAGTCGATGAGAACAGCGCAAAGTCACTGACATCGTAGCGCCAGTGAAAGCCGCGCGGTGGTAAGGCCACTTTTTGTGTGGCGTGGCGCAACAGGGTGATATGCGGATGAAAAGGCTGCGCACTCTGCGCGCAGCCATGTCGTGCCGCCTGAGCACGCAGCAAGCTGGCTAGCTGCAATAAGCCGCGCGGCGCACGTTGGCAGCCAAGCCACACGACGCCGGGGCGCGGCCAATGCCCCGCATCATCCAAATCCAGGCTAAAACCGGGCTGGACAATGCGCGAAGCTAACTGCTGTAACTGCTGCGAGGTCTCAGCACTGACATCCCCCAGAAACGCCAGCGTCAGATGCAGATTGGCGGCGGCCACCGGTTTTCCTGCCTCTTCTGCAAAGTGATCTGCACGCCACTGTACCAGCTGTTGCTGGAGCGGCGCGGGCAGTTCGAGGGCAAAAAACAGACGTTGTATCGACATGGTGACGTGGCCATTGAGTGCTACAATGCGCGCCATGTTAGCACAGGCAGAGTGGGAGTTAAGTGTGAGTGAATTACCGGTAAGTGAGGTGCTGCCTGCATTGCTCGATGCATTGTCTCAGTCATCACAAGTTTTACTGGCGGCACCCACCGGCGCGGGAAAATCGACCTGGCTGCCGCTGCAATTGCTACAGCAGTCGGTGTTGCCGGGGCGCATCATTATGCTTGAGCCGCGTCGTCTGGCGGCGCGTAATGTGGCGCAGCGCCTGGCGGATCAGTTGGGTGAACAGCCCGGAGCCACCGTGGGATACCGTATGCGCGGCGAAAACTGCTGCGGCCCCCATACGCGACTGGAAGTGGTGACCGAAGGCATTCTGACACGCATGCTGCAGCGCGATCCGATGCTTGAAGGCGTGTCGCTGGTGATCCTCGATGAGTTTCATGAGCGTAGTCTGCAGGCCGATTTAGCACTGGCGCTGCTGCTGGATGTACAACAGGGGCTGCGCGATGACCTGAAAATTCTGCTGATGTCCGCAACGCTGGATAACGATCGGTTGCGTCAGCTGCTGCCTGCTGCGCCTTTTATTGTCTCTGAAGGACGCAGCTTTCCGGTGACACGCCGTTATGCCTCTCTCAACCCGCAACAGCGTTTTGACGAAGCGGTGGCGCGAGAAGTGGCGCAGTTGCTGCGTGAGGAGTCGGGCTCACTGCTGTTGTTCCTGCCTGGCGTGGCAGAGATTGAGCGCGTGAAGCGTGAGCTGGAATCCCGCGTCGGTGAAGACGTGGATCTCTCTCCTTTATATGGTGCGCTCTCATTGGATGCGCAGCGTCGCGCGATTCTGCCAGCGCCCGCTGGTCGCCGCAAAGTGGTGCTCGCCACTAACATTGCCGAAACCAGTCTCACCATTGAAGGTATCCGCTTAGTGGTGGATAGCGCACTGGAGCGTTCGGCACAGTTTGATGTGCGTAGCGGCGTAACGCGCCTGCAAACGCAACGCATCAGCCAGGCTTCCATGACCCAGCGTGCGGGGCGAGCCGGGCGTCTTGAACCCGGCATTTGCCTGCATTTGCTGCCGCAGGAGCAGGCGATGCGTGCAGCGGCGCAAAGTGAACCCGAAATCCTCAATAGCGATTTGGCCGCGCTGCAGATCGATTTGCTGCAATGGGGTTGCCAGGATGCGTCACAGCTCTGCTGGCTGGACGCGCCACCGCCACGCAGCTTGCGAGCGGCACAGGCTTTGCTAACGCGCTTAGGCGCATTAGAAAACGGCAGGCTTAACGCGCGCGGCCGTAAAATGGCGACGCTTGGCAGCGATCCGCGTTTGACGGCGATTCTGTGTGCGGCACAGAGTCATGATGCCATCGCCAGTGCCGCTCTGCTGGTGGCGATACTGGAAGATCCACCGCGCAACGGTAGTGCAGATTTGCGCGATGCCCTTAATCGACCACAGCTGCATTGGCAAAGGCGCGCGCGTCAATGGCAGCAACGGTTGAATGCCAGCGATGGCCGCGTCAATCCCGATCTTTTCCCCGCATTATTGGTGGCAGGTTTTGCCGATCGTCTGGCGCAGCGGCGAGGCGAAAGCGCACGCTATCAGCTGGCTAACGGTATTGGCGCCATGCTGGATGAACAGGATGGCCTGAGCCGCTATGAGTGGTTAATCGCGCCGACCCTGTTACAGGGCGCCAGTGCCGCTGAAGCCCGCATGTTACTGGCGCTGCCGGTAGAGATAAGTGCGTTACGCCAGCAATGTCCTGAACTGGTGTCGCAGCGCATTGATGTGGAATGGGATGAAGAGAAAGGGACATTGCGCGCCTGGAAACGGGAACTCGTGGGTGCGCTGGTCCTAAAAGCACAGCCGCAGGCGCGACCGGAACCGGAGATTTTACACCCGGCGATGTTGCGCTGGATCCGCGAAAAAGGGCTCTCGGTACTCGGCTGGACCCCCGAAGCCGAACAGCTGCGCTTGCGCTTGCACTGTGCCGCGGCCTGGCTGCCGGAAGAGGCGTGGCCAGCGCTGGATGATGAGAGTTTGCTCGATTCGCTTGAACGCTGGCTGTTACCCGAGATGGGATCCGTGCGCGATCTCAGGAGTCTGCAGGGCGTCAATCTTGTCAGCGCATTATTACATTTGCTGACATGGTCACAACGTCAGCGGCTGGATACTGTGCTGCCAACTCATTACACTGTGCCGACCGGAAGTCGCCTGCCTATTCGTTACGATGCTGAAAAGCCTCCGGCGTTGGCAGTGCGTATGCAGGAGATGTTTGGTGAAGCGCAAAATCCCGCGGTGGCCGAAGGCCGCATTCCGCTGGTGCTGGAGTTGCTCTCACCCGCGCACCGGCCGTTGCAGATCACCCGTGACCTTGCAGCGTTCTGGCGGGGAGCGTATCCAGAAGTGCAAAAAGAGATGAAAGGACGCTATCCCAAACATCCCTGGCCCGACGATCCGGCCAGCGCCTTACCGACAAGGCGCACCAAGAAATTTTCATCGTGACACGCAGTGGATCGAATTCAGAGGGTTCTGCCATGCGCAGCACGAGAAAGCAGTTAGAGTAACGGCCGCAGCCGTAGCTATGCCTGGAGAATAAAAGCATGTCTGGGAACGATCGCGAACCTATTGGGCGTAAAGGAAAAGCGCCAAAGCCGCCGCGCACCACTGCGCGCCGGGGTCGCCGCAGGGAGCTTGATGATGATATCGATCAGGACGATTTTGACGAAGATGATGAGGAGAGCACACCGGTGCCACCAAAAGGTAAAGGGAAAGGAAAACGTCCGCCACGCGGCAAACGTCGTTGGTTAGGCTGGTTAATTAAGCTTTTCCTGGTCTTTGTGGTAGTGATGGTTGCCTGGGGCATCTATCTCGACTCTGAAATCCGCAGCCGCATCGACGGTAAAGTGTGGCAGTTGCCCGCCGCTGTTTACGGCCGCATGGTGAGCCTTGAGCCGGGGATGTCGTACGACAAAAAAGAGATGATTGCGCTGCTGGAAGGCACGCAGTATCGCGAAGTGTCGCGCATTACCCGCCCTGGCGAGTTTAGCGTCAAAGGCAACACCATCGATCTGCTGCGTCGTCCGTTTGATTTCCCGGACAGCAAAGAGGGGCAGATCAACGCCCGTCTGACGTTTAGCAACAACGAACTGAGCGAGATCAAAAACCTCGATACCGGGCGTGATTTTGGCTTCTTCCGCCTCGATCCACGCTTGATCACCATGCTGCAATCGCCGAACGGTGAGCAGCGTCTGTTCGTGCCGCGCGCGGGCTTCCCGGATCTGCTGGTTAGCACGCTGATCGCGACCGAAGACCGCCATTTCTACGAACACGACGGCATAAGCCCGTACTCGATTGGTCGTGCATTCCTTGCCAATATCACCGCCGGTAAAGCGGTGCAGGGCGGCAGTACCTTGACCCAGCAGCTGGTGAAAAACCTGTTCCTGACCAACGAGCGTTCACTCTGGCGTAAAGCGCGTGAAGCTTACATGGCGGTGATCATGGATGCGCGCTACAGCAAAGATCGCATCCTTGAGCTGTATCTCAACGAGGTGTACCTCGGTCAGGCAGGCAACGATCAGATCCGTGGCTTCCCGCTGGCGAGTTTGTATTACTTCGGTCGTCCGGTGGATGAGCTGAGCCTCGACCAGCAGGCGATGCTGGTCGGCATGGTGAAAGGGGCGTCGCTGTATAACCCGTGGCGCAACCCGAAACTGGCGCTGGAGCGTCGTAACCTGGTCCTGCGTCTGCTGCAACAGCAGAATGTCATCGATCAGGAGCTGTACGACATGCTGTCAGCGCGTCCGCTGGGCGTGCAGCCGAAAGGCGGGGTGATTACGCCTCAGCCTGCGTTTATGCAGATGGTGCGTAACGAATTGCAGGCCAAACTGGGCGACAAGGTGAAAGATCTCTCTGGCGTGAAGATCTTCACCACGCTGGATCCGATTTCGCAGGATGCCGCAGAAAAAGCGGTGGAAGATGGCATTCCGGCACTGAAGAAACAGCGCGGTCTGAAGGATTTGGAAACCGCGATGGTGGTAGTTGACCGCTTCAGCGGCGAAGTGCGTGCGATGGTGGGTGGTGCCGATCCGCAGTTTGCCGGTTACAACCGTGCGCTGCAGGCGCGTCGTTCCATCGGCTCACTGGCTAAACCGGCGACTTATCTCACGGCCTTAGGCCAACCCAATACCTATCGTCTGAACAGTTGGATTGCCGACGAACCGATTGCGCTGAAACAGCCTAATGGATCGATCTGGAAACCGATGAATGACGACAAGCGCTTCAGTGGCAAAGTGATGTTAGTGGATGCGCTGACCAACTCAATGAACGTGCCAACGGTTAATCTGGGTATGACGTTAGGGCTGAATTCCGTGGTTGATACCTGGACGAAGCTCGGCGTACCGAAGGATCAGCTGAATCCGGTGCCAGCGATGCTGCTGGGTGCCCTGAACCTGACACCGATTGAAGTCGCTCAGGCATTCCAGTCGATTGCCAGTGGCGGTAACCGCGCAGATCTCTCTGCGGTGCGCTCGGTGATTGCGGAAGATGGGACTGTGCTGTATCAGAGCTTCCCGCAGGCGCAGCGTGTCGAACCGGCACAGGCGGCTTATCTGACGTTGTACAGCATGCAGCAGGTCGCCGATCACGGTACGGCGCGCGCGCTGGGCGCGCGTTATCCTAATGCCCATCTGGCAGGTAAAACGGGTACCACCAATGACCTGATTGACAGCTGGTTTGCGGGCGTTGATGGCAAAGAAGTGGCCATCACCTGGGTGGGCCGCGACAATAACCAAACCTCGAAGCTGTATGGTGCGAGCGGGGCGATGCAAATTTATCGTCGCTATCTCGATAACCAGGCCCCGATGCCGCTGCAGTTGACACCGCCGGAAGATATTACGCAGATGAATGTCGATTCTGCCGGTAACTTCGTCTGTGGTTCGGGCAGCAGCACCTGGCGTTCGCTGCCAGTGTGGACGTTGGATCCTGCCTCGCTGTGCCAGCAACAGCAGCAGCAGATCCAACAGCAGCAAGAGTCGCAACCGCAGCAGCAGTCACCTCAGCAGCCGCAGAACGAGCAAAAAGATGCTGATGGCGTAGCAGGCTGGATCAAAGATATGTTCGGCAGCAAATAGTTAGCTGCAGAAAGCACAGGGCGCTTCGGCGCCCTTTTTTACGTCTGCACGATTGTTATTCGCGATCATGGATATGCACGATCTGGTCGCAAACGCACCGGCAATAGCCATTACATCTTGCGGATCTTGCAGGACTTCGCCTAAAATTCGTGCGTCTAATAATCATTCTCGTTTTCATTCGCCTGCATCGTTTCCTTTTTCGAGAGATCCTTTTTTATGAATGCGCGAAATTTCAATCCTTGTTCTGCGCGTGCTGCGACCTCCCGTCGTCCGCTCGCTTTATTGATTTCTTTAACACTGGGTACGCTGAGCGCGCAGGCGCTGGCAGAAGATACCGTGGTGGTGACCGCCAATGGCGGTAACACCGTTGCGCAGGAAAGCGCCTGGGGCCCGGCTCCTACCATTGCCGCCAAGCACAGTGCCACCGGCACGAAAACGGATACGCCCATTGAGAAAAACCCGCAGTCGGTTTCGGTGGTGACGCAGGAAGAGATGGCGATGCACGCGGTGACCAGCGTGAAAGGGGCGTTCAATTACACGGCGGGTGTGCTGACCGGTAACCGCGGTAGCTCCAGTGTGATCGATGCGCTGTCGATTCGTGGCTTTAGTGAAACCAACACCAATCAGTATCTTGATGGTTTGAAACTGCAGGGTGACAACTACTCCGAGTTTGCCATCGATCCTTACTTCCTTGAGCGTGCGGAACTGTTGCGTGGCCCGGTTTCAGTGTTGTACGGCAAGAGCAACCCAGGCGGCGTGGTGTCACTGGTCAGCAAGCGCCCGACGCAGGAAACACTGCGTGAAGTGCAGTTCCAGATGGGCACCGATAACCTGTTCTCTACCGGCTTCGATTTCGGCGGATCGCTGGATGATGACGGCGTGTACAGCTATCGCCTGACTGGTCTGGCTCGCAGTGCAGACGCGCAGCAGGATATGAACAAAGAGAAGCGTTATACCATCGCGCCTTCGTTCAGCTGGCGTCCGGATGCCAATACCCGCTTTGATTTGCTGACCTATTTCCAGAACGAGCCGGAAACCGGTTATTACGGCTGGTTACCGCGTCAGGGCACCGTGGTCGGCATTACCCGCCCGGACGGCAGCAGCTACAAACTGCCCACCAACTTTGATGAAGGCGAAGACAGCAATAAGATTTCGCGTAACACCAAATTGGTGGGCTACAACTTCGAACACAGCTTCAACGATACCTGGACAGTGCGCCAGAATCTGCGTTATGCGGAATTAAAAACGAATTATCGCAGTATTTATGGCAGTAGTTTCAATGCCGATGAACTTGAGATAAACCGTGGGTCAGCCGTTTCCGACGAAAAGCTTAATCAATTTGCTGTCGATACTCAGGCACAGGCGAAATTCGCAACTGGCGCATTGGACCATACATTACTCATGGGCGTCGATTATCAGCGTACGCGTAATGACATTGATGCGGCGTTTGGCTCAGCATTTCCTATTAGTGCGACCAATCCTCAATACGGTAACGATGCACTAGATGGTGCTGCGTTCCCTTATCAATATCTGAATCGCCAGGAACAAACTGGCCTATATACTCAAGATCAGATGGAATGGAACCGCTGGGTTCTGACCTTAGGCGGCCGCTACGATTATGCGATGACTTCAGCACTAAATCGTAATGGCAATACCGAAGTAAAAAATCACGATCAGGCTTTCACCTGGCGTGGTGGTTTGAACTATGTGTTTGATAACGGTATTGCGCCGTACTTTAGCTACAGCGAGTCCTTTATCCCTAACTCAGGCACCACGGTATCTGGCCAGCCGTTTGATCCATCGCGTGCTAAGCAGTATGAAGCCGGTGTGAAGTACGTTCCAAAAGATCGTCCGGTTGTTGTGACAGCAGCAGTGTATGAGCTGACTAAAACCAAGAACCTCACCGCCGATCCAAACAACCTTAACTTTAGCGTACAGAGCGGTGAAATCCGTTCACGCGGTGTTGAATTGGAAGCCAAGGCAGCACTGAACGCCAACATCAACATGACGGCGTCTTACACCTATACCGATGCCGAATACACTGAAGACACAGTGCTGAAAGGTAGAACACCAGTGCAGGTGCCGAAGCATATGGCATCGCTGTGGGGGGATTACACCTTCCACGAAACGGCATTGTCAGGTGTGACACTGGGTGCGGGTGTGCGTTATGTAGGTGAAAGCAAAGGGTTATATGCAGAGAATGCGCAGAATGGCAGTAACTCAACCCAAAACTTCGACGTAGCGGGTTACACCACCGTCGATGCAGCGCTGAAATATGACCTCGGCCGTTTCGGTCTGCCAGGCTCTTCTGTGGGTGTTAATATCAACAACCTGTTCGATCGTGAATACGTTGCCAGCTGCTACCGTGATTACGCTTGCTACTGGGGCGCTGAACGTCAAATCGTTGGTACTGCCACCTTCCGCTTCTGATTCGTCAGGGCGAATATGTTGTGATTTTGGGCGGCCTCAGGGCCGCCCCTTCAGAATCAAATCGGTTTTGTGCTTATTAACCAGGAATCACCATGCAGCATCCGCACCACGAAGAAACCACCTTCACGCTGGATAATGTCAGCTTTCGCGTGCCTGGGCGCACGTTGCTGCATCCACTTTCACTCACCTTTGCGCCGGGTAAAGTGACGGCGCTGATTGGCCACAACGGCTCGGGTAAATCCACCTTGCTGAAAATGCTGGGGCGTCACCATGCGGCGAGTGAAGGCCAGGTGCTGTTGAACCGCGATGCGGTGGAGAACTGGGGCAGCAAAGATTTTGCCCGCCAGGTGGCGTATTTGCCGCAGCAGTTACCGGCGGCAGAAGGGATGACGGTGCGTGAGCTGGTGGCGATTGGTCGTTATCCCTGGCACGGTGCGCTAGGGCGCTATGGTCAGGAAGATCGCGACCGCGTAGAGGAAGCGATTACGCTGGTGGGACTGAAACCGTTTGCCGGGCGTCTGGTGGATAGCCTGTCCGGCGGCGAACGTCAGCGAGCGTGGTTGGCGATGCTGGTGGCGCAAAATAGCCGCTGCCTGCTGCTGGATGAACCCACTTCAGCGCTGGATATCGCCCATCAGGTTGATGTGCTGGCATTGATTCAACGTCTCAGCCGTGAGCGCGGGTTAACGGTGATTGCCGTGCTGCATGACATCAACATGGCGGCGCGTTATTGCGACCGTCTGGTGGCGCTGCGAGGCGGCGAAATGATTGCGGAAGGCGGGCCTGAAGTCATCATGCAGGCCGATGTGCTGGGCAATATCTACGGTATTCCGATGGGCATCTTACCCCATCCACAAGGCGGTGCTCCCGTCAGTTTTGTTTACTGAGGCCTCGCCATGTTCGACATTTCACGCCGTCGCTTGCTGACGGCGCTGGCACTGACGCCACTGATGAACGTTGCCCCATTGCGTGCGGCAACGCCCGATCTGCAGCGCATCCTGGCGCTGGAATGGCTACCCGTTGAGTTACTGATGGCGCTCGGTGTATCGCCACTCGGTGTGGCTGATTTGCGCAACTACAACATCTGGGTTGGCGAGCCGATGCTATCGGCCAGCACCATCGATCTCGGCCTGCGCACCGAACCCAATCTGGAACTGATGACGCAGCTCGAACCTTCCTTAATTCTGCACTCCAACGGCTACGGTCCGGGATTGGATAAACTTGATCGCATCGCGCCGACCATGGGCTTTGATCTGAATAGCGGGGACGGTAAACCATTAAGTACTGCTCGCAAATCACTGCATGCGCTCGGTGCCCGGCTGGGACGGGAAGCGCAGGCGGTACAGCATCTGCAATTCCTGGATGAGCAGCTCGCGGCAGCGCGCGAGCGTCTTAAACCCTGGGCAGATCGTCCGGTGCTGCTGATGTCATTGATGGACAGCCGTCACGCCATCACGTTTGGCACCAACAGTCTGTTCCTCGAAGTGATGGAAATCCTTGGCCTGAGTAACGCCTGGCAGAGTGAAACCAATTTCTGGGGCAGTGCCGTGGTTGGGCTTGAGCGGTTAGCCGATGTCGGCGATGTGCAGGTGATCTGTTTTGATCACGATAACGATCGTGACATGCAGCAGGTGATGAAAACTGCGCTGTGGCAGGCGCTGCCGTTTATCCGCGCGGGCCGCTTCCAGCGTGTGCCTGCCGTCTGGTATTACGGCGCGACCTATTCAGCGCTGAAATTTGTCCGCGTGCTGGAACACGCGCTGGAGTCGCACTGATGCGCCATCGTCTCTTTCCTGTGATGCTGCTAAGCAGCATGTTTTTACTGGCGCTGGCGCTGACTTTTATCAATCTGCGTGACGCGCTGCCAACCGCGCAGTGGTCACAAGCCTTCTTTGCGCCGGACATCAACAGTATCCAACAGGTGGTATTCCATCACAGCCTGTTATCGCGTCTGGCGCTGGCGCTGTTGGTGGGGGCGGGTCTCGGATTGGCCGGTTTACTGTTTCAGCAGGTGCTGCGCAATCCTCTGGCGGAACCGACCACGTTGGGTGTGTCATCCGGCGCACAGCTCGGTATCACGGTCGCCACGCTCTGGCACTTGCCGGGTGGTGAGCTGACGCAGCAATTTGCTGCGATGGCGGGCGCAGTGCTGGTGGGCATCCTGGTATTTGGCGTAGCCTGGGGCAAACGGCTGTCACCCGTGACGCTGATCCTCGCCGGGCTGGTCCTGAGCCTGTATGCCGGCTCGGTGAATCAAATCTTTGCCATCTTTAATCACGACCAACTGCTGAATATGTTCCTGTGGAGCACCGGCGCACTGAATCAGATGGATGGGCACAACGTCGCCATGCTGTGGCCGCGTCTGCTGCTGGCTTTTGTGGTGGCGCTGGCATTGCTGCGTCCCCTGACGCTTATGGGGCTTGATGACGGCGTAGCAAAAAACCTCGGTCTGGCACTGTCTGCTGCGCGCGTCGGCGCACTCGCTCTGGCGATTCTGTTGAGTGCGCAGTTGGTGAACGTCGCCGGGATTATCGGTTTTATCGGGCTGTTTGCACCACTGCTGGCGAAAATGCTCGGAGGGCGTCGCTTACTCAGCCGTATGCTGCTGGCTCCGCTGATTGGTGCCTTGCTGCTGTGGCTGGCCGATCAGTGCGTATTGTGGCTGACCAGCCACTGGCGCGAGGTTTCCACCGGCACAGCGACCGCGTTGATTGGCGTACCGATTCTGCTGTGGCTGTTGCCGCGTTTACGTACCGGCTCGGTTCCACCGGCGATGAATATGGGTGACAAGGTGCCGGCAGAACGCCAAAAGGTGGTGCTGTGGTGTGTCATTGGCCTTGGGGTGCTGGCGCTGCTGAGCGTTATCGGCATCTCCTTTGGTCGTGATGCACACAGCTGGACCTGGGTGAGTGGCGAGATGCTGCATCAGCTGCTGCCGTGGCGTGCACCACGCGTGCTGGCGGCGTTAGTCGTGGGGATGATGCTGGGTGTTGCAGGTGCGTTGATTCAGCGTCTCACTGGCAACCCGATGGCAAGTCCGGAAGTGTTAGGCATCAGTTCCGGTGCGGCCTGTGGTGTGGTCGTGATGATGTTCTTTGTGCCGGGTGACGCCGTGGCGTGGCTGCTGCCCGCTGGTGCATTAGGCGCGGCGCTGACGCTACTGGTGATTATGCTGGTCGCCAGTCGCGGAGGTTTCTCACCGGAGCGTATGTTGCTCGCGGGCATGGCGCTCAACAGTGCCTTTGTCACCTTGCTGATGGTGCTAATGGCGAGTGGCGATCCGCGCATGGGCGGCCTGCTGAGCTGGATTTCCGGTTCAACTTACAACATCAATATGCCGCAGGCAGTGCAAAGCGCCGTGGTGGGTATCGTATTCATTGCGCTCGCGCCACTGGCGAGCCGCTGGCTCACACTGCTGCCGCTGGGTAGTGCGACGGCACGTTCAGCAGGGATGGCATTAACGGGTTCGCGTCTGGCCCTGCTGCTGCTGGCGGCGGCGTTAACGGCCACGGCGACCTTGACCATCGGCCCGTTGAGTTTTGTCGGTTTGATGGCGCCGCATATCGTGCGCATGCTGGGGTTCAGGCGCGCATTACCGCAGGTGTTGATGGCGGGATTATTAGGTGGCGGATTGATGGTGTTTGCAGACTGGTGCGGCAGGATGCTGGCGTTCCCGGATCAGATCCCTGCAGGTTTAATGGCGACCTTCTTCGGCGCGCCGTATTTTATCTGGCTGTTGCGTCGCGCATAAATGCGCAAGCTACGGCATTCGGAGCCTGTAAAGCGGCTGCGGATAAATGCGCAAGCTACGGCATTCGGTGCCTGTAAAGCGGCTGGGGATAAATGCGCAAGCTACGGCATTCGGTGTCTGTAAGGCGGCTGCGGATAAATGCGCAAATTACGGTAATAGGTGTCTGCGGAGCAGCAGCGCCTAAGGGACAGACGTGCACATCAATGCAGGGGCGCCATTCATGGCGC
Source organism: Pantoea sp. C8B4 (assembly GCF_051336905.1). Taxonomy (NCBI): domain Bacteria; kingdom Pseudomonadati; phylum Pseudomonadota; class Gammaproteobacteria; order Enterobacterales; family Erwiniaceae; genus Pantoea; species Pantoea sp. C8B4. Next base: position 188,824 of record NZ_JBGMNK010000007.1, read on the forward strand.
CCGCTAATGGCCTACAGCTTCGCGAAACTGCGGCGTGCCGCATCAATGGTGCGCTGAATATCTTCCTGGCTGTGTGCCAGTGACATAAAGCCCGCTTCAAAAGCAGAAGGTGCGAGGTAAACGCCTTCTTCCAGCATCAGGTGGAAGAAGCGCTTAAAGCGCTCAACGTCGCATTTTGTCACGTCGGCATAGCAAGTTACGCTCTCGGCATCGGTGAAGAAAATGCCGAACATGCCGCCAACGTGGTTGATCACCAGCGGAATGTTTTCTGCTTTTGCTGCTGCCAGCAAGCCTTCAGACAGTTGAGTGGTGAGGTCGGTCAGGGTGCTGTGCGTGCCTGGTTGAGCAATCTGCGTCAGACAAGCAAAACCGGCCGCCATGGCAATCGGGTTACCGGAAAGCGTACCCGCCTGGTAAACCGGCCCCGTTGGCGCCAGTGCAGCCATCACATCACGACGACCACCAAATGCGCCCACCGGCATGCCGCCACCGATGATTTTGCCGAGGCAGGTCAGATCCGGCGTCACATCGTAATAAGCCTGAGCACCACCCAGCGCCACGCGGAAGCCGGTCATCACTTCATCGATAATCAGCAGTGCGCCAAATTCATCACAGAGTGCGCGCAGGCCCGGCAGGAAGTCTGGCTGCGGAGGGATGCAGTTCATGTTGCCGGCAACCGGCTCAACGATGATACAGGCGATATCGTCAGGATACTGCTCGAAGGCTTCACGCACAGACGCCAAATCGTTATAGGTGCAGGTCAGGGTGTGTTTAGCGAAATCAGCGGGAACACCCGGAGAATTTGGTTGGCCCAGGGTCAACGCGCCGGAACCGGCTTTCACCAGCAGGCAATCTGCGTGGCCGTGGTAGCAGCCTTCAAATTTGATGATTTTATCGCGATGGGTGAAGCCACGGGCCAGACGGATGGCGCTCATGGTGGCTTCGGTGCCGGAGTTCACCATACGCACCATGTCCATACTTGGCACCAGCTCACACACCAGCTCGGCCATTTTCACTTCCATTTCGGTTGGGGCACCGAAACTTAAACCACGAGATGCCGCTTCAATCACCGCATTGCGGATATTGGCGTTGTTATGCCCCAGCACCATTGGGCCCCATGAACCGACATAGTCGATGTAGGCTTTGCCATCGGCGTCATACAGATAAGCGCCGTCGGCGCGTTCGATGAACAGCGGCACGCCGCCCACACCGGTAAAAGCACGTACCGGGGAGTTCACACCGCCAGGGATCAGGCGTTGCGCTTCGGCATACAGGTTTTCTGACTTACTCATTGCTCGGCTCCTGCTGTTCTGGAAAAAAATTCTGGCGCCATTCTAAGGGAAGAGTCGCCTGATTAGAAAGGCAAGCGGGTGCGAAAGCCTTTTAAAGCTATACTTTAGCGCAGCGCAGGCGGCACACAGTGTCAAGCGCAGTACTTGATTGCACTGGGCGGCTGGCAGATAATAGCGGAATTAAGGTCGTTTTCTGACCTGGACGTTTACCCGGAGTAAAACATGAGTGACGACGTAGCAGCGCTGCCTTTGCAATTCACTGAAGCAGCAGCGAAAAAAGTAAAAAATTTGATCGCGGATGAAGAAAATCCAGAGCTGAAACTGCGCGTGTACATCACCGGTGGCGGTTGCAGTGGATTCCAGTACGGTTTTACGTTTGACGATCAAATGAATGACGGCGACATGACCATTGAAAAGCAGGGCGTGGCGCTGGTTGTTGATCCAATGAGCCTGCAGTATCTGGTGGGCGGTTCGGTTGATTACACCGAAGGTCTTGAGGGTTCACGTTTTATCGTGACAAACCCGAACGCGAAAACCACTTGCGGTTGCGGCTCTTCCTTCAGCATCTGATCCCTTTTCTGACCGCCGTTCTGGCGGTCAGAACTCTACCACTCAACAGTCACTAATCGTGACGTCTCACGACGCTTCGCATCGCTTTTTAGCACGCTTTCGGTCACGCGCGGCTGTGCACTGAAGTGACGTCCACAATCAATCGATGGCAGTGTTTGTTCGCTTTGGCGTGAGATATCGCAGCGGGAAAAGAGTGTCAGCGTGACGGCAATAGAGCCGGTGGAGGTCGCCGCGCCAATTGGCGCAGCCATCGCGAGCCCTATGGCCAGGAGCAGTGCTCTGGTCATTGATAATTCCTGGTGAAGTCAAAAGTTGCGCGTTGCGCAAAAAGGGCACTGAGCATACGTGGCCGCAGTGCCTTGTATTTTGATTTTCGACAATTTTTGCTGGATCTTTAATCTTTTTTGGTGCTATTTTTCGCCGGATGTAAATCTGCACACAGCTGTTTGGCTGCCAGCAGGATACGCGGACCCGGTCGGCTCAGCCAGTCATCGTTAATGGCAATCACCGGCACCGCCAGTTGTGGCTGCCAGAATTTCACAATATTCGCGGCTTGCGCACGGTCACCGCCAATCACAATCGCCTGGGGATGACGCGCCAGCACTTGCTCACGGCTCACCTGTGGCCAGCTTACGCGACTGTCAGCAAAGATATTTTTACCGCCACACAGCGTGATCACTTCGTTTTGCAACGTATTACGCGATGCAGTAAACAGCGGCTGTTGACCAAACTGCAAAAACAGGGGGATCGGCGTGCGTTGTTGATACTGTTGACGCAACTCATCCTCTTGCTGGCGCAGCGCCTGTGCGGCAGCCGCCGCCTGCTGAGGCTGTGGACTCCACGATTTGAGCGCTGCTAGCGCATCAATCATCTGATCAATGGTCTGCGGATCAATCCATTCGACTTTAATGCCCAGACGTTGCAGTTGATCGATCTGCCGCTGCGGATTGCCGCCGCGCCAGGCCAGCACCACATCCGGTTTCAGTTGCAGGATGCGTTCAACGTTGATGCCCTGCCAGTTTGCCACCTGCTCTAGCTGTTGGGCCTGCGCCGGAAAATCTGAATAGGCGCTGACCGCTACCGGCGTAATGCCTGCAGCGAAAGCCAGTTCGGTGAGATAGGGCGATAGCGTGATAACGCGCGGGGCAGCGGCAAACAGGCTATTGCCGATCAGCAATAGCCCCAGCAGCCAATATTTAGCCACGCGCCAGTTGTGCCAGCAGGTTTTCAACCATCAGCGACGATTGCTTAGCGGCAACAACCAGGAACTCATCAAAGCTCAGGTGGGATTCTTTGTCCGCGACATCGGAAATTGCACGCACCACAACAAACGGCACCTTGAACTGGTGGCAAACGTGACCGATGGCGGTGGCCTCCATTTCCACGGCGATCGCCTGTGGGAAGGTGGTGCGAATGCGCGCCAGTGGCTCAGCACCGTTGATGAAGGCATCACCGCTGACCACTAAACCGCGCACCGCGTTGAGATCCAGCTGCTTAATCACCTGCTCTGCAGCGGCGATCAGTTTTTCATCCGCCACAAAGGCTGCCGGGCAACCGGCCATCTGACCCGGTTCGTAACCAAATGCGGTAACGTCGGCATCGTGATAACGCACTTCATCGGAGACCACGATATCGCCCACTTTCAGTGAAGCGGCCAGACCACCCGCAGAGCCGGTGTTGATCACCAGGTCGGGTTTGCACAGCTCCAGCAGCAGGGTCGTGCCGAGCGCCGCCGCGGTTTTACCGATGCCTGATTTCAGCAGAGCAACCTCAACACCGTTCAGCGTGCCGGTATAAATTTCACAACCAGCCAGCGTCAGCGTCTGACGGTTTTCGATTTTGTCACGCAGCAGGGTGACTTCCTGCTCCATCGCGCCAATAATGCCTGCTTTCATAAAGAATCTCGCTGTAGTTATGGATGTAAAGCTTAAAAGTGAGGCATAGTCTACCATGGCTGGCAGAGGATGAATTCACCAAAAAATAAGGGGTAATGATGGCGCCGATCAATTTCAAAAATAAGATCAGTTTCACCCGCCCTTATACCAGCCGCAAAGATCCTGAGGGCGAATACTTTATTACACGGCACTTTGAGAGTGACCGTGGCCGCATCATCAATTCTGCCGCGATCCGCCGTCTGCAACAAAAGACTCAGGTATTTCCACTGGAGCGTAATGCAGCGGTGCGGTCACGTTTGACCCACTCGCTGGAAGTGCAGCAAACCGGGCGCTATATCACCAAAGAGATCCTGCAATACCTGAAAACGCAGGGCGGCGGACTGGCACATTACGGGCTGGATGAGTTTGAAGGCGCGTTTGAGAGTCTGATCGAGATGGCCTGCCTGCTGCATGACGTGGGTAATCCGCCGTTTGGTCACTTTGGTGAAGCCGCCATCAATGACTGGTTTGACGACAATCTGCCTCTTGAACTCGTTGACCCGCTGGTGGCGGGCGTGGCAGATGAGCATCAGCGCGCCGATTTTAACCAGCTAAATGCAATGATTCGTCAGGATTTGTGCCACTTCGAAGGCAATGCACAGGCGATTCGCCTGGTGCATACGCTGCTGCAGCTCAATCTTAGCTATGCGCAAGTGGCCTGTATTTTAAAATATACCGCCCCCGCATGGTGGCAGGGCGATAAGCCGGCAGAATTTAGCGTGCTGATGAAAAAGCCGGGTTTTTATTTGTCCGAGCGTGAATATGTGGCTGACTTACGCGCAGCCACCCATATTAAAGAGCATCATCGCTATCCACTCACCTGGATTATGGAAGCCGCTGACGATATCTCATACTGTATTGCCGATTTAGATGATGCGGTCGAAAAAGACATTTTTGATGTTGAGACCTTGTATAAGTCTCTGCTTAAAGCCTGGGGGACGGTAAATAGTGGTGATGCGTTCAGTCGCACAGTGAGCGAGGCATGGAAAGAAGCCAACCAGAAAAAACGCCGTAGCCTGAGCGATCAATTTTTCATGTCCTTACGAGTTAACGTGCAAAATGTGTTGGTTAGCCATGCCGTGCGCCGTTTTGTCGATAACCTTCCAGCTATTTTTGAAGGGAACTTCAATCATGCGCTGCTGGAAGATGACGGTGATGAAGGCCGTCTGTTGAAATTATTTAAAACCGTGGCGCGCCAGCAGGTATTTAATCATCCAGAGGTTGAACAGCTCGAATTACAAGGTTATCGGGTGATAAAAGGGCTGCTGGAAATCTATCAGTCATTAATGTTGCTGGATTATGAACAATTTACTACGCTGATGAACGACGATTTTCTGCCGAAATATCCGATTGAAACGCGACTGTTTCATAAGCTTTCAGGAAAACATCGAAAAGCTTATCAGCAGCAGATGCGGGCACTGATTGTCGAGCATAAATATCAACGCTTGTTGTGGGAGCGTTATTATCGTTCGCGGTTGATTCAGGACTATATCAGCGGGATGACAGACAATTATGCCTGGGATGAGTATCGTCGTTTGATGGCCGTGGAATAAGCTGAGTTTTGTAAAGATGAAGAATAAATTTTTACCTTTGCCCAAAACTTCATTAGGAACTTCGCGCTAAAAACTTAATCTCACCATCACGACCACAGCAATGGTCTGGCCGTAAATCTTAGAGAGACACAGACAAATGAAAAAAAGCACATTAATGTTAAGTGCGCTGGCGCTTAGTCTGGGCATGGCATTGAGCCCTGTCAGTTTCGCGGCGGAAAGTGCTTCCTCCTCGAACCAACAGTTGCCAAGCCTGGCGCCGATGCTGGAAAAAGTGATGCCTTCCGTGGTGAGTATTAGCGTTGAAGGCAGCACCACGGTGAAAACCCCACGCATGCCGCAGCAATTCCAGCAATTTTTTGGTGATAACTCGCCATTCTGCCAGGACGGTTCGCCATTCCAAAGCTCGCCAATGTGCCAGGGCGGCGGTGATGGTAGCCAGGGCGGTGACAACGGCGGCGCCAACACCCAACAGCAAAAATTCCGTGCACTCGGTTCGGGTGTCGTGATTAATGCCGATAAAGGCTATGTCGTCACCAACAACCATGTGGTGGATAACGCCACCAAAATTCAGGTGCAGCTGAGCGATGGCCGTCGCTATGACGCCAAAGTGATTGGTAAAGATCCGCAGTCTGATATCGCTCTGATTCAACTGCAGGACGCGAAGAACCTGACGGCGATTAAGATCGCTGATTCCGATGACTTACGCGTCGGTGATTACACGGTCGCGATAGGTAACCCGTATGGCCTCGGTGAAACGGTGACCTCCGGTATTGTTTCTGCACTGGGTCGTAGCGGCCTTAACGTCGAGAACTACGAGAACTTTATCCAGACCGATGCCGCCATCAACCGTGGTAACTCTGGTGGTGCGCTGGTGAACCTGAACGGTGAGCTGATCGGGATTAACACCGCGATTCTGGCACCAGACGGCGGCAATATCGGTATTGGCTTTGCTATCCCAAGTGCGATGGTGAAAAACCTGACGGCGCAGATGATCGAGTATGGCCAGGTTAAGCGTGGCGAGCTGGGTATTATGGGTACCGAGTTAAACTCGGAGCTGGCGAAAGCGATGAAAGTCGATGCCCAGCGTGGTGCCTTTGTTAGCCAGGTTCTGCCTAACTCAGCAGCGGCAAAAGCGGGTGTGAAAGCTGGCGATGTCGTGGTGTCGATGAATGGCAAACCGTTGACCAGTTTTGCCGCGCTGCGTGCAGAAGTGGGCTCACTGCCAGTGGGCACCAAACTGCAGCTGGGTCTGTTACGTGACGGTAAACCGGTGACTATCACGGTTGAACTGCAGCAGAGTTCGCAGGAAAAAGTGCAGTCCGCCACTATCTACACCGGCATTGAAGGTGCCGACCTGAGCAACATCGACAGCAACGGCCAGAAAGGCGTGCGCGTGGATAATGTGAAGGCGGGCAGTGCTGCAGCGCGTATTGGTCTGAAGAAAGGTGATGTGATTATGGGCGTTAACCAGCAGGCGATTGCCAACCTTGGTGAACTGCGCAAAATTCTCGACACCAAACCGTCTGTGCTGGCCCTGAACGTGCAGCGTGGTGACAGCAGCCTCTATCTGCTGATGCAGTAAGTCTTAGATAATTGAGTACAGGCGAGCTTCGGCTCGCCTTTTTTGTTTTTGTCAGGCAGAACTGCGCCATTGGCTAGCATCAACACCATTTTAGTGTGGTCCACATTGTGCAGATGTCCGTTTCGCAATGTGACGCCTACCGCAATTCCCGTATTCTCTATCCGGCTATGTGCAGTTGCACAATGCCAGGCGTGCGTGGGATGCGTATTCTGTCAATTCTTCCCTTTCTCTGGAGTGATTGATGGCCACCTATCATCTCGATGCGCGACTGGCTCAGGATATTGTTGCCCGCACCATGCAAATTATTGACAGTAATGTCAACGTGATGGATGCACGCGGCCGCATTATTGGCAGCGGCGATCGTGAGCGTATTGGCGAATTGCACGAAGGTGCGCTGCTGGTGTTATCGCAGGGAAGGGTAGTGGACATTGATGAGGCCGTGGCGAAACATCTGCACGGCGTGCGTCCTGGCATCAACCTGCCGTTGCGTATTGATGGTGAGATTGTCGGTGTAATTGGCCTGACCGGCCAGCCGGCAGCGCTGCGTCACTACGGTGAACTGGTGTGTATGACCGCCGAAATGATGCTGGAACAAGCGCGGCTGTTGCACATGCTGGCGCAGGATAGCCGTTTGCGCGAAGAGCTGGTGCTGAACCTGATTCGTAGCGATACGCTTTCACCGGCGTTGAGCGAGTGGGCGCAGCGCCTGGGCATCGATCTCAATCAACCGCGCGTGGTGGCGGTGGTGGAAGTCGACAGCGGCCAGCTTGGCGTTGACAGTGCGATGTCGGAATTGCAGCAGTTACAAACACTGCTGACAACGCCGGATCGTGACAACCTGATTGCTATCGTCTCACTCACTGAAATGGTGGTGTTGAAACCGGCGCTCAACGCCCACGGCCGTTACGATCAAGACGATCATCGCCGTCGCGTGGATCAGTTATTACAGCGTATGAAAGAGAGTGGGCAGGTGCGAATGCGCATCGCGCTGGGTAATTTCTTTACCGGTCCCGGCAGTATTGCGCGTTCCTACCGTACGGCGCGCACCACCATGATGGTGGGTAAACAGCGCATGCCGGAACAGCGCAGCTTCTTCTATCAGGATTTGGTGCTCCCCGTACTGCTGGATAGCCTGCGCGGTGGCTGGCAAGCGAATGAACTGGCGCGCCCGTTGGCGAAACTCAAAGCCAATGATAATAATGGATTATTGCGGCGTACGCTGGTGGCGTGGTTCAGTCATAACGTGCAGCCAAGCGCCACGGCACGCGCACTGTTTATCCATCGTAATACGCTCGAGTATCGCCTGAACCGCATCTCCGAGCTGACCGGATTGAACCTCGGCAATTTTGACGATCGATTGCTGCTGTATGTGGCGCTGCAACTGGATGAACAGAGCTAACCCTTAGCATGGCCAGGAGAGGAAGATGTCCCGATTGAATGTTCGCCTGGTCTGGCTGTTGGCCGGCTTGCTGTTGACCGCGACCTGTCATGCCAAAGCCGTTTCGCTGGCCTTTTTATCTGGCGAAGAGATGCAACAGACGCGAACTGCGCTGCAAAATCATCAGGCTGCGCCACAGACTGAGGAGGCGTGGCAGCAACTCAAGCAGGCTGCCGATCGCGCGCTGAAACAGCCCAATCCCAGCGTGACGCAGAAAGGGATGTTACCTCCCAGCGGTTCCCGCCATGATTATCTCAGCCTGAGTGCTTACTGGTGGCCGAATCCCGACAAGCCCAATGGCTTGCCATGGGAACGTCGTGATGGTGCGGTCAATCCGGCGAGTAAAAACGATCAAAGCGATGGTGTGCGTCTGGCTCGTTTCACCGCAGATGTGCAGGCATTGGCGCTTGCCTGGTATTTCTCCGGCGAAACCCGTTATGCAGCCAAAGCCCAATCGATGATTCGCAGCTGGTTTATCGATGCCGCCACCCGCATGAATCCCAATCTTAATTATGCTCAGGGCGTGCCGGGTAAGGCGGAGGGCCGCCACACTGGTGTGCTGGATGGGCGCTACTTTGCCACGCGCATAGTGGATGCACTGCAGCTACTGCAGGATTCGCCCGGCTGGCGCCAACAGGATCAGGCTGCACTGCAGGCATGGTTTAGCGATTATCTCGACTGGCTATTGCACAGTCAGTTGGCACAAGGCGAGCGTGATGCGCCTAATAACCATGGCAGCTGGTATGCGGCTCAGGTGGCGGGCATCGCGTGGTATTTGCATCAACCTCAGGTCATTCAGCAGATGGTGGTTTTAGCTCAGGATAAAATTGCCGGACAAATTCGTGCGGACGGAACGCAGCCACTGGAACTGGCACGCACGCGCTCGTTCCATTATAGCTATTTCAATTTGCAGGCACTGACGAGCCTTGCGCAGTTGTCACAGCGAAGCGGAACCGGCGATCTCTGGCACTATCATCAGCAGGGTGGTTCGCTGTTGAGTGCGCTGGATTACATGGCACCTTTCAGTGATGGCAGCAAAACCTGGCCATGGAAAAATCGCGATCGTGTCACTCTGCGCTTGATTCCGCTTCTCAAGCTTACCGATAACAGCCTGAACAGCGACCGCTATCAGCGTTGGATCCATCGCGCGATCGAAACGCAATCGACGGCCAATACCAGCCCAGAAGCGCGCGGTGCGGAAAGAGAAGCACTGCGTGATGTGTGGTTGTTATCGCGGCCACCCACGTATCGGTGATGGGAAGGTTATATCCGAGGCTGCGTGCTGTTAAGCATTAGACTCATCGACGCCCTGTGCGCAGCATCGGCATCGCCAATCATGATCGCTTCATAAATCTTACGGTGTTCGTCCAAAAAAATATCCTGCGCGCTGGAAGGCCAGGTAAAGAAGCATTTAAAGATGGTTTCCAGCAAATTACCTAACGGAATGTAAAAACAGTTGTCCGTTGAGTGAAAGATCAGGCGATGAAAGGCACTGTCTGCCTCCAGCCAGCGAGCAAGATCGAATTTACTCGCCGCGCAAACAGCGATCATTTCGCGAAATAATTGAGAAAGTTCGGTGCGTTGTGCCTGCGTGGCGTGTAGCGCAGCCAGTCTGGCAGCCTGCGGTTCGATAGCCTCACGGAAGGCCAGAAACTGTTGATACATTTCTGCTGTAGATTCGATGCCCTGCATCCATTCCAGCAGCTGCACATCAAGCAGATTCCAGTATGTACGGTCGCGCACGTGTGTGCCGAGTTTGGGGCGCGATTCTATTAATCCCTTCGAAGAGAGCAGTTTGAGCGCCTCACGCACGGCCGTTCGGCTGACGCCAAAGTGGCTGCACAGTTCCACTTCACTGGGCAGAACATCACCGGCTTTAAGCGTTCCTGAGAGAATTTTTTGCGCGAGGTCACCGGCGATATGAACATCCAGACCGCGCTGTCCTGAGGTGATGGCTGCGAATTGCATAGTTTTTGTTATACCTGAAGTCAGACATAACCCGATACTAGCCAGGGATTATGGATTCAGATAGGTGAAACAGGCCCAGATAAAACTGAAATAAGGCAAAAAAAAGGCCAGCATAAGCTGGCCCTGGGAACGCGGAGGGAAATTAACGACCGTTGCGGGTCAGTTGATCCAGATCGGATTCAATTTCAGCGATCTTATTCGATACCACGTTTTCCAGATGACGCAGATCGGCGAGGATTTTGCGCTTCAGATCAACTTCAACCTGATCGCGCTGGCAGATCTGGTCCAGTTCATCGATCACGTAACGCAGGTTCGGGCTGATTTCCTGTACTTCTTTATAGCCCTGGCTGGTGTGATCGGCCACAACGGTTTTACGCTGACGCGGGTATTTGAATTTCACGCTTTTGGCGAAGAATTCACCTTTGTCTTTGCGGAAATAGATTTTCAGAATGTCGTTACTGGCTTCCTGACGCAGGCTGTAACGGTCGATGTCTTCAGGAGAGCTGATACCTAAGCTTTTCAGGTTGTCGTACATAGCGTTTATATTCCATCTAAGAGTGGGTGAGCGCGCAGGACTATCATCATCATTCGGGATGCGGCAGATACGCAGCAACCGGAACGCTTACGGCATACTTAATCAACTGTAGACACAAAAACCGGGATGAACAGTGCGCGACCGGAGTTAACTGGCGCGGATTATGAACTGTTTGAAAAATAAACGCACCAGATAATTCGCGGCGCGAAGCAGGTAGTTAAGGCAAGAGTGTAAAGAAAAAATTACGGGCCTGAATACAGGCCCGTTGGCGGGTGTTTTGACTCAAGTCTGACTTAGTCGATGGTACGCAGCAGTTCGTTGATGCCGGTTTTCGCCAGCGTTTTAGCGTCCACTTTCTTCACAATCACGGCGCAGTACAGGCTGTAGCTACCATCTTTAGACGGCAAGTTGCCCGATACCACCACTGAACCCGCTGGCACGCGGCCGTAATGCACTTCGCCAGTTTCACGATCGTAGATTTTGGTGCTCTGACCGATGTAAACGCCCATGGAGATTACTGAACCTTCTTCAACGATCACGCCTTCAACGATTTCAGAACGTGCGCCGATGAAGCAGTTGTCTTCGATGATGGTTGGGTTAGCCTGCAGTGGCTCCAGAACACCGCCGATGCCGACGCCGCCAGACAGGTGAACATTTTTACCGATCTGCGCACAAGAACCTACGGTGGCCCAGGTGTCAACCATGGTGCCTTCATCAACGTAAGCGCCGATGTTGACGTAAGAAGGCATCAGCACGGTGTTACGTGCAATGAACGCGCCCTGACGCACGGCAGCAGGTGGGACAACGCGGAAGCCCGCATTTTTGAAGCGTGCTTCATCCCAGTTCGCGAACTTCATTGGGACTTTGTCGTAAAAACGGGTTTCTGCGCCTTCCATCACCTGGTTGTCATTGATGCGGAACGACAGCAGCACTGCTTTCTTCAGCCACTGATGCGTTACCCACTCTCCGTTGATCTTTTCAGACACGCGCAGTTCGCCGCTATCCAGCAGGCCGATAACCTGTTCAATGGCTTCACGAGTTGCGCTGTCCACGCTGGCTGGTGTGATCTCGGCGCGGCGCTCAAAGGCAGATTCGATAACGCTCTGTAACTGTTGCATGTTTTTTTCCTGATTCTGTCATAACGGAATGCACGCAAAAAAGCGTACATAGTAAAATTGCCTGGCAAACATCATTCACGTTGCAGGACAAAACACGAGGTGTGTTTTGAACAGCGCTCGCGCTGGCCCCGCAGGGGTGAGGCCCATGGAAGGGCCGGGCAATAAAGCCAACGCACCTGCAGCGTTAAGGATGGAAGCCAGGTCACAGTTTATCGTTTGGATTGAGGGCCTCTGTCAACCGTTGTTGCAGCACATTGCGCATTTCTACATCAAGTGCGCGCCGTTCGCTGTCCGCCAGGATGAAAAGATCCTCAACTCGTTCGCCAATCGTACTGATGCGCGCGCCGTGCAGAGAAACGCCGAGGTCGGCAAACACTTCCCCTACACGCGCCAGTAAGCCTGGCTGATCCAGCGCCACCAATTCCAGATAACTTCGACGGTCAGTGTGCGTCGGCAGGAAATTCACTTCGGTATCGACACTGAAGTGCTTAAGTCGTGCAGACTGGCGACGAGTGCGCGGCGGCACCCACTCGGTTTGGGTAATCGCTTGCTCCAGTGCCTGCATAATCATCGGATGACGATCGGCGGCCAGCGGACTGCCATCCGGCTCCAGCACAATGAAGGTATCCATCGCCATGCCGTCGCGGCTGGTAAAGATCTGGGCATCGTGCACGCTCAGGTTTCGGCGGTCCAGTTCACCGGCTACTGCGGCAAACAGGTGAGGGCGGTCCGGGCTCCAGATAAAGATTTCAGTCCCACCGCGTGTGGCCTGCGGGCTGACCAGCACCAGGGGTTTGGTGAGATCGTGGTCGATCAGATGACGCGCGTGCCATGCCAGCTGATTCGGCGTGTGACGCAGGAAATAGTCAGCACGGCAGCGGCTCCAGATATGGTGCAGGCGCTCTTCGTTGAGGTTTTCCATCCGCAACAGCGCGAGGGCCTGTAAGCGATGATGACGTACGCGTTCGCGCAAGTCCGGGCTGTTTTCCATGCCGCGACGCAGCTGTTTTTCGGTCGCAAAGAACAGTTCACGCAGCAGGCTCTGCTTCCAGCTGTTCCACAGGCTTTCGTTGGTGGCGCAGATGTCGGCCACGGTGAGACACACCAGATAACGCAGGCGGTTTTCATTCTGCATGACTTCAGCGAACTGCTGAATCACCGTTGGGTCCTGAATATCGCGACGCTGGGCGGTGACCGACATCAACAGATGATGGCGCACCAGCCAGGCCACCAACTGCGTTTCCCGCGAGTTGAGTCCATGCAATTCGGCAAAATCAAGCGCGTCCTGCGCCCCCAGAATCGAGTGGTCACCGCCGCGCCCTTTGGCGATATCGTGCAACAAGGCAGCCATTAGCAGCAGTTCGATCTGTGGCAAGCGCGGCCAGAGTTCTACACACAATGGGTGCATCGGACGCGTGGCTTCGTTGGCGAAGCTTTCCAGTTTTTGCAGGACGCGAATGGTGTGCTCATCCACCGTGTAAGCATGGAACAGGTCAAACTGCATCTGGCCGACAATATTGCCCCACAGCGGCGTATACGCCCAAAGGACACTGTGGCGATGCATCGGCACCAGCGCTCGCTTTACCGCGCCCGGATGGCGCAGAATCGCCATGAAGGTTTCACGCGCTTCGGCAATCTGGCACAGCGGCTGCTTCAGATGACGACGCGCATGGCGCAAGTGACGTAGCGTGGTGGAGTAAATGCCGGTGATGTTCTCATTACGTACCATCACATAGAACATGCGCAGAATGGCCTGCGGTTCACGTTCGAACAGCGTGGGGTCACGCAGATCGATCAAATTGCCGCGCAGCTGGAAATCATCATCAATGCTGCGCGGTTTCTCGGTGGTGGAGAGTGCGAGGATCGCTTCATCAAACAGCTGCAGCAGCATCTGATTGAGCTCACCAATGCGGCGCGTCACCCGGTAAAAATCTTTCATCATGCGCTCAACCGGCTCATTGCCTTCGCCGAGATAGTTGAGCCGCTGTGCCACAGTGAGCTGGCGATCAAACAATAAGCGGTTGTCGTAGCGTGGTAACGTTAAGTGCAGCGCAAAGCGAATCCGCCAGAGGAACTCCTGGCATTCATTAATTTCATTGCGCTCGGCCTCTGTGATAAAGCCAAACCCCACCATCTCATCCATGGTGGTGGCACCGAAGTGGCGGCGCGCCACCCACTGTAAGGTGTGAATGTCGCGCAGGCCGCCGGGACTGCTTTTGATATCGGGTTCGAGATTGTAGCTGGTGCCGTGGTAGCGTTGATGGCGTTCCTGTTGCTCTTCAATCTTTGCCGCAAAAAAGCGAGAGGACGGCCAGAAGCCATCGCTGAAAATGTTCTTCTGCAACTCAAGGAACAGGGCGACATCGCCTGTCAGCATGCGTGATTCAATCAGGTTGGTGGCGACAGTAAGGTCGGACAACCCCTCCAGTAAGCACTCTTCCAACGTGCGCACACTGTGGCCAACTTCGAGTTTTAAATCCCACATCAGCGTCAGGAGTTCGCTGGTGCGTTGCGCGGCCGCGTCATCCAGTGGCTGGCGGCTGAGTATCAAGACATCGATATCGGAGAGCGGATGCAGTTCACCACGGCCATAGCCGCCCACCGCAACCAACGCAATCTCTTTCATTTTATCGAAGCCGTAGAAGCGCCACAGTCGGCGCAACAGACGATCGATAAATAGCGTGCGGGCATCAATCAGTGATTCAACGTCAGTACCGGCATCAAAGGCCATACCGAGATGCTGCTGGAATTGCTCCAGATAGAGTTTTAATTTGTCACGCGTCAGGGCTTCATCGGGCCAGCTGGCGGGGGAATCAGTCAGGCCTTTGTGTACTGCTTCGGTCACGCTACCACTCATCGACATGCCTCGTAAGCGCCATAAAAAAGGCCGGCATTATGCCGGCCTGGTACTGTCCTGAAGAACGTTACGCGTTGTTTTCAAGCACCGCAGTAATGGTGTCATCTTCACGCAGCGTAAGAATCTCACAGCCGTTTTCTGTCACCACAATAGTATGCTCATACTGCGCGGACAAGCTGCGATCTTTGGTTTTTACGGTCCAGCCATCCTTCATGGTGCGGATACGATAATCACCGGCATTGACCATCGGCTCAACGGTGAAAGTCATCCCCGCCTGCAACACCACGCCGCCGTCATCGGCATCATAGTGCAACACCTGTGGCTCTTCGTGGAAACCTTTGCCGATGCCGTGGCCGCAGTATTCACGTACCACAGAGAAATCCTGTGCTTCAACATATTGCTGAATCGCACGGCCCAACTCACGCAGGCGGATGCCCGGTTTAACCAGACGCAGCGCAATGTAGAGGCTTTCCTGGGTGACACGGCACAAGCGCTCGCCTTGAATAGTCGGTTTGCCGACGATGAACATCTTCGAGGTATCGCCGTGATACTCGTCTTTAATCACGGTGACGTCGACGTTGACCACATCGCCATCTTTTAATACGCGATCATCGCTCGGGATGCCGTGGCACACCACTTCGTTAACCGAAATACACACTGATTTCGGGAAGCCGTGATAGCCAAGGCAGGCTGAGATAGCCTGCTGCTTATTCGTGATGTGATCGTGGCAGAGACGGTCGAGTTCACCTGTGGTCACACCCGGCACCACGTGCGGGGCGATCATTTCCAGCACTTCAGCAGCCAGACGGCCCGCCACGCGCATTTTTTCGATTTCTTCAGGGGTTTTGATTGAAATGGCCATTAAATAATCCGCAATTGCCGACATTTTCGACAATAATGAGTTCTGTGGCAGTCATGTTAGCAGTCAGTCATTAGGCTGCCAAATCGGGATGACTCCTCGCTCAAGCTGCTAACAACTGTTGGCGTATTCCTGCGCATTATGGTATAAAGCGCGCCGACGATTCTCTGTCACCTTCGTTTCGTTGGCTGGCAGGAAACGCATAAAACTCATTATGTGTACTAAAACACACATGTATCGACACATACGCCGGGGTGCCTTGAAAGAGGTCGGTTGTATGGGATACATGGAGGCCCAACCCCAATCATACTTTAGAGGTAATCATGGCAACTGTTTCAATGCGCGACATGCTCAAGGCTGGTGTTCACTTTGGTCACCAGACCCGTTACTGGAACCCGAAAATGAAGCCATTCATCTTCGGTGCTCGTAACAAGGTTCACATCATCAACCTTGAGAAAACTGTACCAATGTTCAACGAAGCTCTGGCTGAGTTGCAGAAGATCTCTTCACGTAAAGGCAAAATCCTTTTCGTTGGTACTAAGCGCGCTGCTGCCGAATCTGTAAAAGAGTCAGCTCTGAGCTGCGACCAGTTCTTCGTTAACCACCGCTGGTTGGGTGGTATGCTGACCAACTGGAAAACTGTTCGCCAGTCAATCAAGCGTCTGAAAGATCTGGAAACTCAGTCTCAGGACGGTACTTTCGACAAACTGACCAAAAAAGAAGCACTGATGCGTGCTCGTGAACTGGCCAAGCTGGAAAACAGCCTGGGCGGTATCAAAGATATGGGCGGTCTGCCGGATGCACTGTTCGTCGTTGACGCTGACCACGAACACATCGCAATCAAAGAAGCAAACAACCTGGGTATCCCAGTATTTGCTATCGTTGATACCAACTCTGATCCAGATGGCGTTGATTTCGTTATCCCTGGTAACGACGATGCGATCCGTGCTGTAAGCCTGTACCTGACTGCTGTTGCGACTACCGTGCGCGAAGGCCGTTCACAGGATCTGGCTGAGCAGGCTGAAGAAGCTGCTGAAGCTTAATAAGGTTCGCTCTTTCTAAGAGCCCTTAGACATCAGATGTTATCTGTTAAGGGGGCCGCACAGGCCCCTTTTATTTATCTAAGTTTGTCACGCTTCTTTCGGGTAAGCGGGGCAGAGTAAATTTTCCGCAACAAGTTTCTGACAGTGTTAACGCACACAGAGACGAATCGAGGATTCTGGAATGGCTGAAATTACCGCTGCATTGGTAAAAGAACTGCGTGAGCGTACTGGCGCAGGCATGATGGATTGCAAAAAAGCGCTGACCGAAGCGAACGGCGACATCGAGCTGGCGATCGAGAACATGCGTAAATCTGGCGCGATCAAAGCCGCTAAGAAAGCAGGCAACGTGGCTGCTGACGGCGTGATCAAAACCAAAATCGCTGACGGTTTCGCAGTGATTCTGGAAGTTAACTGCCAGACCGACTTCGTAGCTAAAGATGCTGGTTTCCAGGCTTTCGCTGACAAAGTGCTGGATGCAGCCACTGCAGGTAAAGTGACTGATGTTGAAGCTCTGAAAGCGCAGTTCGAAGAAGAACGCGTAGCGCTGGTTGCTAAAATCGGTGAGAACATCAACATCCGTCGTGTTGCTATCCTGGAAGGTGCACAGCTGAACAGCTACCAGCACGGCGCACGTATCGGCGTTCTGGTTTCAACCACCGGTGCTGATGAAGAGCTGAGCAAGCAAGTTGCGATGCACGTTGCGGCAAGCAAGCCAGAATTCGTTAAGCCAGAAGACGTGTCTGCTGATGTGGTCGAGAAAGAGTACCAGGTTCAGCTGGACATCGCCATGCAGTCTGGCAAGCCTAAAGAAATCGCAGAGAAAATGGTTGAAGGCCGCATGAAGAAATTCACCGGCGAAGTTTCTCTGACCGGTCAGGCTTTCGTTATCGATCCAAGCAAAACTGTTGGCCAGGCTCTGAAAGAGAAAGGCGCAGACGTGATTAACTTCATCCGCTTCGAAGTGGGCGAAGGCATCGAGAAAGTTGAAGCTGACTTCGCAGCAGAAGTTGCTGCAATGTCCAAACAGTCTTAATGCTCCGAAAGAACCGCCGGAAGGCGGTTCTTTTTTGTCTGCGTTTTGCGTGGACCACTTTTCAGTCTCATCCCAATAGCTTTTTTCGTTCGCTAAGCGGATGATCGATCAGATTTAACTTCTCATTCATCATATCTTCCAGGAAGAATTGACCATGGCGACCAACGCAAAACCTGTATATCAACGTATCCTGCTAAAACTGAGTGGCGAAGCACTGCAAGGTGCCGAAGGTTTTGGTATTGACGCGAGCGTGCTTGACCGTATGGCGCAAGAGGTGAAAGAGCTGGTTGAGCTGGGCATCCAGGTGGGTGTGGTTATTGGTGGCGGTAACCTGTTCCGTGGCGCTGGCCTGGCACAGGCAGGCATGAACCGTGTGGTCGGCGATCATATGGGTATGCTGGCAACCGTGATGAACGGTCTGGCAATGCGAGACGCATTGCACCGTGCGTATGTTAACGCGCGTCTGATGTCCGCGATTCCGCTGAATGGCGTGTGTGATAACTACAGCTGGGCAGAAGCAATCAGCCTGCTGCGCAATAACCGCGTGGTGATTTTCGCCGCCGGTACTGGCAACCCGTTCTTTACCACTGACTCCGCCGCTTGTCTGCGTGGCATCGAAATCGAAGCCGATGTGGTATTGAAAGCCACCAAAGTTGACGGTGTTTATTCAGATGATCCGGTGAAAAACCCGGACGCGACGCTGTATGAACAGCTGACCTATGGCGAAGTACTGGATAAAGAGCTAAAAGTGATGGATCTGGCGGCCTTTACATTGGCTCGCGACCATCAATTGCCGATCCGCGTCTTCAATATGAACAAGCCTGGCGCACTGCGTCGCGTAGTGATGGGTGAAAAAGAAGGCACTCTGATTACGCATTAATACCCGACGCAAGATAAAATAAGGTATATTCTGTTGGCGCGATGCAGTGGCATCGCGCAGCTTTCAGGATGATCGATGTTTATCGATACCACTTCCGGGTTGCCCGGAAATGGCCAGGTCAAACCGAATCCAAGGGTTTTAACGTGATTAACGACATTAAAAAAGATGCCGACACGCGCATGGAAAAATGCGTGGATGCATTCAAAAACCAAATCAGCAAAGTGCGCACCGGTCGTGCTTCGCCTTCACTGCTCGACGGCATTATGGTGCCTTACTACGGTACACCTACGCCATTGCGTCAGCTGGCTAGCGTCACGGTAGAAGATTCTCGTACGCTGAAAATCAACGTGTTTGACCGCTCACTGAGCCCGGCCGTTGAAAAAGCGATTATGGCATCTGACCTGGGTCTGAACCCAAGCTCAGCAGGTACCGATATTCGTGTGCCACTGCCAGCGCTGACCGAAGAGCGTCGTAAAGATCTGATCAAGGTCGTGCGTGGTGAAGCGGAGCAGGGGCGTGTTTCTGTTCGTAATGTGCGCCGTGATGCTAACGACAAGATCAAAGCACTGCTGAAAGACAAAGAGATCAGCGAAGACGACGAACGTCGCTCGCAGGATGAGATCCAGAAAATGACCGATGGCTACATCAAAAATGTTGATGTCGCATTGGCCGAAAAAGAAAAGGAACTGATGGATTTCTAATTCCATCAGATTACCTATACCCAAAATAATTCAGGGTGCAGGAAGGCGGCAAGAGAATGAATTCCCAGGAGCTTACTCAGGTAAGTGACTGGGGTGAATGAGCGTAGCCAACGCACCTGCTGCTTGAAGTATGACGGGTATAAAACGCCGTTCAGAGACGTTGTGCGACTCTGGCGGCGTTTTACATTGTGCCTGGCGCTGTTGCAGGCACGATCCACGACGTCACAGGGATAGCATGATGAAGCGATTAACTCTGCTGGGTTCCACCGGCTCGATTGGTACCAGCACGCTGGCCGTCATCGCAGCCAATCCAGACCTGTACCAGGTCACCGCGCTGGTGGCGGGTCAAAACGTAGCGCTGATGGCTGAACAGTGTCAGCAATTTACCCCACGCTATGCGGCGATGTCTGATGAAGCCTCCGCACAAGCGCTGCGTGAGCGACTGAGAGCATTGAATCTTCCTACCGAAGTGCTCTCCGGCGTTCAGGCGGCTTGCGAGCTGGCTGCACTCGATGAAGTGGATCAGGTGATGGCGGCTATTGTTGGCGCCTCTGGGCTGCAACCCACGCTTGCCGCGATTCGTGCTGGCAAAACCGTTTTACTCGCGAATAAAGAGTCACTTGTCACGTGCGGCCGCCTGTTTATGGAGGCCGTGCGTCATCACAAGGCGCAGCTGTTGCCAGTCGACAGCGAGCACAACGCCATTTTTCAGAGTTTACCCGCTTCCATACAGCATCAGTTGGGGTACGCTGATCTGCGAGAGAATGGCATTGATTCTATTCTCCTTACGGGATCGGGTGGCCCTTTTCGTGACACGCCATTAGCGGATTTAGCCGCTATGTCGCCAGATCAAGCGTGTGCGCATCCGAACTGGTCAATGGGACGTAAAATCTCCGTTGATTCGGCCACCATGATGAATAAAGGTCTTGAATACATTGAAGCCCGCTGGCTATTTAATGCCACTGACGCACAGATGGAAGTCATCCTGCATCCGCAGTCGGTGATTCACTCCATGGTGCGTTACTGCGATGGCAGTGTGCTGGCGCAACTGGGGTCGCCTGATATGCGAACCCCCATCGCGCACAGCATGGCATGGCCAGCACGTATTTCGGCCGGCGTAACGCCACTCGATTTCACGCGAATGAAGTCACTGACGTTTGCAGAGCCGGACTATGAGCGCTATCCCTGCCTGAAGTTGGCAATCGATGCTTGCTCAACAGGGCAGGCCGCCACCACCACGCTGAATGCGGCAAACGAAGTGGCCGTCGCGGCATTTCTGCAGCATCAGATTCGCTTTACCGACATCGCCGCCATCAACAGCGAAGTGCTGGCGTCCCTGATGTGCCAGGAACCGGGCAGCATTGAGGATGTGATGGAGATCGATCGGTTAGCGCGTATCTGTGCCACAGAATTGCTACCACGCTTTCGTTTAGCAGGTTGATACTTCCCGCTATTTGTTCGCTCAGGGTGAAAATGGTATAGTCGCTCGCTCGCGTTTTTCGGCCCGACATTGTTTCGATGTCATCTGGTAGCGATGCCGGGGTTTGCCGCAGGCGCAATGTATTCAGAAACCACAGCATTTCTGATGAAAGGAATTATTACGCGTTATGTCGTCCAACAATCACAACACAATCGATGACGAGTCGTACTGCACGCCACGTCACGTGGCCATCATTATGGATGGTAATGGTCGCTGGGCAAAAAATCAGGGCAAACTGCGTATTTCAGGCCACAAAGCCGGGGTAAAATCAGTACGCCGGGCCGTCAGCTTTGCGGTCAGCCATAAACTGGAAGCGCTCACGCTCTATGCGTTCAGCAGTGAAAACTGGAGCCGACCGGTACAGGAAGTGACGGCCTTAATGGAATTGTTTGTCTGGGCGCTCGACAGCGAAGTCAAAAGCCTGCACAAACACAACGTGCGTCTGCGCGTGATTGGCGATATTAGTCGTTTCAATAATCGTATTCAGGAACGCATTCGTCGCGCCGAGGAACTGACTCAGCAAAATAATGGACTCACCCTCAACATTGCTGCCAACTATGGCGGCCGTTGGGATATTATCCAGGGTGCCAGAAAACTGGCTGAACAGGTTCAGGAAGGTTTATTACGTCCTGACCAGATAACCGAAGAAAGTCTGGCTCCCTATCTGTGTATGCAGGAGCTGGCGCCGGTGGATTTAGTGATAAGGACCGGGGGAGAGCATCGGATTAGCAACTTCCTGCTGTGGCAGATCGCCTATGCTGAGTTTTGGTTTACCGATGTTCTTTGGCCTGATTTTGATGAACACGTTTTTGAAGGTGCACTGAATGCATTCTCTTCGCGGGAGCGACGCTTTGGCGGCGCGGCACCAGGCGGCGCCTGAGCAATCTGGGGGTAACCTTTGCTGAAGTCTCGTCTGATCACCGCGCTTATTTTGATTCCGCTGGTGATCGCTGCTCTGTTTTGGTTGCCGCTGTCCGGATTTGCGATTACCACCATCATCATCTGTATGCTTGCCGCCTGGGAATGGGGGCAGCTGGCGGGTATGAAGACACGTCAGCAGCGTATCTGGCTCGCCGTGCTATGCGGCCTATTGCTCTCAGTGATGCTGTTCACTCTGCAACCCTATCAACGCAATCTGCACCAGTTCCAGATGGAAGGCTCACTTTGGGCCGCGCTGGGATGGTGGATTGTCGCCCTGTTTCTCGTGCTGTTTTATCCTGCCTCTGCGGCGTTGTGGCGCACTTCGCGCCCACTCCGCGTGCTATTCGGCATCCTGACCGTGATTCCCTTCTTCTGGGGCATGATGGCGCTGCGCCAGTATCATTACGATACCGATCACTTTGCGGGAGCATGGTGGCTGCTGTTTGTGATGCTGCTGGTCTGGGGCGCAGATTCTGGCGCTTACATGTTTGGCCGTTTGTTTGGTAAACATAAGCTGGCGCCAAAAGTGTCACCGGGTAAAACCTGGGAAGGCTTCTTTGGCGGTCTGCTGTCATCCGCGATTATCGCCTGGCTGTTTGCGCTGCTGGCTCCGCTTTCTGTGGCGCCGGGTACGCTGATTATCTGTGCCGTTATTGCTACGCTGGCTTCGGTACTGGGTGATTTGACCGAGAGCATGTTCAAACGTGAAGCGGGCATCAAAGACAGCGGTAACTTGATTCCGGGTCACGGTGGTATCCTCGATCGTATCGACAGCCTGACCGCTGCGGTGCCGGTTTTTGCCTGCCTGCTGCTGCTGGTGTTCCGCACCCTCTGAGGATTAGCGACAATGTTGAGCATACTCTGGAGTTTTGTCGCCTTTATCGTGGCACTTGGCGTACTTATCACCGTGCACGAATTCGGCCACTTTTGGGTCGCCCGCCGCTGCGGTGTCAAAGTCGAACGTTTCTCGATTGGCTTTGGCAAAGCGTTGTGGCGTCGTAGCGACCGTCAGGGCACTGAATACGTCATTGCCCTGATCCCGCTCGGCGGCTACGTCAAAATGCTCGACGAACGCGTAGAGAGCGTTCCCGCTGAACTCCGCCATCAGGCCTTCAACAATAAAACTGTGCTGCAGCGTGCTTCGATCATTGCGGCCGGTCCCATTGCTAACTTCATCTTTGCCGTCTTCGCTTATTGGGTCGTCTTTATTCACGGCGTACCCGGTGTACGTCCGGTTGTTGGCGAAATTCTGAACGGTTCCGTCGCGGCTGAAGCGCAAATTACCTCCGGCATGGAACTTAAAGCGGTAGATGGTATCGAAACGCCTGATTGGGATGCAGTGCGCATGGCGCTGATCGGAAAAATCGGCGACAGCAGTACCACGCTTACCGTCTCGCAATTCGGTGAAGATGCCACGCAGCAGAAGCAGGTCGATTTGCGCGAATGGCAGTTCGAACCGGATAAACAGGACCCGGTTGTGGCATTAGGGATTCGTCCTCGTGGGCCACAAATCGAAACGACCTTAGCTGAAGTGCAGGCAAATTCGCCGGCCAGCGCTGCCGGTTTGCAAGCAGGCGACAGGATCGTTAAAGTCGATGGTCAGCCGTTAACACAATGGCAGGCTTTTGCGGCGCAGGTACGCGATAATCCGCGCAAAAACATGGCGCTGGATGTGGAACGTAACGGCGAACTCGTGGCGTTGACGTTAACGCCAGAAGCGAAACCGGGCAATGAAGCGGAAGGCTTTGCGGGAGTGATTCCGCGCGTCATTCCGCTGCCGGACGAGTATAAAACGGTTAGGCAGTATGGGCCCTTTGCCGCTATCTGTGAAGCCAGTGTCAAAACCTGGCAACTGATGAAGTTAACGGTCTCAATGCTGGGCAAGTTGATTACCGGGGATGTGAAGCTGAATAATCTGAGCGGGCCAATTTCGATTGCGCAAGGTGCAGGGTTATCAGCGGAATACGGGGTGATTTACTATCTGATGTTCCTGGCGCTGATCAGCGTCAATCTGGGGATCATCAACCTGTTCCCTCTGCCGGTATTAGATGGTGGACATCTGCTCTTTCTGGCGATCGAAAAGATCAAAGGTGGACCGGTGTCCGAGCGAGTTCAGGACTTCAGTTATCGCATTGGCTCAATTCTGCTGGTGTTATTAATGGGGCTTGCACTTTTCAATGATTTCTCACGTCTGTAATAGCTGGACTGCGGACAGGCGCGGGATGTGTTAGGAAAACGCATAACAACGATGGCGATGAAAAAGTTGCTCATAGCGTCGCTGCTGTTTAGCAGCGCCACCGTTTACGGTGCAGACGATTTCGTAGTGAAGGACATTCATTTCGAAGGTCTCCAGCGAGTCGCCGTCGGCGCGGCTCTGCTCAGCATGCCCGTACGTGTCGGTGATACCATTTCTGACGATGACGTCAGAAACACCATTCGCTCTCTGTTCGCCACCGGCAACTTTGAAGATGTTCAGGTTCTGCGTGATGGAACAACCCTGATTGTTCAGGTGAAAGAGCGTCCGACCATTGCCAGCATCACTTTCTCCGGCAACAAAGCGGTGAAAGAAGATCAGCTGAAGCAGAACCTTGAAGCTTCTGGTGTGCGCGTCGGTGAAGCACTCGACCGCACCACGCTTTCTTCGATTGAGAAGGGCCTGGAAGACTTCTACTACAGCGTCGGTAAATACACCGCCAGCGTGAAAGCGATTGCGACACCGTTGCCCCGTAACCGTGTGGATCTGAAATTCGTCTTCCAGGAAGGCGTGTCTGCTCAGATTCAGCAGATCAACATCGTTGGTAACAAAGCCTTTAGCTCTGACGAATTGATCTCGCGCTTCTCACTGCGTGATGAAGTGCCGTGGTGGAACGTGGTAGGCGATCGTAAATACCAGAAACAAAAGCTGGCCGGGGATCTTGAGACTCTGCGTAGCTTCTATCTGGATCGCGGTTATGCGCGCTTCAACATCGATTCCACTCAGGTGAGCCTGACGCCAGATAAAAAAGGCATCTACATCACCGTGAACATCAACGAAGGCGATCAGTATAAGATTGCCGGCGTTATCGTGAACGGCAGCATGGCGGGTCACTCTGCGGAAATCGAAAAGATGACGCGTATTCCATCGGGTGAGCTGTACAACGGCACCAAAGTCACCCAGATGGAAGACGACATCAAAAAACTGCTGGGTCGTTATGGCTATGCCTATCCGCGTGTGGTGACACAGCCGGAAATTAACGATGCAGACAAAACCGTTAAACTGCATATCAATGTGGATGCCGGTAACCGTTATTACGTGCGTAAAGTGCGCTTCGAAGGTAACGATACGTCGAAAGATTCCGTACTGCGCCGTGAGATGCGTCAGATGGAAGGCGCATGGTTGGGCAGCGACCTGGTTGATCAGGGTAAAGAACGCCTGAACCGCACCGGTTACTTTGAAACGGTTGATGTAGACACGCAGCGCGTGCCAGGTTCTCCGGACCAGGTCGATGTGGTTTACAAAGTGAAAGAGCGTAACACCGGCACCTTCAACTTTGGTGTGGGTTACGGCACTGAAAGTGGCGTCAGCTTCCAGGTGGGTGTAACCCAGGATAACTGGCTCGGTACCGGTAATACCGTTGGCATCAGCGGGACTAAAAACGATTATCAGACCTATGCTGAATTCTCACTGACCGATCCGTACTTCACGGTCGATGGTGTCAGCCTGGGTGGTCGTTTGTTCTACAACGACTTTAAAGCGAATGATGCTGACCTGTCCGATTACACCAACAGAAGTTATGGTGTTGATGGCACGTTAGGCTTCCCAGTTAACGAGAACAACACGCTGCGTGTCGGCTTGGGTTACGTACATAACGACCTGTCCAACATGCAACCACAGATCGCGATGTGGCGTTATCTTGACTCGGTTGGCCGTCATCAGGAGTTGAATGATAAAGGTGATTTCTCTGCAGATGACTTCACCTTCAACTACGGTTGGACATATAACACGCTGGACCGCGGTTTCTTCCCGACCAGGGGTAACCGTACCAACCTGAACGGCAAAGTGACCATTCCAGGTTCCGATAACGCCTTCTACAAAGCGACGTTGGATTCTCAGCAGTACGTGCCACTGAACCGTGATGGCACCTGGGTGGTGCTGGGACGTGGCCGTGTCGGATATGGTGACGGGCTCGGTGGAAAAGAGATGCCGTTCTATGAGAACTTCTACGGCGGTGGTTCAAGTACGGTTCGTGGCTTCCAGTCCAATACCATTGGTCCGAAAGCGGCTTATCTGAACGATCACTCCTCCACCTGTAACCTGACGGATGCCAATGGCGTCTGTAAGTCAGATGATGCGGTGGGTGGTAACGCGATGGCAATTGCCAGCCTTGAGCTGATCACGCCAACGCCGTTCCTGAGCGAGAAATACGCTAACTCAGTCCGTACATCGGTGTTCATGGACGCCGGTACTGTCTGGGATACCAAATGGCAGAACACCGCAGAAACACGTGCGGCGGGCATTCCGGACTACAGCGATCCGAATAACATTCGCGTCTCTGCCGGTATTGCGCTGCAATGGATGTCGCCATTAGGTCCGCTGGTATTCTCATATGCTCAGCCGATGAAGAAAGTCGAGGGAGACAAGTCAGAGCAGTTCCAGTTTAACATTGGTAAAACCTGGTAAGGCTCTGAACAAGGAAGTGAAAATACCGTCTTGCATCCGTGTCGCGCTCTGGCGTGACACGCTGCAAACACACACGTTGAGGTAAGGAGTTTATAGTGAAAAAGTTGTTCTGTGCTGCTGCTCTGGGTGTTGCATTAGCTGCTTCTGCGGGTGCCCAGGCGGCCGATAAAATCGCCGTCGTGAACCTGAGCCAGGTATTCCAGCAGTCTCCGCAGCGTGCCGCTGTTGCTAAACAGCTTGAGGGCGAGTTCTCAAGCCGTGCTTCTGACCTCCAGGCGCAGCAGCAGAAAATCCAGGGTGAAATCCAGGATCTGCAGCGCAATGCGTCAACCATGAAGGCCAGCGACCGCACCAAGAAAGAGAAGCAGATTGCTTCTGAGCGTGCTGCTTTTGAACAGAAAGCGCAGGCTTTCGACAAAGACAACCAGACTCGTCAGATGCAGGAGCGTAACAAGCTGCTGGCTAAAATCCAGACCGCTGTTCAGTCTGTAGCGAAAAGCGATGGTTACGATCTGGTGCTGGATTCTCAGGCCGTTCTGTACTCTTCTGCTGATGCTAAAGACATCACTGCTGACGTTGTAAAACAGGTTAAATAATCGATGTCATCAATTCGACTGGCTGATTTAGCCCAGCAGTTGGATGCAGAATTGCACGGAGATGGCGATATCGCCATCTCCGGCATTGCTTCTATGCAATCCGCCACCACTGGTCAAATCACTTTTCTTGCAAACAGCCGCTACCGCGAGCAGCTCGCTCATATCCAGGCTTCAGCCGTGGTGCTGACGGAAGCGGATCTGGAGTGGTGTAAAACCGCTGCCCTGGTGGTGAAAAATCCTTACCTAACGTACGCTCGCATGGCACAACTGCTGGACACAACGCCGCAGCCCGCGCAGAATATCGCGCCCAGTGCGGTGATCGATCCGACAGCGACGCTGGGTAAGAACGTTTCGGTGGGCGCGAATGCGGTGATCGAGTCTGGCGTTGAGCTGGGCGACGACGTCGTGATTGGCGCAGGATGTTTTGTGGGTAAGCAGACGCGTATCGGTCGCGGCTCACGTTTGTGGGCTAACGTTACGATTTACCATGAGATCGAGATTGGTCAGGATTGTCTGATTCAGTCGGGTACCGTGATCGGTGCCGATGGTTTCGGGTATGCTAACGACCGTGGCACTTGGGTGAAAATCCCTCAGCTGGGTACTGTCGTGATTGGGGATCGGGTAGAAATTGGTGCCTGTACCACTATCGATCGCGGTGCACTGGATAACACTCTGATCGGCAATGGTGTTATCATAGACAACCAGTGTCAGATTGCGCACAACGTTGTGATTGGAGATAACACGGCCGTTGCGGGTGGTGTGATCATGGCGGGTAGTCTGAAGATTGGACGTTATTGTATGATTGGCGGCGCCAGCGTCATTAACGGCCATATGGAAATCTGTGACAAAGTGACCGTAACGGGCATGGGCATGGTAATGCGCCCCATCACAGAGCCGGGGGTATACTCATCGGGTATCCCACTGCAACCCAACAAAACCTGGCGTAAAACGGCAGCGCTGGTGATGAATATCGATGAAATAAGCAAACGCTTAAAAGCCATCGAACGTAAGGTCGGCAAAGACGACTAAACGCATCGCTCGCTACTCGCTTTCATAATAAAGCAGCGTGCCTTTTCACAACTTCGGCTTAACCCGAAAGCGTAAGAAGGTCTCTCAGGAAAGCGTTACGCCACCGAACTGATTTGCGGCCTGCGGAGGATCATTTTGATCTGTGCAGGCCGTGTTATTATTGCCATCAGATTTTTTAGGACAGGAAGAGTATTTTGACAACTGAAACGCATACTCTGAAAATCGAAGAGATTTTAGAACTGCTGCCGCACCGCTATCCGTTCTTGCTGGTTGACCGCGTGCTGGAATTTGAAGAGCATAAATATCTGCGTGCGGTGAAGAACGTTTCTGTTAATGAACCGTTTTTCCAGGGACACTTCCCTGGTAAGCCGATTTTCCCAGGCGTTCTGATTCTGGAAGCAATGGCGCAGGCAACCGGTATTCTGGCGTTCAAAAGCGTTGGAAAACTGGAACCCGGCGAGCTGTATTACTTCGCCGGTATCGACGAAGCCCGCTTCAAACGTCCAGTGGTACCGGGCGATCAGATGATTATGGAAGTCACCTTCGAGAAAACTCGTCGTGGTCTGACGCGCTTCAAAGGCGTGGCAACGGTAGACGGCAAGATTGTCTGTGAAGCGACCATGATGTGTGCCCGTAGCCGGGAGGCATAATTAGTGATTGATTCAACCGCCAATATTCATCCCAGTTCCGTCATTGAAGAAGGTGCCGTCATCGGCGCCAATGTTCACATCGGCCCGTTCTGCTTTGTCGGCGCTAACGTGGAAATTGGTGAAGGTACGGTGCTCAAATCGCACGTGGTGGTGAATGGCCACACGCGTATCGGTAAAGATAATCAGATCTATCAGTTTGCTTCGATTGGTGAAGTGAACCAGGACCTGAAATATGCCGGTGAGCCGACCCGTGTTGAAATCGGCGATCGCAACCGCATCCGTGAGAGCGTCACCATTCACCGTGGCACTACGCAGGGTGGCAACCTCACCAAAATCGGCAGTGATAACCTGCTGATGGTTAATGCGCATATCGCGCATGACTGCGTGATCGGTAACCGTTGCATCTTTGCCAACAACGCCACGCTGGGCGGTCATGTCACCGTGGATGATTTCGCGATTATCGGCGGGATGACGGCAGTACACCAGTGGTGCACCATTGGTGCACACGTGATGGTTGGCGGTTGTTCAGGCGTAGCGCAGGATGTCCCACCGTACGTTATCGCGCAGGGCAACCACGCAACACCGTTCGGTATCAACATCGAAGGCCTCAAACGCCGTGGCTTTAGCAAAGAAGCACTGCACGCGATTCGCAATGCGTACAAACTGCTGTATCGCAGTGGCAAAACGCTGGATGAAGTGAAACCAGAGATTGAGGAGCTGGCAAAACAACACAGCGAAGTGCAGCCTTTCTATGACTTCTTTGCCCGTTCGACGCGTGGATTGATTCGTTAATCCATGTCAGTGCGTCCCTTAACGATTGCCCTGGTCGCCGGAGAAACCTCCGGCGATATTCTTGGTGCGGGTCTTATCCGTGCGCTCAAAGCGCGTCATCCCGATGCCCGCTTTGTCGGCGTTGCCGGTCCGCTGATGCAGGCCGAAGGCTGTGAAGTCTGGTATGAGATGGAAGAGCTGGCGGTGATGGGCATTGTTGAAGTGCTCGGCCGCTTGCGCCGATTGCTGAAAATTCGCAAGGATTTGACGCAGCGCTTCACCGAACTCAAGCCTGATGTCTTCGTCGGCATTGATGCGCCAGATTTCAATATCACATTGGAAGGCAGCCTGAAGCGCGCAGGCATTCGCACCATTCATTACGTCAGTCCTTCTGTATGGGCGTGGCGACAAAAACGCGTGTTCAAAATTGGCCGCAACACCAATCTGGTATTGGCGTTTCTGCCGTTTGAAAAAGCGTTTTACGATCGATTCAACGTACCTTGCCGCTTTATCGGCCACACCATGGCGGATGCCATGCCGCTGCAGCCAGATAAATCGGCAGCGCGACGTGAGTTAGGCATCGCGGAGGATGCGATCTGCCTGGGCTTGCTGCCGGGTAGCCGTGGTGCAGAAGTGGAAATGCTGAGTGCGGATTTCTTGCGTGCGGCGCAGTTGTTGCGTCAGCGTTATCCCGCGCTGGAAATTGTGGTGCCGCTGGTCAATGCCAAACGCCGCGAACAGTTTGAACAGATTAAAGCTGAAGTGGCACCCGAGCTGCCGATGCATTTGCTGGATGGCAAAGGCCGTCAGGCGATGATCGCCAGCGATGCGGCGATTCTCGCATCCGGCACTGCTGCGCTGGAGTGCATGCTGGCGAAGTGTCCGATGGTGGTCGGTTACCGCATGAAACCCTTTACCTTCTGGCTGGCGAAGCGTTTGGTGAAAACACCGTACGTTTCATTGCCCAATCTGCTGGCGGGTCGGGAGTTGGTCAAAGAGCTGTTGCAGGAAGAGTGCCAGCCAGAGGCGCTTGCGGCTGCGCTGGAACCTCTGTTGCATGCCGGACCAGAGCGCGATGACCTGCTGAATACCTTCAACGAGTTGCATCAACAGATTCGCTGGAATGCTGATGAGCAAGCCGCGGACGCCGTACTGGAGATTGCCAATGGCTGATTTTATCTACCCAAACGCACAGCGCATTGCTGGCGTGGATGAAGTAGGGCGAGGTCCGCTGGTAGGTGCCGTTGTTACGGCAGCAGTCATCCTCGATCCCGCGAATCCGATTATAGGGCTGGCTGACTCAAAGAAGCTCTCAGAAAAGCGTCGGCTGGCGCTGTATGACGAGATCAAAGAGAAAGCGCTGGCCTGGAGTCTGGGCCGTGCAGAGCCTGAAGAGATCGACCAGCTTAACATTCTGCACGCCACTATGCTGGCGATGCAGCGTGCGGTAGCGGGTCTGCCTGTTACGCCTGATTTTGTGTTGATCGATGGCAACCGTTGCCCTGCGTTAGCCATGCCATCGCAAGCGGTTGTGAAGGGCGATAGCCTGGTACAAGAGATCAGTGCAGCCTCGATCATTGCCAAAGTCACACGCGATCGTGAAATGGCCGAACTGGATCTGTTGTTCCCGGAATATGGATTTGCTCAGCACAAAGGCTACCCAACTGCGTTGCATATGGAAAAATTGACCCAGTTTGGTGCCACGCCACATCATCGCCGCAGCTTTGCACCGGTGCGTAATGCCCTGATTGATGCTGATGTGCTGACCGCGCGCCAGCCGACTACGCTTTAATAGCCTGACGCTGTTTTAATCGGAAACTGATATGGCTGAACCTCGTTTTATACATTTGCGCGTACACAGCGACTATTCGATGGTCGATGGCCTGGCGAAAACTAAGCCATTGGTCAAGAAGGCGGCTGCGCTTGGTATGCCGGCGATTGCGATTACCGATTATATCAACCTTTGCGGGTTGGTGCGTTTTTACGGCAGTGCGCACGATGCAGGCATCAAACCGATTATTGGTGCGGATTTCCACGTCGCCAGCGAATTGATGGGCGATGAGCTGACACAGCTCACGGTGCTTGCCGCCAACAACACTGGCTATCAGAACCTAACGTTGTTGATTTCGCGAGCGTATCAGCGTGGGTATGGTATTGCCGGGCCAATTATTGACCGTGACTGGCTGGTCGAACTGGGTGAAGGCATTATTCTGCTCTCCGGTGGACGCAAGGGCGATGTTGGCCGCAGTCTCCTGCGCGGCAACAGTGCGCTGGTATCGCAGAGCCTCAGTTTCTATCAGGAACACTTCCCTAATCGTTATTACCTCGAACTGACGCGGACCGGACGCGCTGATGAAGAGGCTTATCTGCATGCCGCCGTTGAGCTAGCGATTGCCGAAGGTGTGCCGGTGGTGGCCACCAACGAAGTCTGTTTCCTCAACGAAGAAGATTTTGACGCCCATGAAATTCGCGTGGCGATTCATGATGGCTTCACGCTGGACGATCCAAAACGCCCACGTCATTACAGTCCTCAGCAATATATGCGCAGCGAAGAGGAGATGTGCGAGCTGTTTTCGGACATCCCGGAAGCGCTGGAAAACAGCGTAGAGATTGCTAAGCGTTGTAACGTCACGGTACGCCTGGGTGAGTACTTCCTGCCGCAGTTCCCCACCGGTGAAATGACGACCGAAGATTTCCTCGTCATGAAATCTCGTGAAGGGCTGGAAGAGCGTCTTGAATTCCTGTTCCCGGATGACAAGCTGCGTGCGGAAAAGCGGCCAGAATATGATGAACGTCTTGAGATTGAACTTAACGTTATCAACCAGATGGGCTTCCCTGGCTACTTCCTGATCGTGATGGAGTTTATCCAGTGGTCGAAGGATAACGGTATCCCGGTTGGGCCCGGCCGTGGTTCAGGTGCGGGTTCATTAGTGGCGTATGCGCTGAAGATCACCGATCTCGATCCACTGGAATTTGACCTGCTGTTCGAACGCTTCCTTAACCCGGAACGTGTCTCAATGCCTGACTTCGACGTTGATTTCTGCATGGAGAAGCGCGATCAGGTGATCGATCATGTCGCTGAGATGTATGGGCGCGAAGCGGTCTCGCAGATCATCACTTTCGGTACCATGGCGGCGAAAGCGGTTATCCGCGACGTAGGACGCGTGCTCGGTCATCCGTATGGCTTTGTGGATCGCATCTCCAAGTTGATCCCGCCAGATCCCGGGATGACGCTGGAAAAAGCCTTTGAAGCGGAACCGCAACTGCCGGAAATCTACGAGGCAGATGAAGAGGTCAAAGCGCTGATCGATATGGCGCGCAAGCTGGAAGGTGTCACGCGTAACGCCGGTAAACACGCCGGTGGGGTGGTTATCGCACCGACCAAAATCACTGATTTTGCGCCGCTTTACTGTGACGAGAATGGCCAATTCCCGGTAACCCAGTTTGATAAAAATGATGTGGAATATGCCGGCCTGGTGAAGTTTGACTTCCTCGGCTTGCGTACGCTGACCATCATCGACTGGGCGCTGAAGATGATTAACCCGCGCCGCGCCAAAGAAGGGTTGGAGCCGATTGATATCGCCGCCATCCCGCTGGATGACAAGAAAAGCTTCGATATGCTGCAACGCTCGGAAACCACAGCGGTTTTCCAGCTTGAATCACGCGGCATGAAAGATCTGATTAAGCGTCTGAAGCCGGACTGCTTTGAAGACATGATCGCACTGGTGGCACTGTTCCGCCCGGGACCGTTGCAATCGGGCATGGTTGATAACTTCATTGACCGTAAGCACGGCCGTGAAGAAATTTCGTACCCGGATATTCAGTGGCAGCACGAAACCCTGAAGCCGGTACTGGAACCAACCTACGGCATCATCCTGTATCAGGAACAGGTGATGCAGATCGCTCAGGTGCTGTCGGGTTATACCCTGGGTGGTGCGGATATGCTGCGCCGTGCAATGGGTAAAAAGAAACCCGAAGAGATGGCTAAGCAACGTTCGGTGTTCCAGGACGGTGCAGAAAGCATGGGCGTGGATGGTGAACTCTCGATGAAGATCTTCGATCTGGTAGAGAAATTTGCCGGTTATGGCTTTAACAAGTCGCACTCGGCAGCCTATGCTTTGGTGTCTTATCAGACGCTGTGGCTGAAAGCGCACTACCCAGCAGAATTTATGGCCGCGGTAATGACCGCCGATATGGACAACACCGAGAAGGTTGTTGGCCTGGTGGATGAGTGCTGGCGCATGGGCCTGAAAGTGCTGCCGCCCGATATCAACTCCGGTCTGTATCCGTTCCATGTGAATGATGAAGGCGAAATCGTCTACGGTATCGGCGCCATTAAAGGCGTGGGTGAAGGGCCGATTGAAGCCATCATCGAAGCACGTAACGAAGGCGGCTACTTCAAAGAGCTGTTTGATCTCTGCGCTCGCACCGATACGAAAAAGATTAACCGCCGTGTGATGGAAAAGCTGATCATGTCGGGGGCTTTTGATCGCCTCGGTCCGCATCGTGCAGCCTTGATGAGCGCGCTCAGCGATGCTTTAAAAGCTGCGGATCAGCACGCAAAAGCAGAAGCCACCGGACAAGCCGACATGTTTGGCGTGCTGGCCGAAGAGCCTGAGCAGGTGGAGAAGTCATACACCAACATCACGCCATGGCCGGAACAGATTCAACTGGACGGTGAGCGTGAGACGCTGGGTTTGTATCTCACCGGCCACCCAATTAATCAGTATCTTAAAGAAATTGATCGCTACGTTGGCGGCATGCGCCTGAAGGACATGCATCCGACGGATCGTGGTAAAGTAACCATCGCGGCTGGGCTGGTGATTGCCGCCCGCGTGATGGTCACGAAACGCGGCAACCGAATTGGTATTTGTACTCTCGACGATCGCTCTGGTCGTCTGGAAGTGATGTTATTTACCGATGCGTTAGATAAATACCAGCAGTTGCTGGAGAAAGACCGTATCCTGATCGTCAGTGGACAGGTCAGCTTTGATGACTTTAGCGGTGGCCTTAAAATGACCGCTCGAGAAGTGATGGACATCGACGAAGCGCGGGAAAAATACGCGCGCGGACTTGCTATCTCGCTGACGGACAGGCAAATTGATGACCAGCTTTTAAACCGTCTCCGCCAGTCTCTGGAGCCTCATCGCTCCGGGACCATTCCGGTGCATCTCTATTATCAGAGAGCAGATGCGCGGGCGAAGCTGCGCTTTGGTGCAGCGTGGCGTATTTCGCCCAGCGATCGTTTACTCAACGATTTGCGGTCGTTAGTAGGATCGGAGCAGGTGGAACTGGAGTTTGACTAAAACAGGAACATTATGAGTCTTAATTACCTGGATTTTGAACAGCCAATCGCAGAACTGGAAGCGAAAATCGACTCGCTGAAGTCAATTGGCCGTTCGGATGAGAAACACGATATTAATCTGGATGAAGAAGTGCAGCGTTTGCGCGAAAAAAGCGTTGAGCTGACCCGTAAAATCTTCTCCGATTTAGGTGCATGGCAGGTTGCGCAGCTCGCGCGTCATCCGCTGCGCCCTTATACGCTGGACTATGTCCGCAACGCGTTTGATGATTTCGATGAGTTGGCTGGCGACCGCGCTTATGCCGATGACAAAGCGATTGTCGGCGGGATTGCCCGTCTTGATGGTCGTCCGGTGATGGTCATTGGCCATCAGAAAGGCCGTGAAACCAAAGAGAAAATCCGTCGTAACTTCGGTATGCCAGCACCAGAAGGCTACCGCAAAGCGCTGCGACTGATGGAGATGGCTGAACGCTTTAAAATGCCACTGATCACCTTCATCGACACCCCGGGTGCATACCCTGGTGTGGGCGCCGAAGAGCGTGGACAATCAGAAGCCATCGCACGCAACCTGCGTGAGATGTCAGGTCTGAAAATTCCGGTCATCTGTACCGTGATTGGCGAAGGCGGTTCCGGTGGCGCGCTGGCGATTGGCGTGGGCGACAAAGTGAACATGCTGCAGTACAGCACCTACTCGGTGATTTCACCGGAAGGCTGTGCTTCTATTCTGTGGAAAAGCGCTGATAAAGCGCCTTTGGCTGCCGAAGCGATGGGCATCACCGCCGATCGTCTGAAAGAGCTGAAGCTGATCGACTCGATCATCCCTGAACCTCTGGGTGGCGCGCATCGTCAACCAGTGGATATGGCGGCAAGCTTGAAAAAGCAACTGCTGGCGGATCTGGCGGATCTCGACGTGCTGAGCACGGAAGAGCTGCTTAACCGTCGCTATCAGCGCCTTATGAGCTACGGCTACGCGTAAGCCTGCTTGCTCATAAAGAAAAGCGGACTCCGGTCCGCTTTTTTTATGTCCGTTGATGACTGAGCGAGATCGTACGGACCGCTATGAGTCGGGCAGCAATGGCAATCTAACAATACTTCACATCAACAACACCGCATTCCAGAACATTCACCTCTCACTTTTCGCTATCCTTATTCAGTGCCATAACACCACAGGAGGTGAGCATTGAATATTATCGCGATCATGGGACCGCACGGCGCGTTCTACAAAGATGAACCGATTCGTGAACTGGACGCAGCCCTCAAGCTGCAAGGGTTCCAGACCGTCTATCCCAACAATGCCAGTGACCTGCTGAAACTGATAGAACACAACCCGCGTATCTGCGGCGTGGTTTTTGACTGGGACGATTACAGTCTGGCGCTGTGCAGCGACATCAATCAACTCAACGAATATCTGCCGCTGTATGCCTTTATCAACACCCATTCGCAGATGGATGTCAGCATTAACGAAATGCGCATGGCGCTGCAATTCTTTGAGTACGCACTCAATGCCGCTGACGACATCGCCTTGCACATCCGCCAGTACACCGATGAATACATCGATAAAATCATGCCGCCGCTCACCAAGGCGCTGTTCACCTACGTGAAAGAGGGCAAATACACCTTCTGTACGCCGGGCCACATGGGCGGCACCGCCTTCCAGAAAAGCCCGGTGGGCAGCCTGTTCTATGACTTCTTCGGTGCAAACACGCTCAAGGCGGATGTCTCCATCTCCGTCACCGAACTGGGGTCTCTGCTCGATCACACCGGCCCGCACCTCGAAGCAGAAGAGTATGTGGCGCGTACTTTTGGTGCTGAACAAAGCTATATGGTGACCAATGGCACCTCAACCTCGAACAAAATTGTTGGGATGTACGCTGCACCCGCAGGCAGTACGGTGCTGATTGACCGTAACTGCCACAAATCACTCACCCATCTGTTGATGATGAGCGACATCATCCCGATCTGGCTCAAGCCGACACGCAACGCACTCGGTATTTTGGGCGGTATCCCGCAGCGGGAGTTCACGCGTGATAGCATTCAGCAGAAAGTTAATCAGACACCACGCGCCAGTTGGCCGGTGCATGCCGTCATCACCAACTCCACTTACGATGGCCTGTTGTATAACACCCAGTACATCAAAGAGACGCTGGATGTGCCGTCGATTCATTTCGATTCAGCTTGGGTGCCGTACACTAACTTCCACCCGATCTACAGCGGCAAAAGTGGTATGAGCGGCGAGCGTATTCCCGGCAAAGTGATTTATGAAACGCAGTCGACGCACAAACTGCTGGCGGCGTTTTCGCAGGCCTCGCTGATTCACATCAAAGGTGATTACGACCACGACACCTTCAATGAAGCCTACATGATGCACACCACCACATCGCCGAGTTACGCGATTGTCTCATCGATTGAAACGGCGGCGGCGATGCTGCGCGGTAATCCGGGTAAGCGATTGATCAATCGCTCAGTTGAGCGCGCTCTGCATTTCCGTCGTGAGATTCAGCGACTGCGTGAAGAGTGCGATGGCTGGTTCTTCGACATCTGGCAGCCTGAGCAGATCGATGAAGCTGAGTGCTGGCCGATCCAGCCAGGCGAAGAGGACTGGCATGGATTCACCCATGCCGATCGTGATCACATGTACCTCGATCCGATCAAAGTCACCATCCTGACGCCCGGAATGAGTGAATTGGGGAAAATGGCGGATGAAGGCATTCCTGCGGCGCTGGTGGCGAAATTCCTCGATCAGCGCGGCGTGGTGGTAGAGAAGACCGGGCCGTACAATTTGCTGTTCCTGTTCAGCATCGGTATCGATAAAACCAAAGCCATGAGCGTGCTGCGTGGTCTGACTGAATTCAAACGCGCCTACGATCTTAATCTGCGGGTGAAAAACATGCTGCCGGATCTTTATGCCGAAGATCCCGATTTCTATCGCAATATGCGCATTCAGACGTTGGCGCAGGGCATTCATAACCTGATACGACAACACGATCTGCCACGCCTGATGCTGAAGGCTTTCGACGTATTACCTGAATCAAAAATGACGCCGCATCAGGCCTTCCAGCGCCAGGTGCAGGGGCAAGTCGAAACCGTCGATATCCGTGAGTTAGTGGGCCGGGTCTCTGCCAACATGATTCTGCCTTACCCGCCGGGCGTGCCGTTGGTGATGCCAGGTGAGATGATCACGGAGGAGAGCCGTGCAGTGCTCGATTTTCTGCTGATGCTCTGCACTATTGGACGGCACTATCCTGGATTTGAAACCGATATCCATGGTGCAACGCTCACCGACGATGGGCGCTATCTGGTGCGCGTGCTGCGTGAGGAAAACAGCCGTTAACTTCGGACAATTGCCTCTTTTCAGCGCGCTAACGAGCACGTAGGCTTAGCGGCTGATTCTTTAGGAGCCGCTATGCTGCAGATAAAACAGATCCACCACATTGCCATTATTGCCACCGATTATCAGCGCAGTAAGGCGTTTTACTGTGACGTGTTAGGTTTTGATTTGCTGGGTGAGTATTACCGCGCCGAGCGTGATTCGTGGAAAGGGGATCTGGGATTGAACGGGGTTTATACCATCGAACTGTTCTCGTTCCCCTCGCCGCCGCCACGCGTCAGTGGGCCGGAAGCCTGCGGTCTGCGTCATCTGGCGTTTTGTGTTGATGATGTTGAACAGTCGATTGTGGCGTTGGCTGCGAAAGGCGTGGTGTGCGAACCCATCCGCATTGACGCCCTGACCGGCAAAGCGTGCACTTTCTTTCCGGATCCAGACGGTTTGCCGCTGGAGCTGTATCAAGCGTAAACTAGCCACCGCTGCGGGCCGCAATCAGGCGGTTCGCGTTGACGGATTACGCTATGTCCTTTTCCCATCTTGCTTCGTTACTGACACCCGACGCCCGCTGTGTGCTGGCGTTCAGTGGCGGGTTGGATTCCACCGTATTGCTGCATCAGCTGGTGAGTTGGCAACGCCAGGTGCCCGAGTTGCAGGTGCGCGCGTTGCACGTCCATCATGGATTAAGCCCAAATGCGGAGCGCTGGGCGTCACATTGCCTGCATATCTGCCAGCAGTGGCAGATTCCCTGCGAAGTATTGCGTGTTCAGGTGGATGGTCGTGTAAAGGGCATTGAGGCGGCGGCCCGGGAAGCACGCTACCAGGCGTTATTTCAACAGCTGCAACCCGGTGAGCACTTACTTACGGCTCAGCACCTTGACGACCAGTGTGAAACGCTGTTGTTGGCGTTAAAAAGGGGCAGTGGTCCAGCAGGATTGGCGGGGATGCCCATCCTGCGCCAGGTGGGGAAAAATTCGCACCTGCGTCCGTTGCTGGATATCAGTCGTCAGCAACTCGAAGCCTATGCGACGGAACACGGCTTAGGCTGGATTGAAGATGAGAGTAACGCCGACAGCCGCTATGACCGTAATTTTCTTCGTCAGGACATTCTGCCGTTGCTGCAGACGCGCTGGCCACATTTTAACGCCGCCAGCGCCCGCAGTGCCGCGCTGTGTGGTGAGCAGGAGCAATTGCTGGATGAACTGCTGGCAGAACAGTTGGCCCAGCTCACTGATGAACAGGGCGCACTGCATTTTCCGCCATTGCTGGCGATGAGCGAAGTGCGACGCCATGCGCTTTTGCGTCGCTGGATTGCACAGCAGGGCGGCGCGATGCCTTCACGTGATGCCTTAAAACGTATCACCGATGAAGTGATGTGTAGCCGTGAAGATGCCAATCCCAGCCTGAGTTTTGCTGCCTTTACACTCCGCCGTTATCGCCAGCGGCTGTATTGGCTTAACGCGCATGCATCGCTGAGTCAGCACTCGCTAACCTGGCATGATCGTGAACAAGCGCTGCGGCTGCCCGAGAATTTAGGCGTATTACAGGCAAACCCGGCGATCGCCACCTTGCGTCAACCCACCGAGGACGAATCGATCAACGTTCGTTTTCAGGCCAGCGGCTATTATCATCTGCTGGGCCGCGCCGGAGGGCGCGAGATAAAAAAACTGTGGCAGGAGTTAGGTGTGCCACCCTGGCAGCGTGAACGTATTCCTTTGATTTACTACAACCAGATGCTGATCTGCGCACCGGGACTTTTTGTTACCCGAGAGGGTGCGGCCAGTGATGAGCAAGGCTGGCAAGCGATCTGGTTACAACAACAATAAGATGGAGAGCAATGATGAAACACTGGATGGCGGCAGTATTGCTGGCCGCTGCGTTGCCGGCTTTTGCCGACGGCGATGTAAATGCAGGCGCGCAAAAAGCAGCAACCTGCCTGGCGTGTCATGGCGCGGAAGGAAAAAGTGCTGTGCCGCTTTATCCCAATCTTGCCGGGCAACATGCGCCTTACCTGCTGCACTCCTTGCAGGCATATAAAAAAGGGGAGCGCAGCGGTGGTCAGGCCGAAGTGATGAAAGCGTTTGTGGCAGGATTGAGCGATCAGGATATGGAAGATTTATCGGCGTATTACAGTTCGCTGAAGCCGTAAGCGAGGAGGGCGGGATAGCATTCCCGCCCGGATGTGGTAGTTATTCGTCTTCGCTAACGATGACGGTGCCCAGCTCGGGATGACTGAAGCTGGCGATATGGTCAAGACGCAGTTCGCGGGTTTCACCGGAGAGATCGACCGTCAGGTACTCCACGTTTTTACGTGAGACCATGTCAACGGCTTTCGCCTTAAGCTGATCGCCGTTTTTTAACTCCAAAGACAGCGTCCAGTGTTTGGTGCAGGCGAGCTCGAGGCTATCGTAGTCATCGCAGTTGATGGGTTTGTAGGCTTCATTCGTCAACATAGTCGCTCACCAATAAGTTAGCAGCAGCATAAGCTGCTTGTTCCCTGACAGAAGAGTTTAGCGCAGAATTAGCGGCAATATCGTTGAGTGCGTTTAGCGCGCAACCTATCGCGTCTGGCACATACCCCAGGTCGCCACTGCCGATTTCGGCATACTTCTGGCGAACTAACTCACAATACTTTTGCACATACACCCCCTCAGCAGAGCTTAAATACTCTGGTTGATGAGCGACTATATCACAGGATTTTCATGGAAATCAGCCAGGGGAAGCCGCGATCTGTGCAAAGAAAAGTGTAAAAGTGACACACAGCGCTGGCCTTAAGCAGGAAGGCGGCGCACAAAAGGTTAAGTTGATGAACAGGTTATTCCGCGACACAACATCGTTCTTAAAGGCAGGTGACAGATGATCGTGCTGTCGCGTTCAGTCTCACTTGCAGACAACGAGGTCGAGCTCAGTGCCATTCGTGCACAAGGTGCCGGCGGGCAGCATGTGAATAAAACGTCCACCGCTATCCATCTGCGTTTTGATATCCATGCCTCTTCGCTGCCACCGTTCTACAAGGAACGTCTATTGGCTGCGAGCCACCATTTGATCACGGCAGAAGGCGTGGTGATCATCAAATCTCAGGAGTATCGCAGCCAGGAAATGAATCGCGAGGCGGCCCTGCAGCGGCTGATCAATCTGATTCGTGAGTTAACCACGGTGGAAAAAACTCGGCGAGCGACACGACCCACGCGTGCCTCTAAAGAGCGGAGGCTGGAGGGGAAATCACGGCGCAGTAATGTGAAAGCGATGCGGGGAAAAGTGCAATGATAAACGCCTCCAGCTGGAGGCGTTTCAGTATTACTTGTTCAGCGCTTTT
Organism: Pantoea sp. C8B4; assembly: GCF_051336905.1. Classification (NCBI taxonomy): domain Bacteria; kingdom Pseudomonadati; phylum Pseudomonadota; class Gammaproteobacteria; order Enterobacterales; family Erwiniaceae; genus Pantoea; species Pantoea sp. C8B4. The sequence goes on from NZ_JBGMNK010000007.1 coordinate 230,234, forward strand.
GCCAGGAACTCGACAATATCGTGCTGTTTGATCATCTGCTTCTCGCTGGATGAACGTGCCTTGTACTCGATCTCTTCGTTATCGAGGTTACGGTCACCGATGACGATGGTGTGTGGCACGCCAATCAGTTCCATATCAGCAAACATCACGCCTGGACGCTCTTTGCGGTCATCCAGAATCACATCAATGCCTTTGGCACGGAGTTGGCTGTACAGCTCTTCTGCCAGCTCCTTCACGCGGAAAGATTTCTGCATGTTCATTGGCAAAATCGCCACTTCGAACGGTGCCAGCGCAGCCGGCCAGATGATGCCGCGTTCGTCATGGTTCTGCTCAATGGCCGCGGCGACAACACGGGTGATACCAATGCCGTAGCAACCCATGGTCATAATCTGGTTACGACCCTCTTCACCCTGAACGGCAGCTTTCATTGCGTCAGAATATTTGGTACCCAGCTGGAAGATGTGACCCACTTCGATACCACGTTTGATCTGCAGTGTGCCTTTGCCATCCGGGCTCGGATCACCTTCGACGACGTTACGGATATCTTCCACACGGGCTTCTGGCAAATCGCGTACCCAGTTGATACCGGCGAAGTGCTGACCATCAATGTTCGCGCCTGCGGAGAAATCGCTCATCTTTGCCACGGTGCGGTCGGCAATCACTGGCATGTTCAAACCCACCGGGCCGATTGAACCAAAGCCTGCGCCAACGGCTGCACGAATCGCTTCTTCACTGCCCATCTCCAGTGGAGAGGCAACGATATCCAGATGCTCGGCTTTAATTTCGTTTAGCTCGTGATCACCGCGAACCAGCAAGGCAACCAGTGCATGGCCGCTCTCTTCAGTACCTTTCACAATCAGCGTCTTCACGGTTTTCTCAACCGGGATCTGATGTTGCTCGACCAGCTCAGCAATGGTTTTCGCGTTTGGCGTAGCAAACTGCGTCATCGCCTGAGTTGCCGCTGGACGTTCACCCGCTGGCGCCACGGCTTCCGCTTTTTCGATGTTGGCGGCGTAATCGGATTCGCTGGAGAAGATCACATCATCTTCACCGCTCTGCGCCAGCACCTGGAATTCGTGAGAGCCGCTGCCGCCAATCGAACCGGTATCCGCTTGCACCGCACGGAAATCCAGCCCCATACGGCTGAAGCTCTGGCTGTAAGCGCGATACATCGCATCATAGGTTTCCTGCAAGGATTCCTGTGAGATGTGGAAGGAGTAGGCATCTTTCATGATGAACTCACGTGAGCGCATCACACCAAAACGAGGGCGCACTTCGTCACGGAATTTGGTCTGGATTTGATACAGATTCAGCGGCAGCTGTTTGTACGAGCTCAGCTCGTTGCGGATCAAATCGGTGACCACTTCTTCGTGAGTTGGCCCCAACACGAACGGACGCTCGTGGCGATCTTTAATGCGCAGCAGTTCTGGGCCGTACTGCTCCCAACGGCCGCTCTCTTCCCATAAATCGGCAGGCTGAACCACCGGCATGGAGATCTCAATCGCACCCGCGTTGTTCATCTCTTCGCGTACGATGTTTTCAACTTTTCGCAGCACGCGAACACCGGTCGGCAGCCAGGTATAAAGACCAGAAGCCAGTTTACGGATCATACCGGCGCGCAGCATCAGCTGGTGGCTGATCACTTCCGCATCGGATGGCGTCTCTTTCAGAGTAGAGAGCAGATATTGAGTAGTACGCATTGATTACGATTCCAGTTGTACGGAAGGACACGGACAAAAATTTTTCTGGCGGCTAGTGTACCAGCGAGATCATTCACTCAAAAGCTTGTTTTAGCGTGGATCGAGAGCGATCACTTCTGTGCCGATATCATCGATACGCCAGCGCACGTTAAAGTCGAGTAGCCAGGCAGCATACTCACGATCTTCCGCTTCACCTTTACGGTAAGCTGGGCGGGGATCCTGCGCTAAAACGTCAGCGATAAAACGTGCCAGATGGGGATAGTTTTTCTGCTGCTGGATTTGGTGCTGCGCCAGAGCAGAGAAACGTACGGGCATGGTGGCATCGGGGGCGCTCTGCGCAAAGCCGGCACGGGCATCGGGCAGGGCTTCAGCAAACGGCAGATACGGTTTGATATCGACTACCGGTGTGCCATCGACTAAATCCAGACTGCCGAGTTGCAAAATCACCTGCTGCTTATCACATCGAATGCCTTTCAACTCGACCAGCGACATGCCAATGGGGTTAGGGCGAAAGGTGGATCGGGTGGCGAAAACTCCCATGCGCGCGTTGCCGCCTAAGCGAGGAGGGCGCACGGTTGGGCGCCAACCGCCTTCCATGGTCTGATGGAAAACAAACAGCACCCAAAGATGGCTGAAGGCTTCAAGCCCCCGCACCGCTTCTGGCTGATTATAAGGCGGCAAGAGATGCAACTCGCCGCCACCATCCTGAACTAAGCCAGGCTGGCGCGGTACGGCAAATTTTTCTTTCCACGGCGAACGAATAACGCCGATTTGCGCAAAGGCAAAATCACTCATTGATTGGAAACTTTCAGTGCTGAGCCTTGGCAAATGGCCTGGCGATAGCAGCCTGGCGTGCTGGTGACGATTTCGCATTTATGCAGCAAAACAGCATTCGCTTTCATGTTGGCTGCTTTGATCTGCAGACGTTTACGCGCGGTGTTGATGTTCGGTGGCGAATCCTGGCTGCTGCTTTGGCAATCATCGGCGGAAACTTCACCCAGATCGCGGAACGGGTTGCTAACCAGATCGGTCGCATCGGTATAAATCTTCACTGGCGCAGGGCGAGGAGTGGGTTTGCGCTCAGGTTCGCTGGATGACTGTTGCGGACGAGCGGGGGCGCTGCTTATTGGGTGATATTCACGTACACACCCAGTTAGCATTAAGGCTAACAAGCAGAGCGGTAAGAAACGCATAGCAACATCCTCAATAGAAAAAAGTGGCGTTATTGAAACAAGGACGGGATTAAATAACAAGTCAGCAAAAAGAAAGGGCGGCCGAAGCCGCCCTGGATGGCATCAAAGGCGAAAATTACCAGCCTTTAACTGCACCACCGTTGAAGATTTTGTTCGCGGCTTCAGAAACTTCATCAGACTGATATGCCTGAACAAATTTCTTCACGTTTTCCGCATCTTTATTATCTTCACGGCTGACGATCAGGTTCACGTAAGGAGAATCTTTATCTTCCACAAAGATGCCATCTTTTGCTGGCGTCAGACCAATCTGGCTGGCGTAAGTGGTGTTGATCACCGCCAGAGCAATCTGCTGATCGTCCAGTGAACGTGGCAACTGTGGTGCTTCCAGCTCAACAATCTTCAGGTTTTTAGGGTTCTCAACGATATCCAGAGAGGTTGGCAGCAGGCCCACGCCATCTTTCAGTTTGATCAGGCCCACTTTCTGCAGCAGCAGCAGTGAACGACCGAGGTTGGTTGGATCGTTAGGAATCGCAACCTGTGCACCGTTTTGCAGTTCATCCAGTGACTTGATCTTTTTCGAGTAGCCAGCGATTGGATACACGAAGGTATTGCCGACCGGGACCAGTTTGTAGCCACGGTCTTTGATCTGCTGATCGAGATATGGCTTATGCTGGAAGGCGTTGACATCGATATCGCCTTTGCTCAGCGCTTCGTTTGGCAGCACGTAATCGTTAAAGGTCACCAGCTCAACATCCAGGTTGTATTTTTCTTTAGCGACTTTAACCGCAGTTTCAGCAACCTGCTGTTCAGCACCGACAATCACACCCACTTTGATGTGGTTTGGATCTTTAGCTTTCTGATCGCATCCTGCCAGCGCAATTGCGCCAATCAGAGCACCCACAGCGGCAATCTTTTTAAATGTGAAAGACATATCCTTTCCTTAATAGAGGACTATTGATGTTGTTTACTTATTTATGTGACACAGCACGGACAATGCGGTCGCCACAGAATTGAATGAGATACACCAGAACAACCAGCAAAATCAGCACGGTATTCATCACAGTGGCGTTATAGCCAATGTAACCATACTGATAGCCAATCTGACCCAAGCCACCTGCGCCGACCGCGCCGCCCATGGCGGAGTAGCCGACCAGCGTAATCAGAGTAATTGTAGCGGCATTCACCAGACCCGGCAGGGCTTCGGGTAGCAGCACTTTACGTACGATCTGCAGGGGAGTAGCGCCCATCGCGCGTGAGGCTTCAATCAAACCGGTTGGCAGCTCTAACAGCGCATTCTCAACCATACGCGCAATAAAGGGAGCGGCACCCACTGTCAATGGCACGATTGCGGCCTGCAAACCAATGGAGGTGCCGACAATCATGCGCGTGAAAGGAATCATCCACACCAGCAATATAATGAAGGGGATTGAACGGAAGATATTCACCACCGCTGAGAGCACGCGATAGAGTGTGCCATTGGCCAGAATTTGCCCTGGGCGAGTGACATATAGCAGCACGCCGACGGGCAGGCCGAGTACAAAACCAAAGAAACCAGAGACGAAGGTCATCATCAGCGTTTCCCAGACGCCACGCGTCAGTAACCACAGCATCGCTTCAGACATAACCCAGTACCTCTACTTTCACATGATTTTCTTTCAGCCAGGCAATCGCTGCCTGTGTATCTGTTTCACTGCCATCCATCTCGGCCAGCATGATGCCGAACTTAACGCCGCCGGCATAATCCATCTGGGCACTGATGATGTTGTTATTCACATTGAAGCGACGAGCAGCTTCTGAAAGCAGCGGCGCATCTACTGATTTGCCAGTGAACTCCATACGCAACAGCGGGACGCTTTCAGCAGAGGCTTGCGGCTGCATGCGCTGCTGGTAATCGTCTGGGATATCCAGATGCAGTGTCGATTGAATGAATTGCTGTGCCAATGGCGTTTTAGGATGTGAGAACACTTCACTAACGCTGTCTTTCTCAATCAGTTCGCCATTACTGATAACGGCAACCTGGTCGCAGATGCGTTTCACCACATCCATCTCATGAGTGATCAGCAGAATAGTGATCCCCAGACGGCGGTTGATGTCTTTTAATAATTCTAAGATGGAACGTGTGGTTGCTGGGTCGAGGGCGCTGGTGGCTTCATCACACAGCAAAACTTTTGGATTAGTGGCCAGCGCACGGGCAATTGCCACACGCTGTTTTTGCCCACCGGAAAGATTCGCGGGCCAGCTGTCGTGCTTGTCTGCCAGTCCAACTAACTCCAGCAGTTCAGTTACGCGGTTTTTAATCTGCTCGCGTGACAGGTTGCCCAATTCGAGCGGCAGCGCAACGTTACCGGCTACGGTCCGTGAGTTCATCAAATTGAAGTGCTGGAAGATCATGCCAATCTGACGGCGTGCCAGCGTCAGTTTTGAGGAGGAGAGGGCGGTCAAATCCTGCCCATCAACCAAAACACGCCCCGATGTTGGACGCTCAAGTAAATTAACGCAGCGAATCAGCGTACTTTTACCGGCACCGGAAGAACCGATGACGCCATAAATTTGTCCGGCAGGCACGTGCAGGCTGACGTTTGAAAGCGCCTGAATGGTGCGTGAACCTTGCTGGAACACTTTGGTAATGTTTTCGAGTTTAATCATTAGTTTAATAGTTATCGTGTTGCGTTGTCCGTGGTGTATCGGGTTTCACGCGATCGCGCTGCGTGAAATTTGGATGGATGTTAAGGCATCCAGACGGCTAAATCAATCGAAGTCATTCAATCTGCCATTCTCTCTATATATGCAATCATGCGATACTGTGCGGCATTATTTGCAGCAGGAGTTTCTACGTGTCGAACAAAGTCCCCGCTATTTTTCTAGATCGTGATGGCACCCTAAATGTCGATCATGGTTATGTTCACGAAATCGATAATTTTGAATTCATCGATGGCACCATTGAAGCGTTGCAGGCGCTAAAGAAGATGGGCTTCGCGCTGGTACTGGTGACCAACCAGTCCGGTATTGCGCGTGGCATGTTTACCGAAGACCAGTTTATGCAGCTCACCGAATGGATGGATTGGTCGCTGGCGGATCGTGATGTCGATCTTGATGGCATCTATTTCTGTCCTCATTTGCCAGATGCAACAGTAGAAGAGTATCGCCAGGCGTGTGATTGCCGTAAGCCGCAGCCGGGTATGCTGCTCTCTGCGCAGAAGCATCTGAACATCGATATGGCTGCTTCTTTTATGGTAGGTGACAAAATAGAAGATATGCAGGCAGCAGCAGCAGCAGGTGTGGGCACTAAAGTGTTGGTGCGTACGGGTAAGCCAGTTACCGCTGATGGCGAAAATGCAGCAGATTGGGTGCTTAATAGCCTGTCAGAGCTGCCTGGACGCATTAAGAAGGGCTGATTTAGGCGGTTTTGTGCAATTTTCAAGCGAACGAATAAAAACTTGAAAATTGCCCTTGCGCTTCCTCAGAACCTGCCTATAATGCGCCACCACTGAGACGGCAAAGCGGCAACGCAGACGGCTCAGCAGGGAGTGAAGAAATTCACCCCGCCGGAGAAAAACGCTGAAAAAAGTGTTTGACTCTGAAGGAGGAAAGCGTAATATACGCCACCTCGCA
>NZ_JBGMNK010000008.1:0-223445 GCF_051336905.1 Pantoea sp. C8B4
GAGCAGATGAGCAGATGAGCAGATGAGCAGATGAGCAGATGAGCAGATGAGCAGATGAGCAGATGAGCAGATGAGCAATTGTAACGGGCAGTTGATATCGAGGATAGATATTAGGAATTGATATTATGAAGTAAATCGCAGGCACAAAAAAACCGCCCTTGGGCGGTCACGACATTACTGCATATTGCTTTGATTTTATTTGGTTTTAGCGACTACTAAATATGGTACCCGGGGCGGGACTTGAACCCGCACAGCCATAAGCCGAGGGATTTTAAATCCCTTGTGTCTACCGATTTCACCACCCGGGCAGGGTGTAAATTGGAGGCGCGTCCCGGAGTCGAACCGAGGTAGACGGATTTGCAATCCGTTGCATGGCCACTCTGCCAACGCGCCTTTATTCTGATGTGTCATCTGTCAGCAACAGACGACTAAATTTGGAGCGGGAAACGAGACTCGAACTCGCGACCCCGACCTTGGCAAGGTCGTGCTCTACCAACTGAGCTATTCCCGCATAATCTTCGTCTTTCACTTTACTGCTGCGTTAGCTTCCTTCACTCACACAGGTCACTTACTGAAGTAAGCTCTCTGTGGTTCGTTCAGTCGCCGCCTTGCTGAAAACTGAAATACTTGATTCTTTAATTCACCGAACTCGCTGATTTTACTCAGCTTCTTGCAGACTCGCTGCCGTTCGATGCGATGCATTCTACTTATCTGACGCAATGAGTCAATAGAATTATCCACACAGTGCGTCCGTTTGCTGCTTTTTAAATCGCATCGATCAGCTATCGAGCAAATCACCGCGTGCGGCGCTCAAATACTGGAACATTGACCAGAAGGTCAGCACCGCGGCGATATACAGTGCGACGACACCCACCCCCACCACCGTAGCGTCTGGGCGCCACAGCAAGGCGAACAGAGAGAACATCTGCGCCGTGGTTTTCACTTTGCCAATCCAGGAAACCGCTACGCTGCTGCGCTTACCAATCTCCGCCATCCACTCACGTAAGGCTGAGATGATAATTTCGCGTGCAATCATGGTCGCTGCCGGTAAGGTAATCCACCAGGCGTGGAAATACTCGGCAACCAGTACCAACGCAATGGCCACCATCACTTTGTCAGCTACAGGATCGAGGAAAGCGCCAAAACGCGTGGTTTGCTTCCAGCGGCGGGCAAGAAAACCATCAAACCAGTCAGTCACGGCGGCAACCACAAAGATCAATGCAGTGGCAAAAGGTGCCCATTGAAAAGGCAGATAAAATGCCAGCACAAAGAATGGAATCAGTACAACTCGAAACAGGGTAAGACACGTCGGAATGTTAAATTGCATATGCCAGTAACTGTCTGGTGTGAGTAGAATTTAACGTATGTTCCTACATTGCCCCCCCTGTTTCAATGCTAGTGTTTCAGCGAGTAGTAGATTTTTTCCGCCAGCGAGAAGGAAATCCCCGGCACTTTAGCAATCTCATCCACGCTGGCATTCATCAGGGGTTGCAGGCCCCCCATATACTTAAGCAGCTGTTGACGCCGTTTTGGCCCGACCCCTTCAATGCTTTCAAGTGCACTGGTGTTCTTCACTTTCGCACGTTTTTTCCGGTGCCCCGAAATTGCATGATTGTGAGAGTCATCACGAATATGTTGAATCACATGCAGTGCAGGCGAGTCTGGCGGCAATGAAACGCCCTCGCCTTCCGCTTCAAAGAACAGCGTTTCCAGACCCGCTTTACGGTCAGTGCCTTTTGCCACGCCCAGCAAAATGGGACGATCTTTATCCCAGGGCACATCCAGCTCTGCGAACACTTGTTTCGCCTGCGCCAGCTGGCCTTTACCGCCATCGATGATGATGACATCAGGGATTTTGTCCTCTTCCAGCGCTTTACCATAACGACGACGTAATACCTGGTTCATCGCGGCGTAATCATCGCCAGGCGTGATGCCTTCAATGTTATAGCGGCGGTAATCTGAACGCAGCGGTCCATCGCGGTTAAAGACCACACACGAAGCTATCGTCTGCTCACCCATGGTGTGACTGATGTCGAAACATTCCATGCGTTTGATGATATCGAGTTCGAGAAACACCGCCAGCGCCGCCAGGCGTTGCTGAATAGTGGAGTGCTGAGACAGTTTCGTGGTCAACGCGGTGGCAGCGTTGGTGCGCGCCAGTTTAAGGTAGCGTGCCCGATCGCCGCGCGGTTTGCTTTGAATATTGACCTTGCGCCCGGCCAATTCACTCAAAGAATCGGCCAGCAACTCGCGTTCAGGCAGGCTAAAGTCCAGCAGAATATCAGCTGGCAAAGTGCGTGCTTCGCTGCCCTGCAGATAAAACTGGCCGACAAAGGTTTGCACCACTTCGGTGAGATCGGTATCGGCTGGCACTTTCGGGAAGTAACTGCGGCTGCCCAGCACTTTGCCCTGCCGAATAAACAGCACGTGCAGACAAGCCATACCGGCGTCGAATGCCACCCCCATCACATCAAGGTCATCCCCCTGATTGGAGACAAACTGCTTCTCAGTGACGCGTCGTACCGCCTGAATCTGATCGCGCAGACGCGCCGCTTCTTCGAAGCGCAATCCATAGCTGGCCTCTTCCATGCGTTTGACCAGTTGGTTGATCACTTGATCATCTTTACCGGCAAGAAACAGCCGCACGTAGTCCGTTTGCTGCGCATACTCATCTTCGCTGACCAAACCCGCTACGCACGGCCCAAGGCAACGGCCAATCTGATATTGCAAACAAGGGCGAGAGCGGTTGCGATAAACACTGTTTTCACACTGTCGAATCGGGAACACTTTCTGCAACAGCGCCAGGGTTTCACGCACCGCATAGCCATTAGGGAAAGGCCCAAAGTATTCCCCTTTCGCGTGTTTGGCACCACGATGCATCGCCAGTCGCGGATGCGCGTCTGCACTCAGGAATATATAGGGATAGGATTTATCATCACGCAGCAGCACGTTATAGCGAGGCTGATAGAGCTTGATGTAATTGTGTTCAAGCAGCAAAGCTTCGGTTTCGGTATGCGTCACCGTCACGTCGATGTTTTGGATGTTACTGACCAGAACTTCGGTTTTTCGACTGCCCACCTGAGTGCGGAAATAACTGGTCAGGCGCTTTTTGAGGTCTTTCGCTTTACCGACATAGATCACCGTGCCTGTCGCGTCATACATGCGGTAGACGCCGGGCTGACTGGTCACGGTGCTCAGAAAGGCTTTGGAATTGAAAACGTCACTCACTACTGATTAACGGCTCCGCATTATAGAGACCATGTCGAATGGCCAGATGCGTTAACTCTACGTCGCCACTGATGTTCAACTTACTGAACATGCGATAACGGTAACTGTTAACGGTTTTCGGGCTGAGATTAAGCTGCTCGGAAATTTCCGTCACCTTTTGCCCTCGGGTGATCATCAGCATAATCTGCAATTCCCTTTCCGACAAACAGCTAAAGGGCGATTCGGCTTTTTGCGGCTCGATTTGGCTAAGCGCCATTTGCTGCGCAATATCTGATGCGATATAGCGCTGACCTGAGTGCACCGAACGAATCGCACTCACCACTTCCTGCGGGGCCGCACCTTTGCTCAGATAACCCGCCGCACCGGCTTGCATCACTTTTGCCGGCAGCGGATTTTCGGTATGGATGGTCAGCATAATAATGCGGATGTCAGGATTGAAGCGCACAATTTTTCGCGTGGCTTCAAGACCGCCGATGCCCGGCATATTCATGTCCATCAGCACCACGTCAACCGGATTGCTGCGGCACCATTTCACCGCGTCTTCACCACAAGCCACTTCCCCGGCAATTACCAATCCCTTCATATCTTCCAGTATGCGGCGAATACCGGCGCGTACCAGTTCATGGTCATCAACAAGAAGCAGACTGATCAACGGGACGTACTCCGCAGGTTAGTGAGGGGAAAAATATATTTCAGGAGGGCCATCTTACCGGGTTTGCCGGGGAAAAAACATCTGGTTACGCAGATAAATCCCAAATGAAATGATACATATCAAATTGAGCTCATTCCCAGATATCTTTTGAGTGAAACGCACTAGCATGCAAGAATTAAAATGTGAAATTGTGACTAATATCATTATGTTATAATTTATGCTCTTTTCATTGACCGCTGGGCTTTGGTAAATAAAAATAACTTCAACGCCTGATTTTCCCTGCATGTTAATAACGCAAACATCCATTTAATGTTGGTTTAATCTCCACCGCTTCGCCTGGGATAAATTCCTCATTCAACCATATGATATACTCTGTTTTTTACACACAGATATTGTGTCTACATTCAGTAACACCACCAAGGAGTCAAAGATGAGTGATGAAGACTTTTCAACATCGCGGGATACCCAGGCACTGGCCGATGAAGTGGCTTGCCTGAAAATGATGGTGACGCTGATTCTGAAAGGGATGGGCCAGGCGGATGCCGGTAAGGTTATCATTAACATGGAGCGCTATGTGCAAAGCGCGTTAGCGGATAAGCCGCAGGCGGAGGTGTTCAGCAACACCATTCGTCAGATTAAAACCGCCTACCGTCAGTAAGCGGTGAAGCCCCGCGCGATGCGCGGGGTGATCAACTGTGCGACTGCCAGTTCACTGAAACACCCAGTGACGGCAGCACCTCTTCCGGACTAAACCGGCGTGTGCCGCGATACTTGTCCGCCAGTGCCGGTTGATGAACCGGAATACGAATGGCAAACAGATTATCCTCAGATTGAATCAAACCAGGTGATAAAGGTTCGTACACGACATGGTGCTGCTCAAACATTTTTTCCAGCATCGGCGTTGCTGAGCTGATCAGGTACTCCATACCGCTGAGTTCCGCCAACTGCACCGCATGCCACAAAATCGTCAGTGGCAGTTCTGCATCCACCTCAAGGCGTGCCGAAAAGCGTGACATTTCCCAGACTTTTTCCTGATCGAACGGCAGCACCATGCCTTCAGGCACTTCTGGTTCATGCCAGGGCAACAAACGTGCACAGCCGCAGATCCCCTGGCGCGCATTCCAGGCGATCATCCAGGTGACATCGGAGCGATCAAAGCGATCATACTCCTGTCCAGGCGTACTTAAGCGCGGCGGGATAGACCAACCTTCACCCCGCGCAAAAACGCTATAGCGATACGTTCCTAATTCTGCCAACAGAGAGGACGGCATATCCTTAAGCTGTGTTTGAATTACTTTCATCATGCGCCCCTGACATCCCCATGTTTGCAATGATTTCTTTGCGCCAGCCTGGCAAAGTTCCGGCGCAGGGTAGACAACTGACTAAAGAGTGGGAACTACTAAAATTAGTAGTTGCCTTTTTGCTATATCAGGCCAATTGCCGCCGCATAACACGCAATCTGCGTTTTATTGGAAACATTAAAACGCTTTTGCATATTCTTTTGGTGAAAATTCACCGTATGTTCTGAAATCGCTAAAATCAGTGAAATTTCCGCAGAAGTTTTTCCTTCTGCCGTCCATTTCAAAATTTCCAGTTCGCGTTGGCTAAAATCATTAGATAAAACCGCCATTGAACTATCATTTAGCCGCTCCAGCACGCGCAAACTCAGTTCCGCCAGAAGGTGCAGTTTCACCTCTAGCTGAACGCGTAAGTGTTGAGTCTGACTGTGAAGCGATGATGCTATAGATAATATACCAATGGCACGATTTGGCGCCATTGCCGAACAAGAAAAGCCGCTGTTAAGCCCGGCCGCATTCGCTTCAGCCCATAAATTACCGGCACCGGTAAATAAATCCCGTGTCCATTCCACGCCTCGTCCCGGCCGCTGACAAAGTAACAGCACCGGATCGACAGCATAATAATTTTCGCTTTCATAGCGCTTAACCCAGCTTTCCGGGTAAGTACTGAACAAAAACACGCGCGGCCGGGTAAAAGGCACGGGATGTTGAACCAGGAAAGCGAATGAATCGAAACCCATCGCTTCAATGTGTTTTTGTAATAGCGTTTTTACTTGAATCACTTCCGTCAGCGCCTGAAATTCATTTTCAGTTTCGCCACGCCAGACGAAATAATTATCGGTCGTCATTATTGCCTCAGCGTTGTTTCACGCTTTAACTTGTTATTCGTTCTGATTAACACAAAAAATAAATTAACTAGAGAAAAAATATTGATTGAAATGAGAGCAGCCCGCGGGGTAACAATCATAACCATCCTGTTGTCAATGCGTTACCATTATGGGGAACTGAAAGCAGATACATTTTGCCAACAGCTTCACAACTTTAATCCTCTTTCCTGATTAGAATAGGATTTTTCCGAAGGAGTTTCAATCACCCTATTCATCGAAAATCATCATTAGATTGATAAATTTTTAGCATCGTCATTAACTAAAATCACTCACTTTGAAAGCGGTTACTGAGGGTAATAGCGGTATTTGTGGGACGACGCCTATTCGGCTCATTCTTAATCCCAGTGATTTCTGTGGTGAGCGGTATAACGTGATTTCCGTCACCCTCTTTTCCAGCTACGCTTAGAGGATGTACGGGGGATGACGCGGTGGACTTTTCAGGGGAAGACGTTGCGCCCTCACGCATACTGGCGCATTGTCATGCGTATTCGAGCATCATAACGGGGCTGACTATGATGAACCAACTGGCATTACCTTTCCTTGTACTGGGCGGTTGTACAGCGCTGATGATCTTAAAAGATCTTTTCCGTCACCCGCATCCGGTGGCCATCATGAATATCATCTGGCCGCTGACCGGCCTCTATATGCCGTTCATCGGATGGTTAGCCTGGTGGTATCTGGGCCGTAAACCTTCACGTCAGGTAAAACTTGCGCTGCTGGTTCCTCAAAAAATTCAGAGTAATGCCAGCTGGCAAACAATATTTATTTCCACCTCATTATCTGCTGCGGCCTGTATATTTGGCGACATAATGACCCTACCAATAATCACCTTACTAAATCAGTTCGCCATTATGCCAACGCTTTGGATGCAGGCAATTATTTGCTTGATAGTTTCTCTGGTGGTGGGTTTATTTTTCCAGTTCCTGGCGATTCGCCAACGTGAAAAACGTTCATTTGGCCGGGCGTTATTATTAGCATTAAAAACCGAAACGTTTCCCCTGCTGATTTATCAATTAGGTATTTTTATCTTTATGGCACTGGCACTAAAATTTGTTCTCAACCAACAAATCAATCCATTGCTGGTCGCTTTCTGGTTTATGTTACAACTGGCCATGATCATCGGTTTTCTATTCTCCTGGCCCGCTAATCATTTCCTGATAAAACGGGGACTTAATCCCGCCGTCTAACTAACGACAGTATCCGCCGCCGCGCATGCCCAGGTGAAAATGTCCGGCATGCGCGGCGTTGTAATCCGGTCCTAACGCATTGCCAAAGGTCGCACAGCCGTTGTGCCATAAAGCGCGGAGCCCTGCAGCCGCATCCTCAGGTTGATGCCAGTTTTTTGCCACCTGCAGCCAGCGTCCATCGGCAAGCTGAAACCCTGTCACATCCCATGCATCTGCTGTTGCATGCTCGCTTAAACGCCCCTGCTGGCGATGATAGATATTTCGACAGGCGTAACTGCCGACGTGGCTGATGTGCCGAATCGGGCTGTTGATACCTGCCTGCTGAAGGGCGTGAGTGCTGTTGACGACATAGATTGTGCTGCTCACTGCCATCGGGCAACTGGCAAGAAAGCTGCTGCTCAATGTCACTTCACCAAAACCACTCACGCGTAAAGGTTGTTCAATAGGGCAATCACCTTTCAGTGCTGGCACGGCGCGAAATTCTACCCATCCCTGCTGACTGGCTCGCTGCATCACCGCCATACAGGCCGCAGGATCGTGACTCAGGCGCTGCAATTTGTAGCGCATCATCCATCCTTGTGGGTCAGTGACCGACAGCGGCGTAAACGGATTCCACTGCGGCGGCAAATGCGTTTTCAGCCACGGCAAACTCCACCAGCCACATAATGCCAACAGAGCAATCGCTAATAATGCGCGCATCACACCTCACGTTTACTCATAAAAAGAAGACGTAAGTGTAGGTGGCAAAATGGGGAGATAACGCAGAAAAGGCTTAATTGCTGAAGATTTACGCAAATGCACCGTGGATTATGCCATGTAAATATTTACTGACAGAGGAAACCCCGTAAAAGGTCACAATTGTAAAAAAACAATTACCGAGAGTTGCAACCTTTCCACTATCTTATGCCACTTGCCCTATCAAACGGCACGTTATCTAACAGCCAGTAGAGCTGACACAACATCAAAACAGGAAAGATATATTTATGGTTGATCAATCCAAAGAGGCGCTTATCGAGGCCGAACAGCCCGATAAGCTCCAGCGTAATCTGCATAACCGCCATATCCAACTGATTGCTATCGGTGGCGCGATCGGCACCGGGTTGTTTATGGGCTCAGGTAAAACCATCAGCCTGGCCGGCCCCTCGATCATTTTCGTTTATATGATCATCGGTTTTATGCTGTTTTTCGTCATGCGCGCTATGGGCGAATTGCTGCTCTCAAATCTTGAATATAAATCATTCAGCGATTTTGCTGCCGACTTACTCGGGCCATGGGCGGGATATTTTACCGGCTGGACTTACTGGTTCTGTTGGGTGGTAACGGGCATTGCTGATGTCGTGGCCATTAGTGCCTATTTCCAACTCTGGTTCCCCGACTTTTCCATCTGGATGAGTGCGCTGCTGTGTATATTTGTGTTCCTGGCACTCAATATCGCAACGGTGAAATTGTTTGGCGAAATGGAATTCTGGTTCGCGATTATTAAAATCGTGGCGATTGTTGCTCTGATCGTGACCGGCATCGTGCTGGTCAGCATGCATTATCCTTCGCCTAACGGCAGCGCCGCGGCCCTGAGCAATATCTGGGATCATGGCGGTATGTTCCCGAAAGGATTGAGCGGCTTCTTTGCTGGCTTCCAAATTGCGGTATTTGCCTTCGTCGGCATTGAGTTAGTGGGAACAGCCGCAGCAGAAACCAAAGATCCGCACAAGGTGTTGCCACGCGCGATTAACGCCATTCCGTTGCGCATCATTATGTTTTACGTTCTGGCGTTGCTGGTGATCATGGCGGTGACGCCGTGGAATCAGGTGATGCCAGACCGCAGCCCCTTCGTTGAGATGTTTGTGCTGATCGGATTACCCGCCGCCGCCAGCATCGTTAACTTCGTGGTGCTGACTTCTGCTGCATCATCCGCCAACAGCGGCATTTTCTCCACCAGCCGTATGCTGTACGGTCTGTCAGAACAAGGCGTGGCACACAAAGCGTTTGGCCGCCTGTCGGCACGCGCGGTTCCCACCACCGGGCTGTTTTTCTCCTGCTTCTGCCTGCTGTGCGGCGTGGCACTGATTTACCTGATTCCCGATGTGATGACGGTATTCACCATGGTTACAACGGTATCGGCGATTCTGTTTATGTTCGTCTGGACCATCATCCTGTGCAGCTATCTGGCTTACCGCAAACAGCATCCACAACGTCATGCTGAGTCGAAGTTCAAGATGCCGCTGGGCAAGCTGATGTGCTGGGTGTGCATGGCGTTCTTCGCCTTTGTCATTGTCCTGCTGACCTTGCAAGATGATACTCGCCAGGCGTTGATGGTCACGCCGCTGTGGTTCGTCATTCTCACTATGGGCTGGTTGTTACGTCGTCGTAAAGCCTGATAGCACTGCCGACAAAAAGCCCCGAGCATTCGGGGCTTTTTTTATAACCTTTCGCGTAATTTATGCCATGCCTGCGCCAGTGAAGGCCGTACCGAAGGCTCCCTTTCCGGTGCCGGTTCGGGAACATGTGCCGATCCCAGATTGAAGGTGAAGGTGTAATTGGGCGCTTCCCCCATCCTTAAATCCGAAATCAAGGTATCTTCACCCTGCTGGCGCATGGCGTAAAAACCATGGCTGAACCACGCCACTCGCTCGGCATACCAGTCGCCTTTAAACGCATCGAACAATTGCGGGTTGCGCGGATGCCAATGAATTTCCAGTGCACGATCGGGTGACAGCAGTGACCAATAGGCTTCACCGTAACGATCGGGGGTCATAATCACGGTTCGCCACACCAGGGTATTAAACGCCGTTGGCGTCACCAGCACCTGCTGCGGCTTGATGGATTGATCAGTCAGATCACGATCGATATGCTGCGTCGCCACGCCCTGCACCACCATGCTCCAGCCGAGATACAGCGTACTGATCAGTAAACCCGCCTGATTCCAGCGCAGTCCTACTCCATCACGCCGCCATAACGCCACCCCCAGCGCAATCAGCAATGGCAGGGTATACAACGGATCGATGATGTACATGCTGCCAATCGCGTAGGGGAAATCGGTAAACGGTAACCCCAGTTGCGTGCCGTACACCGTTGTCAGATCGAGCAATGGATGCGTAATCAGGGCCAGCCAAATTGCCAGACACCAGCCGCGCCAGTGGGAGCGACTGCGTGTTGCACCTGCGATCAGCCAGGCCAGCAGGGGCGCAACTAACGTGAGCCATATCAGCGCATGGCTCTCAGTACGATGCAGCGTCATATTGCGAATCGCATCGCCATGATCGATAAACACATCAAGATCGGGCAAGGTGCCTGCAATCGCACCCACCAGCGCAGATTGCCATAACGGCACGCGCTTGCCCATCACCGCAACGGTGACCGCCGCGCCCAACGTCAGTTGTGATAGCGAATCCATGCACTCTCCTGGCTAAAGCGGGATCAACGCACGCGGATCCCTTCAATTATCATGCGCTGTACATTCTCCAGCGTTTGTTCAAAAAACGCAGGATCGTTCAGCGTCTGGCCGGTGATCGCTTCAACCTGTGAAGCAAAATCCGCGTAGTGTTGCGTGGTGGCCCACAGCAGGAAAAACAGATGCTGAGGTTGCACACCGGCTAACCGCCCTTCCGCAATCCACTGCTCGATGATTGCCGCCTTCTCATCTACCAGCGCTTTTAAATCCCCGGCCAGTTCACCTTTGAGTAAAGGGGCACCTTGTAGCATCTCGAGACAGAACAAGCGCGAGGCCTGGGGGTGATCGCGCGACACCTCCAGCTTAAGACGGATATATTTCCGAATGGCGGTCAGGGGGTCCTGATCGTGGCGCAGTGCGCGCAGTGGAGCCAGCCATACATCAAGGATCTCCTTCAGAACCGCGATATACAGCACCTCTTTTGAGGGATAGTAGTAAAGCAAATTGGTCTTGGAGACATCGGCACGCTCTGCCACTTTATCGAGGCTGGTACCGTGAATACCGAACTGCGAGAAGAAGCTTAACGCCGCTTCCAGTATCGCAGCCCGTTTTGCGGCAACGGCACGTGAACGTCGGCCCGGTTGTTTTTCATCGCTTTTCACACTGTTACCTCTTCAATCCTGCCTGTCCGCATCATAACAAAGCCCCTCTTTCCTGCCTAATCGCTCGCCCTGCACCTTTTTTGACCACCGCGCGCATGAAAAACGTGCAAAAAGTTTTGACCAAACGGTCTGATTTAGACCAACCGCTCTACTTTCATCCTTTAATGTTTTTTAACACATTGTTGTATAAGGCATTTAAAAATGTGGCACAAGCTTTGCAATTTTGTGACTGAGCGCCGCTCGCAGGATGCGTGCAGGAAGCAGTGCAGCGCGTAAAGCAATGCCCCTTCAATGCAGAGAGGTTTCACATGAAAATTGGCGTGTTTATCCCGATTGGCAACAATGGCTGGCTCATCTCCACCCATGCGCCGCAGTACAAACCGACTTTTGAACTGAATAAAGAGATTGTGCTGAAGGCCGAGCATTATCACTTCGACTTTGCGCTCTCGATGATCAAACTGCGCGGCTTCGGGGGCAAAACCGAATTCTGGGATCACAATCTCGAATCCTTCACGCTGATGGCGGGGCTCGCGGCGGTGACCTCACGGATTGAGATCTATGCCACGGCAGCCACTCTGACGCTGCCCCCGGCGATTGTGGCGCGCATGGCCGCCACCATCGATTCGATTTCCAATGGCCGTTTCGGCGTCAATCTGGTCACCGGCTGGCAGAAACCTGAATACGAACAGATGGGATTGTGGCCGGGTGATGAGTACTTCTCCAGCCGCTACCAATACCTCACCGAGTACGTCACCGTGCTGCGCGATTTATGGGGCACCGGTCAGAGTGACTTCAAGGGTGAATTTTTCACCATGAACGACTGCCGCGTCAGCCCGCAACCGCAGAAACCGATGAAGGTGATCTGCGCCGGACAGAGCGATGCCGGTATGGCGTTCTCCGCGCAGCATGCCGATTACAACTTCTGCTTCGGCAAAGGGGTCAACACGCCCACCGCTTTCGCCCCGACCGCCAGCCGCATGAAAGCCGCAGCGGATCACGCCGGGCGAGATGTCGGTTCTTACGTGCTGTTTATGATCATCGCCGCCGAAAGCGATGAGGCCGCGCGTGCCAAATGGGAGCATTACAAAGCAGGTGCTGATGAAGAAGCGCTTGCCTGGCTCACCACGCAAAGCCAGCAGGACACCAAATCCGGTAGCGATACCAACGTGCGTCAGATGGCCGATCCCACTTCAGCCGTCAACATCAATATGGGCACCCTGGTGGGTTCATACGCCAATGTGGCACGAATGTTGGATGAAGTTGCTGAGGTTGACGGCACGCAGGGCGTACTTCTGACCTTCGATGACTTCCTGCAAGGTATTGAAGATTTCGGTGAGCGTATCCAGCCATTAATGCAGTGTCGTCAAAACGTTATCACTTCGCAGAAGGAGGTTGCCTGATGAGTACCGTAACCTGTGCCCATACGTCGAGTTTGCCCAATATCACCCTGCCCGCCCGACCAGAAGCTATCGCACTGCCGCCGGCGCAAAGCGCCTTGATTGTCGTGGATATGCAAAACGCCTATGCCACCGAAGGGGGTTATCTGGATCTTGCTGGCTTTGATGTCTCCGCCACAAAACCCGTGATCGCCAAAATTCATCAGGCGGTGACCGCGGCACGCGCCGCTGGCATGCAGATTATTTGGTTCCAAAACGGCTGGGACGACCAGTACGTCGAAGCAGGTGATGCTGGCTCGCCTAACTTCCATAAGTCGAATGCACTGAAAACCATGCGTAAGCGCCCGGAGTTACAGGGCACGCTGCTGTCGAAAGGCGGCTGGGATTATGCGCTGGTGGATGAACTGGTGCCGCAGGCAGGAGACATCGTGCTGCCCAAACCGCGCTACAGTGGCTTCTTCAATACCCCACTCGACAGCATGCTGCGCAGCCGCGGTATCCGCCATCTGGTGTTCACCGGCATTGCCACCAACGTGTGTGTCGAATCCACGCTGCGTGATGGCTTCTTCCTCGAATATTTTGGCGTGGTGCTGGAAGACGCCACTTATCAGGCCGGACCGCCGTTTGCTCAGCAGGCGGCGATTTTCAACATCGAAACCTTCTTTGGCTGGGTCAGTGACACAGACACCTTTTGTGAAGCCCTGAAGGCTTAAGGCCAATCTCACCTGCAAAACCATAACGATAAGGAACTGCGACGATGCCTAAAAGTGTGATTATCCCTGCCGGTAGCGGCACCCCGATTGCGCCCTTTGTGCCGGGAACGCTGGCCGATGGCGTGGTTTACGTGTCAGGCACGCTACCGTTCGATGCCAGTAACAATGTGGTCCACGTCGGCGATGCAGCGGCACAAACCCGCCACGTGCTGGAAACCATTAAAAAGGTGATCGAGACCGCCGGTGGCAAGATGAGTGATGTCACTTTCAACTCTATATTCCTCACCGACTGGAGCAACTACGCCGCGATTAACCAGGTTTATGCCGAGTATTTCCCCGGCGACAAGCCAGCACGCTTTTGCATTCAGTGCGGATTGGTTAAACCAGATGCGCTGATTGAAATTGCCAGCGTCGCGCACATCGGTCCCCAGGAGGCGTAATGCACCTTGAGATTCATGGTTTAACCGCTGCCGACGCGCCAACGCTGGTGCTGTCGTCCGGCCTGGGTGGCGTGGCGGGCTTTTGGCAACCCCAGCTGGCGGCGCTCACTCCCCATTATCGGGTGGTGACTTACGATCAGCGCGGTACCGGTCGCAGTGCCGATACGCTGCCTGAAGGCTACAGCATGGCGATGATGGCCGCCGAACTGGCTGAACGACTGGCGCAACATGACATTCACCATTACGACATTATTGGCCACGCGCTGGGTGGCCTGATTGGCCTGCAGCTGGCGCTGGATTATCCCGACCGTGTCGGCCGCATCGTGGTGATTAATGGCTGGCTGTCGCTGGATCCTCATACGCAACGCTGCTTCCAGGTGCGGCAGGATCTCCTGCTCAACGTGGGCGTTGAAGCCTTTGTACGGGCGCAGCCGCTGTTCCTCTATCCGGCCGAGTGGCTGGCGCGCCATCAGGCGCGTATCACGGCTGAAGATGCTCATCACGTGGCTCATTTTCAGGGTATGGAGAATCTGCTACGTCGATTACATGCATTAATGAACTGTGATTTTCGTGCCCATGCGGCGCGGATTCAGCAACCGGTGTTAGCCATCTGTAGCCAGGACGATCTACTGGTGCCGTGGAGCTGCTCGCCACTGCTGGCCCAGGCGTTGCCTGACAGCAGTCTGATTGAGATGCCGTGGGGTGGACATGCAATGAGCGTGACCGATGCCGATAACTTCAACGCACTGCTGCTGCAATGGTTGGCCGAAACCGCTGCACCTGCACAGCGTGCCGCAAGTTGAACAGAGGAGTTGAATCATGAGTGTGCATGAATTGTCGCTGCCGCCCCATGTTGACCGCGATGCTTTTCGCCATGCCATGGCACGATTGGGTGCTGCGGTGAATATCATCACCACCGACGGTCCGGCGGGTCGCGCCGGATTCACCGCATCTGCGGTCTGCAGCGTGACGGATACGCCGCCTACTTTGCTGGTGTGTCTGAATCGTTCGGCATCGGTCTGGCCGACCTTTCGGGATAATGGCCATCTGTGCGTCAACACCCTGGCAGCCGGTCATGAGGATCTTTCTACGCTGTTTGGTGGTAAAACGCCGATGGATCAGCGTTTTGCTGCGGCTAACTGGCACACGCTGACCAGCGGTTCACCGCTGCTGGAGGGCGCCACTGTGTCGTTTGATTGCAAAATTACCCAGGTGGTCAGTGTTGGCACACACGACGTTTTGATGTGTGAAGCGCTGGCGCTGGTACGTAACGATGATTCCCATGGCCTGGCGTGGTTTGACCGTGGATATCATCACCTTTTACGGCAGGACGCCCGCTAACGCCGCCCTGCGCGGCCCGGTTCCACCGATATCCTGGAGAAAACGATGGCGAATTCCTGGTTCCCCCGCTGGCAGAAAAAGTCTGCCATGACCGAAGATGGGCTGATTGCACCGGATGAAACCCTGCCGTTTGGGCAGACATTTGTGCTGGGCCTGCAGCATGCTGTAGCAATGTTTGGCGCGACGGTATTGATGCCGTTGCTGATGGGACTGGACCCCAATCTGGCGATTCTGGTTTCCGGCATCGGCACGCTGCTGTTTTTTGTTGTGACCGGCGGCCGCGTCCCCAGTTATCTCGGATCCAGCGCCGCCTTTGTTGGGGTTATTATCGCGGTGACCGGATTTAACGGCCAGGGATTGAACCCTAATCTGGCCCTGGCACTGGGCGGGGTCATTGCGTGTGGCGCACTCTATACCCTGATTGGCCTGATTGTGATGAAAGTCGGTACGGGTTGGATTGAACGCCTGATGCCGCCCGTCGTCACCGGTGCAGTGGTGATGGCGATTGGCCTTAATCTGGCTCCAATCGCCGTGCACGGTGTTTCTGCATCGATGTTTGACAGCTGGATGGCGGTGATGACGGTGTTATGCATCGGCGTGGTCGCGGTTTTCACTCGCGGTCTGGTTCAGCGCTTACTGATTCTGGTTGGCCTGATTGTCGCCTGGGCGATCTACGCCTTGCTCACCAATGTGTTTGGCCTGGGCAAGCCGGTCGATTTTAGCGGTGTCGCCAATGCGCCCTGGTTTGGTTTACCGCACACCACCGCACCGGTGTTTGATATGCAGGCGATAGTGATGATTGCCCCTGTCGCCATCATTCTGGTGGCTGAAAACCTTGGGCATATTAAAGCCGTTGCCGGTATGACGGGGCGCAATCTTGATCCCTGGATGGGGCGTGCGTTTGTCGGGGATGGCCTCGCCACCATGCTGTCAGGTTCGATGGGAGGTAGCGGCGTGACAACTTACGCAGAGAATATCGGCGTCATGGCGGTCACCAAAGTCTATTCGACACTGGCGTTTGTCGCGGCAGCAGTGATTGCGCTGATACTCGGCTTTTCACCGAAGTTTGGTGCCTTGATCCATACCATTCCCAGCCCGGTGATTGGCGGTGCCTCTATTGTGGTATTCGGCTTGATTGCCGTGGCAGGTGCGCGAATCTGGGTGCAAAACAACGTTGATTTCAGTCAGAACGGCAATTTAATCATGGTGGCCACCACGTTAGTGCTGGGCGCTGGCGATTTCGCTTTGAAGATCGGCAGTTTCACCATTGGGGGAATTGGCACAGCAACCTTCGGTGCCATCATTCTTAACGCGATCCTCAAACGTCGTGGTGCCGCACTGGCAAACCAGGCGGCACGACAGCAACCTTAAGGCTCCAGCGGTGCCTGCTCAGGCACCGCTTTCTTGCGGCGAAGTCGTAACTCGCTGACGATGACCCCACAGACGATCAGCGCACCACCCAACAGGGCGGCGGCCGGTAAACGTTCACCCGCAATACGCCCTACCACCCCAGCCCAGACCGGTTCACCGGCGTAAATCACTGTGGCACGTGTCGGCGACACGCTGCGCTGCGCCCAGTTCATTGTCACCTGAATCAACGCACTGGCCGCACCTAGCCCCAGTGCACTCAACAGCAATGGCGTTGAGATTGTTGGGATCGACTCGCCGTTAGGGATCATAAAGACAAAGGCACAGGCCGATGCGACCATCAGCTGAATCAGCGTCACACGACGCACATCTACCTGACCGGCAAAGCGGCTAATCAGAATGATTTCAGCCGCGATGGCCAGCGTACTGAGCAATGTGGCTATTTCACCGGCGTTTAATGTCAGGCTGCCATCTTGCGGCCCGGCCACCAGCACTAAACCGGTGAACGCCAGCATGATGCCAATCCATGCCATTAATCCAGGTGGGCGGCGCAGAAATATCCATTGCAGCAATGGCACCACCGGCACATACAGCGCCGTTAAAAACGCCGACTGACTGCTGGAAATGGTTTGCATTCCCCAGGTTTGTAAGCCGTAGCCACCTGCAATCGCCAGTCCTATCAACGCACCGGCCTTAACTTCGAGCCATGTCATGTTTTTCAGGTAGCGACGAAAGAAGAAGGCCAGCAACAGCGATGCCGTCGCAAAGCGCAGCCCCACAAAGAAAAACGGACCAGAGTGCGCCATCGCCCGGTGAACCACCAAAAAGGTGCCACCCCAAACCATGGTGATGAAGATAAGGACAAGTTCCTGACGCGTAATACGCAGGCTGAGACGTGAGCTTGAAGCGGACATAACGCACCAAAATAATCGATTGGCGGTCATTTTTGCCTGGTCATGAGGGGAAATGCAATCTTTGTTACCGCCGGGCGAACCCGGCGGAGGGGGAATCAAACACAATCACATTACTTCTTACTGCGACTGCGTCCCCCTTTTTCACCTGCTTCGGAAGCGCGTTGCGGGTCGTTCCTAAAATTACCGCCGCTATTTTTGCCGCCTTTACGTCCGGCTTCCGCGGCTCTCTCGCGATCCTCCGCGAAATTACCTGATCCTCCACGATGTTGTGCCATCATTTCCTCCAGGGATTGAGCATCTGTGGTTAGACCTTTTCATCCAATAGGGTGAAAAGCGAGACGACGGAGTATTCGCGCCGCCTGATGAAAGAATAGTCAACTCTACTAGATATTCAGCTAATATTCACACTTTGAAACACATAATTCACTTATTTATCCATCATAAACCAGATTAATCTCCAGCTTACAAGCGGTTAGCCCGGCAAAAAGCGCAGCGCTGAACTGCCTCATTTATCCTCCCTTCCGGCACCTTACGCAGTCTCTTCTATACTTCTGAATACTCATCACCCTCAGCAGGATAGAAAACCATGGCAAAAGTTTTGGTCAAATAAACTCTATTACAATGCATCTGCATGAAATCGAGTGAGACATCTTGATGAAGTTTTTGACCATCTGTTTTTAATGGGTAATTGGGTGGAAAATGAGTAAGTACGTGTTTATAGGCATAGTGTTGCTGGTGGCTGGCAATGCTAACGCTGCACAGTTGAAGGATAAATACCGGGACAAGAACAACGATCTCATCTGCGTTTATGATAGCCACGGTCACAGTATCACGGTTAATGTAGGGTTCAGTGGGCACTGTAGCTTCAGTGTGTCGGATAATGAACTTTAGAAGGATTTTAATCAGATGGTAAAAGAACAACTGCTGGCGTTGGCAGAGACAGTTGCAGACCATAGGGTTCATGTGGTGAGAGAGATGTTTATTACTCACATCCCGGAAGGCTCAACCGTGTTCGTATGTGGTGAATGGGTGACTTGGTCGAGTGGTAGAATTGAGCGAACCAAATGCCACGTCACCGTGTATGGTGCTGATGGTGAACTTTGTAGAAAAATCATTGAAGGGGGTAAGCTGCTGGTTAAAATTTAGATTTAGAAACTGGTTGGTTTGTGCTTTCCAGTACAGTAACCAAATGCAAGAGCATATTAACCTGGGTACTCTCCTATTCATGGTGGCTGTTGTATTAACGCACCAGATAATTAGATTATGGACTACACAACATGAAAAACATTTGGGCAGGGATTTTAGCTGTTTCAGCATTATTATTCTTTTTACCGTTTGACTGGACAATTATTCTTATTGTCTATTGGGCAGTGGTGATTGTTGCGGCATATATGGATAGGAAAGAAGTTGTTAAGCAAGGTTGGATGGCACCTTCAATACTCGGTGTAATCATCCCCGCCATCTATCTCAGAAGGCGTGCCGTGCTGACTGATAGCCATATGCTACAGGTGGTTGTATGGACTCTTATCATCTTTGCTTCATACTTTTGGGCAGACCACCAGATTAACCAAGACTACTTGGAAAAAGCAGCGTGTGGGACAGTTACTGAGATAATGGAGAATAACAATAACACTGCAAAATGTGTGAAAGTGACTATTACTGAGAAGGTCACAGATAACTTTTCGAAAGGAAGAGCGATACTTGATAATGGCCGTGAATTGAATATTGCTATCAAGACTCAAGATAATGGAAGTTATTATGTAACCATCCCGCCACAATTTTAATAAAATAAAAAGCCCCGCTGGTTATTTCAACCACGGGGTTTTATCGCTTAAATAGTGTTATTCACCAAGCATCTGTTTACCTTTGATTAAAAAATACTCTCTTAATTCTTCAGTGTCGAACAGATGCATGTGTGATCTTCGTGTTACCTCATCAAGATTCCATATGGTCGGGTCTTTAGACATATCCAATAGCATTGAATCAACCTCATCTTTGCTGCTGTAACTATAGGATTGTGTTTGTTCTGGCTGCATTTTTTTGCTCCATCTACTGTTTACATTACAACCAATATTGAGGCTTTCACCTTACCATTACAAGTAAAAAGCACTATCATGTTGTGAATATATCTCTTATATATTATATATTTATCCGAATACGGATAAATTGAAACCCCGAACAGCTTTCACTGAACGGGGTTAACATGGTTAGTTGCTTCGGAGAAGAGATGAAGGGTTCCATCCAGCATTCTGTCCAGCACCCTGCCAGCTTCCCTCTAATCCCTGAGAGCTCATCATTTGTACTTCATGTTGCTGCTGTACAACATCGAGCGCAACTCGCTGCATAGTGCCATCGGGCATGGTCACATTGATCTTGCCGTTGGACACGACTTCAATCTTCAATGGCGCGAAGGTGATAGGCTTAGGAGGTAAAGCTGGTGGACTGGCAATCGCACCTGATAAAGAAGGAAAACCGCCAGCATTGGGCATTGGTGACTTCTTAATCATATCAATCATGTTGTCTGCCCATGTCCAGACACGGTCAACAGGACTGTCTTTCAGAGCGTTACCACCATGTGTGGTTTCAGTGCCATCCTTACCACCCCATCCCCATTTATCATGAGCAAACTTTTCGAACTGCGGGATAAACTTATCAAACAACAGGTCTCCAAGTTCTTTGCCCATCACCACAGCAGCCGCGATTCCGAAAGTGCGTCCAGCCGCTCCCATCATTTCACCTGCTGAGCCTAATCCAGCCATCTTGCCAAGTTTGCCTGCTCCAGCAATCGCAAGTTTACCAGCGATAATCACAAGCAACGTATCTAACCATTCGTTAAAAATTCCAGATAACTTGGTCAAATTCAGTTGGGTGGACTTGTCGAGACCAGAATAGAAATCATCCCAATGTTCTGAAGCGAGACCCGCATAGCCTGTAAGATTCGATGCTGCTGAGTTGGCATTCTCTGCCACGTCAGAAAGTCTGTCTGCAAGGAATCCTACTGACACTGCTACAGGTTTAAGCGTTGAGCCGAGGTTATCCGCTGATTCTGTCAGAGTAGCGAACAGACGCACCATAGGACGTTCCATCGAGTCAAAGAAGTCTCGTTTAGCAAACTGGAGTGATCCCGCAAGTCTGCCCTGTGCAGCGATGATATTATTCTGGGCAAGTTGCTTCTGTTGCTCTGTCGGAGTCATCACCTTGAGACTGTCAGAGACAAACGCGCTGCCTGGCACTGTTTTGTAATATTCCTTGAGCTGGCTGCTGTTCGTGAATCCATGAAGTTTCTGAAGCCCCCGAATCAGTGCAGGACTGGCATTTACGACTTGGAGGAAGTCCTGGCCCATGAGGTGAGCACTTGTCGCAATCTGCTGAAAAGCGTAATTCAAGCGACCTACAGCATCTGGAGACATGCCCGTTGTGTGCGCAAATACGGATTCATTCTCAAAAAGCTGAGAAATCTGGTCGTTGCTGAAAGAGTCTGGCATGGTCATGCGCATCTGCGCTTGTTGCTCTCTGGTTTGGAGAGGGTCAAGGCCATATGCGCGTGAGGTTTGGTCAGCTTTAATCGTCATGCGGTTGTTTTCAGCCTCATCACCATAAGCAACTACGCCCATCGTGTGAGCCTGCTGAAATTTTCCGCCAACGGTTATACTTTCCTGCAAAAAGTTCATTGCTTTGTTTAGGGCGAAGAAGCCAGCCAGAAGCCCTGTAGCGGAGTCTGTGAGACGCGATAACCCACTCCCAGCGTTAGATGCTTCGAGTGCTTGTAGGCGCTGCTGAGAGCGTAGAATGCTTGCCTGACGTTGGCCTTGGGCAAACTCATAATTGAGACTTCGTAGACCATTTCTAAAACCACGAATATCACCAGCAGCGGTGGATTCCATTCTCAAGCGTTCAAGGCGAGAACGGTACTGTGCAGCACGATCAGCATCACGTAAGGTCAAATTTCCGTAAAAACCAGAGGTCAACTGGCGCTGGTGGAGGTCTTCAATCACCTGACGAGGGTTTCTCTGCTGGCGAGGTTGTCCTGGGCGCTGTAATGGCGGTAGAGGTGGGATGGCAGAGCCACGGATACGATAAGCATCACGGATTGAGCGCCCCACTTCCCTTGCTGCGGCCTGCCCTTCTCTCTGGAAACGGGTGAACATACCACTGTCAGCATTATGAATATTGAAACCGCTGGATAATGATCTCTGGATATTGCGCCCTGCCAAGGCTGCGCGTTTCTCGATAGCTCGGAAGGTTGGTTCCATCTTCTGTGAACGGTTTGCTGAAAAGACTTTGTCGAGGCGCTTTTCAATTCTGGTGGCTATAGGCATAACCTGCTTTTCGACACGGTTTAGGCCAGCAAGGACTTTCTCTGAGAATCCAAGTTCAATGACGAACTGATCCACGGTTTGATGGTTGGACATTTATGAGCCTTAAAAATAGAAAAAGCCCACGAAATGTCGTGAGCTTCTAAGAGGGGTCTTGATTGTTATTTGCGTAGCGCACGTTTCACCGAGTCACTGATTAGTTCTTCAAACGAAGGGATTGATGCCAGGGCATCGCGTGCTGCTTTCTTAGTATCAGTCAGTTTCACAGCAGCCTGTTTACGCTTGGTAATCAGGCGTTCAAGATCACGCTGATATTCTGTCTGGCTAAGGGCTTTCGCTTCTGATGCGTCTGCATATGACATCAGATTTGGTACATTCTGAGGGATCAGGAAGACACGAGACGCGCCACCTGTAGTTGTACGCTGTGCTGCGAGCTTGTAACCATCAACGTTGAATGCGCCAGACTCAAGCATATGTTTAAAATGCTGTGCGCCTGCTGAGTAAAGGATCTTAACATCGGGATGTTTACCTTCGAATGCCCAATTATTCTCGATAAGGCTCCGGTAGCGTAATTCGTCGGCTTCAAATTCAGTGACACGATCACAGCATTCAACGTGCTCTGAAGATAGCTTGCGAATTAATGGTGTGTAGTAACGTTCAATTGCCAAGCGCTGTTCAGATGGAAACAATGAGTCAAAATCTTGCTTTTTACCGTCTTTTTCATTTTCTCGCTGGTCACGTTGGGATTGATTGAACGCCTCCGCTTCCTGTTGGAAACGGTCTGCGAGATCATCAACTGTTTCCAACTGATTAATTGGAACTTGTTTTAGCCTGCCTGTTATGTCGTCCCACTCTGAGCGATACACGCCAGTAGAGGATACAGGGGTTGGATTAAGCTGTGCGATTAATGCCTTCCCATTAGCTTCTCTCTCACGAGCTTTGAGCTGGTCTGATTTTTGAGGTGTGCCAAGTTCATCAGCAGTGTCAGATGTACGGTATGTTTGTTGCTGTTCTTCGTCGGGAAGGATGTCAAAGGTGTTCATTTGCAGGGACTCTTATTGTAAAGGTGATTGTGAAGCGGGTAGATAATTCACGGGCATGTCACGATATTTGTCGATGATATTGTTAAGGGATGTTCTTGCCTTGGTGTAGGTTTCTCTTGCTGCTTCTTCCGCAAGATGAATGTCTAAACCCATCATCAAAAATGCATCGGTAAAATTTGAGATGTGCTCGTTGGCTCTGCTGTAAAACTGTATGAGGTCGTGTGCAGATAGGTTTTCCATATCGAGAATGAAACCTTCAGAAAGATCACTCTCATTACGCCATTGGATAATGTTCATTATCGTGTCCCTCGTTCTGCATTCGCGGCTCTTTCAGCAGCAGTGTTAATTTCCATCTGAAATTCAGGGCTGTTCATTTCTTTCAGCAATGCCTCATGTCGTTCTTGCGCAGTTGGCTTTTTGGTCGGTTGGAAATATTCAGCGGGAATGGTTTCTTTCGAGGGGTTTTTGATTTCTTTGAGTATTAGAGGGTTAACACTTTCAGAGAGGTATTTCCTACGTGCTTTTACCCTTAAACCTTGTTCATCAATTTGATTGTTCATTTGGTCACCTCTTGCTGGTGGAGTGATTCAATATGCCATATAGCAAGAACGCCAAAGGTTAAGACGAGTGTGGATAGCATTTGCAGGGATTCCATGTTTAGTTGAAAAAGTGCCTGCCCTAATCACAGTAGGAACAGGCTATTTATATCAATGAGATATGAATTCAGGATTGACACGAGATAGTACGCATCGCAAAGACCACCAACACACACCTGTGAATCCCTGCAAGGAAACAGGGGGAGTGGTTTTGCACCTGAGTCTGGAGACGCTGGAGAGGGGCGCTGAGACTTTCAGGATTTGAGGCCGACCGAACAAGAAGGCTTTGCGGATACGAACTGGAGAATAGGCGGTGGCACAGAACACCGCGCTATGGCTCTCTTAATAGAGTTTGGAGGAGATTTGTGATCTACAAGTACATGTTACAGGAATGTTAACAAAAGGTCAAGTTTTATTTGTTGACAGTTGGATTTATTTGTGATTTTTAATTTTTTTTTAACGCGAGTGGTCTCAATTGCTGGTGGTCATCGGGGTTGGTGGGAAATATCTTTGAAGTGGCTATACAGGTGCTAAGGGCTGTGGAGAATGAGAACGCTTTTCTGGCAAAATTTCAAAATATGATGGACTTTCCTGTCCAGATAGGGAAATAAGGCCGGTGGTCAGACTCTGTTTATAGTGCAATCAAACTCCAACCACATATAGCCACCTTATAAGAACATTCATACGAGTTCTTTCTTGATGCGGAAAAATGTCGCCCTGCTAACACCTGCAAGTTTACAGATTTCCTGACTTGTGTAGCTGCCTTTGGCAAGGTATCCAGCAACCGTCTTGCGAAGTTCTTCATCTTTAGGACGACCTTTAAAGACACCGCCCTTCTCTTTGGCGATTTCAATACCTTCCTGTTGACGCTGTCTGATGAATGAACGTTCCAACTCACCTACTGCACCGAGCATGGTCACATAGAACTTGCTGGTGGGTGTGTCATCAAAAGTCATATTGTTGTCAATGAATATAACTTTGATGCCCTGTGAAGTAAGGTGATCGAGGATTTCGAGTAAATCACGTGTATTACGAGCTAACCTGTCCACGCTTTTTATCTTGACCGTGTCACCAGAGCGCACCTTCTGGAACAATGCCTGTAACTGTGGACGATCAGCATTTTTACCACTGCATTTGTCGATAAGAATTTCATCCACCAGACCTTTCAGAGCCTCAATCTGGCGTGACTCATTCTGATCCTTACTGCTTACCCTTACATATCCGAACGTTTTCATGTTTAGTCTCACGGAGTCTCAATTAAGTGACTTTGATAATACAGTATCATATAAGTTAAAACAATTCATTTATGAGACTAAAAAGGAGGATATTTCAGAGGTCTCGATGCTGTCTACTCAAATGAGACTCAAGTGTGAACAGTGTTCAGCAGACTTTGACCAGTACAGATTTACGGAAAAGTGACCCACTTTGAGTTACTGGATAGAGGTTATCTATATGTATGAAAGGAGGTTTTTTAGGTAACTGATCAGATACTGCTGAACCTACTTAGAGGGGCTTTTCAGGTATCACGCTGCTGATGCTTTACGCTGGGCTAAGATATGGTCTTGCCCTGATGCCACTGATGAAAAGAACATCGGCTGAGTTGGTGCTGGTGGTGTAGCAGAAGTCACATTATTGGATGTTGTAACTGCTGATGCTGGATCTGCTTGGTCAGTCAAACCTTTTAGTTGCTTGTTAACCTTGGATTGGTCGTGTCTGCGTTGTGCATTTCGGTCAGCGTTGAATTTACCCATCACTGCGAGTTGGTCTTTTAGCTGAACATCATCAGGTGTGAGGGAGAACAACTTCAGCAGTAGAGGATCACGGTAGAACACAGCAGCCTGGAAAAGGTCAATGTCAGCTGGATTGATGCAGGTGCGTAGTAAAGCTGGTGCAGTGGCTGAGTTATCGGCAGGTTGAATATTGTTTTTTTCGGACATTATGCAATTTTTCCAAATGAGGGGGATAGCTGGGTAGCCCTACGGTGATGACTATTAACATCTCCACAGGGAAAAGCCAGATTTATGACAATAAAATCAATAATTTATCTTATATCCAGCAGTTTTAGGCACAGGACGGTAAACATTGCTGTTGGCGCAATATCAAATAAGAAGTGTTGGACAAAATGTGGTGACATTAGATTAAACCCTGTTTACGGCTGAGGCACAAAATACGGTTAACGTTACTTTGTGAGGTGTGGAGGGCTGAGGCGATCTGCTTATGTTTCAGACCCTGAGAACGGAGTGCGATTACCTTTTCAGGAATGTCTTTCTGAGGACTTGTCACTGGTAAGCCAGCCATTTTACGTACAAGGATTGATTCGTGGATGTTCAGTCCAGACTGTTTGGCTGCTGCTGATGCTGTCTGTCCAGACTGGATAAGAGCCAGAAAACTGATCACCTCTGGCGTCGGTGAAAGTGAAAGGTTGTACATTTCTGAGAATGCCTTGTTTTAGAAGAATGAATATGTAGATGATGTGCGGATCACTTTTCGTAGTTTGATATCGTATGTGCAGCCTGGTTTAGCATTCCAGAACTTAGCGATCTGGCGCTGTTGTTCGGAGTCTGGTGCATCAAGGAATTTGTAGATTTCGGCTACCTCTGCATGTGTTGGATTAATTACAGGGTGAAATTTCCCTTCTGTATCACGCCATGCTTTTGGGCTTTGGTTTTGTGAGCGTTTCTCGGTATTTCTGAGCATTGTTAGTGCCTCGTTGTGTTTATGGACGATTGCGAGTGATAGTGCTTCTTCTGCAATTTCGTCATAGTGTTCAATGGATTTAGCAAGCACTGATGTGTGCTGTGCTCTAAGGTGCGGGTATAGAGAGATCTGGCGTTTCAGTTCTCTGATCAGTAGCTGGCGCTTGGTCACACGTTCATTTTCAGGGACTTCGACTGGAAGTTTTGGTTTCAGCCCATGCTTGATAAGTAATGTGGAGAAGTCCTGTTCAGAGAGTTTGGCAATGTGGCTGAATGAATATTTGCAGCCTCGACGCTGTAAAGAGAGAAACTGATCAAGGCGTTTCGGTTTACGTAAACCAGAGATTTTCAGTAATTCTCTGCCGTGATATTTGATCAGCTTCTTCCATGCTTCGTCAGGTGTGTTTACGAAGAATGATGAGTTATGCCAATCGCGGTCTGAAACACGATGCCCAATATTCAGCAGGGAGACTGAGCCTTGTTGCTGGTTGAGCTGGGCAGGCCATAGACCGAGATTAGCTGGTGAGATGCTTCCACGGTCTTTTGCTGAGACATAATGTGAAATGTGAACAGCCGATGAGTATTGCCAGCAGAGGTGTTTGGAAGAGTTGACCAGTTCTGAAAGAGCCTGAAGATCGACACCTTGAAGAATTGCGATTGTACCCGAGCGAATAGCGTTTCTGAGGATGAATTGGACAAGGGGTGTGTGTCGTAGGTACTGATGAGTGTCTGTCTGTTGCTTCTGGCGCTTTGCTTTCATCTTGCATGATTCAGAGCAATGTATAGCGCGACTTGTAAAGAGAGTACCGCAGACAGGACACTTTTTATGATGAAGTGTCATTCATGTCATTTTCCTGAATTTCAAAAGTTTTTTTATTGGTCTTACTTTAAGTATGCCAGAGTTTACAAAATTGTCAATATAATTGTTGACAACAATATTTATTAATGGTAAGAGCGAGTGATTTCAGCAGAGTGATTGACAGAATCTCGGCAGCAGAAATTATGATGTTTTTACGCGAAAAGTGACCCACTTTAAAGGGTGAGAATCCTTCGCAGACCTTGGTGCATAAGGGTTTGTCGCGTAGTGGTCAGGTTCTTTACTGAACCTACTATATGGTGCTTTTTAAGAGTTTGGGAGAGATGCGAATGGTTAGCTTAGTTCGGAATGGTAACTCATCGACGGGTGTGCACATGCTTCAGAAGTACGGTGAAGGTTAGAGGACAAGATGCTCACCTGACACGTTGAAACGAGCAACATCGGTTGAGGTTAAACCAGAGTATCGTCACCTATTCGCTGGGGAGAATGAGATATATCACTCGGTGCTTTTCAATGACATAGAAACGGGCAAGCGAGAACTGTTGAAATTTGTCTTTGAGGTATGTGGTGTACGTTGTACGGTTTGACCAGTTTTGGGAAGGGTAATGTTTACTCTGCAACTTGCTTCGCTGTATAAGTTGCTGGGTCGCAATCCAGATTGCTCCGTCTGTACAGAAATCTGTAAAGAATACTGTTAAGAGGGGAACTCTTAAGGTGAAACCCCATTGAATGATCTTCACATGGTGTCAAGAAAACGTCAATTTTTATCAGTATTTTTCATTATCACTCAAAATAAATCAGCAACTCTAATATTGAAAGGTGGTAACTAATGGGACATCTGAGCAGTTACAGCAAAGCAGAACTACGTTTACAGAATGGTTGTGGAAAAGTGATCGGGGGTATTACCACGGCAAGGTGTGGCGACTATCAACCAGATAGGGAAATGTGGATGTGTGATGGTTGTCATAAGCGCTGGGTAGAAGCTGTCAAAGAGATGCACGAGAAAGAGCAGCAGAAATGATTATTGCGGGGGTATGCTCCCCGCTTTCAACTCACCACCATTCTTACAGGGTAACTTTGTATGCGCCTTAAAGCGTTTTAATCATCCTTGTTTGGATAGTCTGATTCTACTTCAGGCCATTCAGACATATCAGGGAAACTGTCAACTTCTTGTGGTTTGGCGGCATTCACTGTTATCCCACCAGACACACCAGCAAGCATATTCCACTCAGCGATACGTTCATCATCGGTGGCAATCTGGAACTGCCATGTTGCGTCATACTCTTTCAGATATTCGAAATTGCAGATTACGCTGCCGTTATATAGATGAATGTCACAGGTTTGGCGGGATCCATAGATGGTTATCTTCCTGACAAGCTTCAAAATGACTGACTGCGCTTGCGCACGGTCAGCTTTCGAATTCAGGAGATCCAGATTACCGAGGTTGTTAGAATTCAGCACATCGGCTTTCAGATATTCGGATTTGATGTCCTTTTCAATCTGATTGAGTTCCTTCTTCACTCTCCCCATCTGTTTCAACACATCTGGCGGTACACCAACAGCAGCCAGCGATACGATGGTTTGAGTCAGGTTGGTAATCACCTTCTCTTTCTCTGCCTTCAACGTTTCGAGCCTGCTCAGCGTGACATGATCCGTTGTGTTGCCAGAAATTGTTTTAAGATAGGCGAACAAACCTCTGCACAGATTGATATCAAACGCCTTTCGGGAAGCTGTGCGACATTCTGTACCCTGAATTGCGTCTGAGCGTCTACCTGCGCCACGGGAACGAACAGGTGAAGGACTTGCATTAGGGTCTCTCTGTCTACGCTCAACAAAGCTATTACAGCGGTAAACGCCATAGTAAAGAGGTGCACGCATCGCTGATGGTGTCATTGTCAGACCACAGTCACCACACGTCAGTAGAGTGCGGAAGATGTTAAGGTAAATTGGGCTGTCAGTTGTTGAACATTTACCCCGAGGTTTACCTTGTGACATGTCCTGGACAGTGCGAAAGGTCAGCATATCAATTATTGCAGGATAATAATCTTTGATTGCTGGTCTGGATGGAGTCTCTGGCTTAGTTCCAATCACCGTCTCCGATTGAAGCAGGTATTTCACGCTCTCTCTTGACCAATCTCCAGCATACGCATCTTTGCCTTCAGCCTGTAATTGGAGAATCTTCTTCCTACGGTCAGAACGGATCATCCTGTGGTTGATGGTTGGTGTCCGTGCTTCATTCAGTCGGATGGCGATGCGGTAGAAACTATCACCCTGCATTCGGTAGTTAAAAATCATCCTGACGATTTCAGCTTTCGCTTCATCAACGATAAACACGCCGTCAGCCAATCTGAGCCAGCCAGGTGTCACGAACTTCATCGGTTTGCCGTCCAATTGGTGGAGTTGATACTTCCCTTCCGCCACAGCAAGACCACGCTCCGATTTCTTTAATGATTCTTCGAAAGCCACGAAGGATTTCATCAGCACCATCATCAGGTGTGACATGTTGCGGCTGAGTGATGTTGAATCGTACTCTGCGCCATCCTGTAATGTAACGATGGTGATCCCTGCATCAACTATCTCGCCAATATCGGCAAAAGCTCTGAAAGGTTCTGCCCGACTCAATCGGTCAAACGCCTCAACACAAAGTTTGCTGCCACGAGGAATTTTACCATTACGAATATCATCGAATAATCGTTTGAGTTCGCCTGTGGAACGGTTTAAGGATTGCTCTATCCATTCACCATCAGCCACCTGGACAGGCTTCTTTTTAAAACCTGACATACCTTTGTCGATATAGATAAATTGTGGCTGTGCGTGGTCGTCAGGATGACTGGCGAGGTATTGTGCCACCATATCACGCTGCCTACGTAGACTGTCACCACTGGACTGTTCAGTGCTCGACCACCTCATGTATTGCACGATCATTGCCATAAAATTCGCTACCTCTCTGCGTCTACTATACTCGTGAAACGGTCAAAACTGAAAGAGACAGAATGATGCGAAATGTACGTATACTTGTGCTTTATTACTCAATGTATGGACATATCGAAACCATGGCGCAAGCCGTGGCTGAAGGCGCAAAGAGTGTGAGCGGTGCGGAAGTCACCATTCTTCGTGTACCGGAAAGCATGGATGCGGAGAGATTTGCGCAGGTGGGCGGCAAGGTGAATCAGCCAGCGGCTGAAGCAAAACCTGAAGATTTAACCCAATACGACGCCATCATCGTAGGTACGCCAACCCGCTTTGGCAACATGGCCGGTCAGATGCGTAATTTCTGGGATCGCACTGGTGGATTGTGGGCCTCTGGCGCGCTGTACGGCAAACTCGCCAGTGTGTTCGCCTCGACTGGCACCGGTGGCGGTCAGGAACAAACGATTACCTCGGTATGGACCACTCTTGCCCATCACGGCATGGTCATCGTGCCCATTGGTTATGGCACCAAAGAACTTTTCGATATTTCTCAGGTTCGGGGCGGCACGCCATATGGCGCCACCACGATTGCTGGCGGTGATGGCTCACGCCAACCGTCTGCGGAGGAACTGGGAATTGCCCGCTATCAGGGCCAATACGTCGCCGGACTGGCGGTAAAACTGCAAGGATAAATCCACAACAGGAGACCTTTATGGCCACAGAACAGTCGAAAGCTCACCACGTGGGCGAATGGGCCACGTTGCGCCACACCTCACCTGAAATTGCTGAAGCCATTTTTGAGGTGGCGAAATATGACGAACGACTCGCGGAAGAAATCTGGCGTCAGCAAGGAAGCGACGATGTGCTGCTCCGCGCTTTTGATAAGACCGATCAGGACGTTCTGACGTGGGACGACAAAACCGTCGAGCGTAAAAACGTTTAAAACGCAGGCGGGCATGTCCCGCCTTTGCCATTTTTACTGCCAAGGAACCCTTTATGTCAGCCTACCAAAGCATCAATCCGGCCAATAATCAGCTGCTGAAATCCTGGCCTAATCACGATGACACCTTTATGCAGCAGGCACTCAGCGCGGCTGACGAACTCTACCACTCTACGTGGTGCAAAGGCGATATGCAGCCACGCCTGCAAGTGCTGCACCGACTGGCCGATTTGATTGATCAACGCGTTGATGAATTAGCGGTGATTGCGAGTCGTGAAATGGGCAAGTTAATCGGGCAGAGCCGAGGTGAAGTAAAAATTTGCGCACAGATCGCCAGATATTATGCGGAACATGCGGCTCACTTGTTACAGGCACAACCCTACCCCAGTACAGTGGGCGATGCCTGGCTTGAGTATCACCCGATAGGGGTGGTGGTGGCCGTCGAGCCCTGGAACTTCCCTTATTACCAGTTGATGCGTGTGCTGGCACCGAATCTGGCACTGGGAAATCCGGTGCTGGCGAAACATGCCAACATTGTGCCGCACTGTGCGGATGTCTTCGAAAAACTGGTTGAAGAAGCGGGTGCGCCAAAGGGTGCGTGGACTAATCTTTTTATCTCGAATCAACAGGTCGCCGATCTGATTGCCGATCCGCGCGTGCAAGGTGTCGCGCTAACGGGCTCTGAACGTGCCGGCAGCGCCGTGGCGGAACAAGCTGGTAAGCATCTGAAAAAATCCACGCTGGAGTTAGGCGGCAATGATGTATTCGTGGTGCTGGACGATGCCGATATCGACGAAGCTGTGCGCCAGGGTGCGCAGGCGCGATTGAGCAACTGTGGTCAGGTGTGTACGGCAGCTAAACGCTTTATCCTGCACGAAAAAATCGCGACTGAGTTTATGGCGAAGTTTAGTGCGGCCCTGCAATCGGCCAAACCGGGGGATCCACTGGATGAGAGCACCACGCTGGGTCCGCTTTCATCGAAAGAGGCACGCGACCGTTTAGTGAAGCAGGTTGAAGATGCGATTAAGCAGGGTGCGCATGTTGAACTGGGCGGCAAAGTGATTGAAGGCGTGGGTTGTTATTATCAGCCGACCATACTCACCGGCCTTACGCCGCAAAACCCTGCCTATTACCAGGAGTTCTTTGGACCCGTCGCACAGGTTTATGTGGTGGCTGACGATCGCACCGCCGTCGCGCTGGCCAATGATTCGCACTATGGCTTAGGCGGTTCAGTCTGGACGCGCGATATTCTGCGTGGGCGCAACATGGCATCGCAGATCGAGACAGGTATGGTGTTTATTAATTCCCAAAGCGATACCGCCGCAGAATTGCCGTTTGGTGGCGTGAAACGCTCAGGCTATGGACGCGAGTTGTCCGATCTAGGCCTGAAGGAGTTTGCGAACCAAAAACTGGTGGTCGTGGCTGGTTAACGCAAATAAAAAACCCCGTCGCGACGGGGTTTTTTCATGGTAGCAACGTTAGTTGCTGGCAGGTGCCGGTTTTGCCGCTTCGCCTTCCGGCTTGGCTGGCGTCGCATCTGACTGCGCTTTCTGCGCTGCAGCCGCATCAGCTTTCGCTTTGTCCTCCGCCGCTTTCTGCGCGGTGGCTTTCTCGGCTTTCGCTTTATCCTCTGCTGCTTTTTGCGCAGCCGCTTTATCCGCCTTCACTTTCTCTTCAGCTGCTTTAGCATCAGCCGCTTTCTGCGCCGCTGCTTTATCTGCTGCGGCTTTGTCGGCGGCCGCTTTATCAGCCGCGGCTTGATCTGCTTTGGCCTTAGCGTCGTCATTGGCAGCAGGCGCAGGTTGTGCCGCTGGCTGCGCTGCTGGAGCAGCCGGCTGCAGCGGTGTGCCCTGCAGAGCAGTATTCAACGCGGTAGCAAACTGATCCCAGCTGCAGTAACCGTTGGCATCGGCATCACAGCCTGCCAGTTGCAGCGTGACGCGCTTCGGCGGGTTTTTCAGGCTCAGCACATCGGCATTACGCAGTTGTTCTGCGGTCTGATAAACGTATTCCACTTTCAGCAGGTCTTTGTTGTTTTTAGCATCGTGCCAACGCTCAAACACCACCTGGCCACCGATAGGCGTTTTCTCATCGTTGCCCGGCAGCTCGTATGGCTTAACCTGCAATGCGCTGAGCAGTGAAGCAATATTCGAATCGTGCCCCACCATCACCGTGACTTTCGGTGCGTTCGCTTTGTCTTGATCCACTAACTGGCTGCGGATGTAATCCACCAGCGGTGCTGCCACTTCACGTGCAACATCGGGAGAAGTAAACAGCGCATCCTGATAACCATTTTTGATCGCTGCCAGAGATTTCCACTGCTCAGGGGTTTTGATCTGTCCCCAGGCCACCTGATCGGCGGGGAAACCTTCGTAATATTGCAGCGTGAAGGCATCGACCAGGGAATTACCGATTTTCAGCGGCCCGTTCACGTTAGGCTCTTTGCCATTTTCCGCGCTGAAGGTGTTATCGCCGCTGCTCAGATCACACTGTTTTTTGCCGTTACAGGCCGGTGCAGATTTATAATCAACAATCTTTTCTAACTGCTGGAAAGCCGGTTTCAGCGCCAGCTTCTCATTCGCAGCCGTCATCGCCGCCAGCGCTTTCTTATTGAATGCGTCGCTACCGTCGGTGATGACCGGATTAAAGATAGGATCCATGGTTCCCATCGCATCCTGATGCGTCACGGAAATATCACAGCCCGGGAAAGCACCGGTAATGAAGTACTGCGCGGTCGCTACCGTACGTTGCAGGCTATTGGCATAGACGAAGATGTTGCTGCTGTCCGGACAGGTGCCGCTTTCCACCAGGCCCTGCTGTGCCAGCCACTGACGGGTATAATTACCCATGTAGACTTCCAGCACGCCGCCTTTGGTGGTTAACTCGCCGCCGGGCACATCCCACTGCGGCCAATTCTTCTTAGTGGATTGTTCCAGCACGCTGCCGTTGTTGGCTAACGGTGCGCGCAGATTGTGACGGCTCAGCATCAGCACTTGCTGTAACTGCATATCTCCATCTGCCGCGTAAGCAGACATACCGATCGGGAGCGCAGCGATAACTGACAACGCGCAAAGACTCAGTTTCTTGATCATTGTGCCTATTCCATAATTCATCAGTGAAACACTCTGGCATTCAAACGATTAGCTCGCCATTGAGCGAATTACCGCACAGTGTAACCCAGCTTGCCTCGGAAAATCGCCAGATGTTTACAAAAACCGTGAATGGAATATAGCAGTAAACGCGCGTGCCGTCGGGTTACGGCAGCAGATTGAAAAGCAACGGGATGTTTTTCGGAATTCAGGAACGCAGAAAAGCAAAAAGCCCGCATTTCTGCGGGCTTCTTTAATATGGCGGAGGAACAGAGATTCGAACTCTGGGATGGTTTCCCATCGACGGTTTTCAAGACCGTTGCCTTAAGCCACTCGGCCATCCCTCCGGAAATCTTTTTGTCACTTCACTCTGCAAGAGTGATGGCGGAGGAGGAGAGATTCGAACTCTCGGATGGTTTCCCATCGACGGTTTTCAAGACCGTTGCCTTAAGCCACTCGGCCACCCCTCCGCAATGAGGCGCACTATAAACATCCCCCCGAACGATGTAAAGCGTCGATTGAATCGTTCGCCTGAAAAACAGCCAAAATCCATTTTTTCGCTGTCAAAATCACCATTCTGCTCAGTGAAACAGCAATTTATCGCGTAAAGATGGGTAAAACGACTTTGCTGTCTGGGAGCCGTTGCGTATTCTCAGGCCATATTTGGTGTTCTCTCTCTATAATGGAGCGCATGATGGATAGAATTATTAGCTCGTCACAGCAGCAATCGCTGATCAGCACCCACAAAGTGCTGCGCAATACCTACTTCTTACTGGGCCTGACGCTGGCGTTTTCCGCGGTCACCGCCACGCTCAGCACCGTGTTTGCTCTGCCCTCTCCGGGCTTAATTTTGATGCTGGTCGGTTTTTACGGTCTGATGTTCCTGACCTATCGTCTGGCAAATAGCCCGGCAGGGATTCTGGCGGCCTTCGCCTTTACCGGCTTCCTCGGCTACTGCCTCGGTCCCATTCTGAGCTCTTTCCTCGCTGCGGGCATGGGCGATGTGATTGCCATGGCGCTGGGCGGCACGGCGCTGGTGTTCTTCTGCTGCTCGGCCTACGTCCTGACCACACGTCGTGACATGTCCTTCCTCGGCGGCATGATGATGGCTGGCTTCGTGGTGCTGCTGGTTGCGGTTGTGGCGAATATCTTCCTGCAACTACCAGCGCTGCATCTGGCGATCAGTGCGCTGTTTATCCTGTTCTCTGCGGGTGCGATTCTGTGGGAAACCAGTAACATCATTCATGGTGGCGAAACCAACTACATCCGCGCCACCGTGAGCTTGTATGTCTCGCTGTACAATATCTTTGTCAGTCTGCTGAGCCTGTTAGGTTTCGCCAGCAAAGATTAAGTCATTGCAGTTAACACGACTAACCCCGCTTCGGCGGGGTTTTTGCTTTTTTACCGCAGGCGAACTTACAATACGCGCCTTAATGCTGTGAGGAATAACTGTGATTTTTGCCGGTAAAGAGATCGCCACCGATGCGGAAGGCTACTTAAAAAATAGTGCGGACTGGAGCGAAGCACTCGCTGCGGTGATTGCGGAGAATGAAGCCATTGTGATGAGTGAGGCTCACTGGGAAGTGGTGCACTTTGTGCGCGCCTTCTATCAGGAGTTCAATACTTCCCCTGCGGTGCGCATGCTGGTGAAAGCCATGGCGCAGAAATATGGCGAGGAAAAAGGCAATAGCCGTTACCTGTTCCGACTGTTCCCGGAAGGTCCGGCAAAACAAGCCACTAAAATTGCCGGTTTGCCAAAACCTGCCAAGTGTTTGTAATTAGCCAGTCGTAAATCGCGTGGGCATCGGCGTGGGTTGATGAGGTTCCACCAGCACTTTATCAACCCGAGCGCTGGTCGGCCCACCTGCTTTTAACCAGGCGATTAACGCATCCACCTTTTGTTCATCGCCAGCGGCCAGTACTTCAACACTGCCGTCACGCAGATTATGCGCATAGCCAGTAACGCCTAATTTATTGGCCTGTGACTGCGTGTAATATCGAAAGCCCACGCCTTGCACAATACCGTGCACCCAAATTTTATAGCAAGTGTTCGCCATGGCGATCTCCCCATTGTGCGTTGCAATTTGCCGCCATCCACCGGAAAATGGCGCCTCATTTTTTCAGGTAAGCATAGCAAACATGACTGTTCGATTGATTCTCGCTAAGGGACGTGAAAAATCCCTGCTCCGCCGCCATCCGTGGGTGTTCTCAGGTGCCGTTGCCCGTATGGAAGGCAAAGCCCAGTCTGGTGAAACCATTGATGTCTGCGACAGCAATGGTAAATGGCTGGCCCGTGCCGCTTATTCCCCGCAGTCACAAATTCGCGCGCGCGTCTGGAGCTGGCAGCAGGATGAGTCAATCGATATCGCCTTTTTTGTGCGTGCTTTCGAAAAAGCGCAGCAGTGGCGCGAATGGCTTGCGCAGCGCGATGGCCTTGATAGCTATCGCCTGATTGCCGGTGAATCGGACGGCATGCCTGGCGTGACCATTGACCGTTTCGGCAACTTTATGGTGCTGCAACTGCTCTCTGCCGGGGCTGAATATCAACGTCCGGCGATTCTCTCTGCTTTGCAGCAATGCTTCCCAACTTGCGCTATTTACGATCGTTCTGATGTTGCCGTGCGCAAAAAAGAGGGACTGGAACTGACGCAAGGTCCGGTGACCGGCGAGCTGCCTCCGCCGCTATTGCCGATTACCGAACACGGTATGAAATTGCTGGTCGATATTCAGGGTGGCCATAAAACCGGTTACTACCTTGATCAACGTGACAGCCGTTTTGCCACGCGTCGCTACGCTGAGAACGCTCGTGTGCTGAACTGTTTCTCCTACACCGGTGGGTTTGCCGTGTCAGCTTTGATGGGCGGCTGCCGTGAAGTGATCAGCGTGGATACGTCACAGGATGCGCTGGATGTAGCGAAACAGAACGTGGAGCTGAATGGCCTCGATCTATCGCGTGCACAGTTCGTTCGTGATGATGTGTTCAAACTGCTGCGTCGCTATCGTGACAGCGGCGAAAAGTTTGACGTCATTGTGATGGATCCGCCGAAGTTTGTTGAGAACAAGAACCAGCTGATGGGCGCCTGCCGCGGATATAAAGATATCAATATGCTGGCGATGCAGTTGCTCAATCCTAACGGCATTCTGCTGACATTCTCATGCTCAGGACTGATGGCCACCGATCTGTTCCAGAAAATTATCGCCGATGCCGCAGTCGATGCGGGTCGTGATGTACAATTTGTTGAGCAGTTCCGTCAGGCAGCCGATCATCCCGTGATCGCGAGCTACCCTGAAGGGCTTTATCTGAAAGGATTTGCCTGCCGCGTGCTGTGACTTGAAAATCTGCACCCTGCCTCCATATTAGAGACAGGGCACAGTTTTGGGAGGCACAATGATTACCAGTAAATTTGGAATTGGACAGCAGGTCCGTCACCGTCTCTCCGGGGTGCTCGGCGTTATCGTGGATGTCGACCCGGAGTTTTCACTCGATGAACCCGAAC
This sequence comes from Pantoea sp. C8B4, assembly GCF_051336905.1. Taxonomy (NCBI): domain Bacteria; kingdom Pseudomonadati; phylum Pseudomonadota; class Gammaproteobacteria; order Enterobacterales; family Erwiniaceae; genus Pantoea; species Pantoea sp. C8B4. The sequence goes on from NZ_JBGMNK010000008.1 coordinate 37,380, forward strand.
AGGATGATGTGGCCGCCAGTGAAACCCTGCGTGCCGCACCCTGGTATCACGTGGTGATGGAAGATGAAGAAGGCGAACAGGTACACACCTATGTCGCCGAAATTCAATTAGCAGGTGAAACGTCGTATGAGCATCCTGAGCAACCTTCGATGGATGAACTCGCCGCTTCTATCCGGCAGCAGTTGCAGGCACCCAGCCTGCGCCATTAATGCTAACGGCGACCTTGGTCGCCGTTGCTGTTTTACTGTGCCAGAGGCGCTATGCCCAGGCGCGGAATTTCAATTTTAGGGCAACGATCCATCACCACCGTCATGCCGGCATCTCGTGCTAACACAGCCGCCTGCTCATTGATCACGCCCAATTGCAGCCACAGCGTATCGGCACCAATGGCAATCGCTTCCTGTGCCACACCCCACGCGGCCTCAGCATTGCGAAACACATCTACCATATCCACTTTACCCGGAATTTCTGCCAGCGTGGCGTAAGCGGTCTGCCCCAGCAATTGCTGTCCAGCCAGTTTTGGACTCACCGGAATAACCTCATAACCCTGATCAAGCAAAAACTTCATCACACCATAGCTTGGGCGATCGGCGCGATCGCTCGCCCCGACCAATGCAATGCGTTTGGTTCGGCTCAACACATCACGAATCGTTTGATCATTCATTTTTTTCTCCTTGTTCGTTCGCCTGAGTGTAGTTGCCATTGCGTGACACAGTGCAAGCCCCTCGGATAAAAACTTTGCGCCTCAGCACGAATAAATATGTGTAAATGTAAATTTACTGCCATAATGTAATAATTTGCTACACATCACCCTTAATCCCCATCCTCCGGGAGTTGAAATGAAGCTGTCTTTGGCTGTTACGAGTTTACTCGTGTTACTCGTATCGGCATCCTGCCATGCCATCACCCTGAAACTCGATCCTGAAATCGATTTGCTGGTGCTCGATGGTCGCAAAATCTCAGGCTCGTTGCTGAAAGGCGCGGACAGCCTGGAGCTGGAGCGTGGGCAGCATCAATTCCTGTTTCGCGTTGAAAAACCTTGTGCGGATGCCACGCATTTTCAGTCGGTGCCGATGATCGTCACGTTCAATGCCAGCGCCACCTCAGTCGCGATTCGTTTACCCGCTCTGGCCAACCGCCGGGAACGCAGCACGTTCGATAAGGCGCTCAATTTCCAGTTAGTTGATGAACGAGGCAATGAAATCACCAGCGTGCGCGATCGCTTACCACAGGGTAGTGATAGCGATCTGGAAAAGGCCATGTTGAATTATAACCGTACTGCCCAGGCGGCATCGGTTCCTCGCTTTGCGCTGCAATCGGTGAGTGCGTCGGATGCCCAGATGAGTCTCGATTTTGCCTGGCAGGATGTGGGTGAGTTACCTTATCTGCAACAGTGGTTTCAGCGTTTTGATGCTGCTACACGCCTGAGATTTATCAGTTGGATGAAAACCTTACGCGCAAGTTGATAGTGTTGAAATGTCAGGGGTAAACTCATGCCTTAAAATTAATGCATGAGAAGAAACAGGAAGCCCTATGGAGCAGACCGTTCGTACCCTTAACGTTCAGAAACACATTGCCCTCGTTGCCCACGATCACTGCAAAGCAACGCTACTGGAGTGGGTCAAAGCCAACCAGAGCGCGCTGCAACCGCATGTGCTCTATGCCACCGGCACCACCGGTAATCTGATTAATCGCCACACCGGTTTAGACGTCAACGCCATGCTAAGCGGCCCGATGGGCGGCGATCAGCAAGTGGGGGCTTTAATCTCTGAAGGGAAAATCGATGTGTTGTTCTTCTTTTGGGATCCGTTAAATGCGGTGCCGCACGATCCCGATGTCAAAGCCCTGCTACGTCTGGCCACCGTGTGGAATATCCCGGTGGCGACCAATCGCGCCACCGCAGATTTCATTATTCAGGCACCGATGTTCGCCCAGCAGTTTGAGATCCAAATCCCCGATTATCAGCGCTATCTTGCCGACCGCCTGAAAGCGTAATGTTCAGGCCTTCCGACTTTGCGGCACGCCCAATTCGCGGAAGTGTTCGACAAAAACGGAAGGCCGATCTTTATCAAACAACATCCACACCTGCTGACGTGCACGGGTAATGGCCACATAGGCCAACCGCCGCTCTTCAGCATCCGGGAAATCTTCCGGCTGGGGTAATAATCCCGCTTCCATAATCGATTCACGTGCCTCGGCGGGGAAGCCATCGCGCCCCTCATGCAGCCCCAGCATAATAACAAAATCTGCCTGCTGCCCTTTGCTGGCATGGATGGTCATGAAATCGATCTGCAATTTCGGCCAGCGTGTTTTGGCTTTATCGAGGATGCCCGGACGCAAATGGTGATAGCGCGCCAGCATCAGCACGCGCTCTTCCGGTTTCGCATAGCCACTTAATTTATCCAGCAGCGGTTCCAGTTGCTCCTGCGGCAGCAGCGTGACTGACTTCTTATTCCCCTTGCTCAGACTGTTGAGCGGCTTGCGCAGCTGATGGGGATTCTGCTGCACAAAGCGGTTGGCAATCTCACCGATGCGATCATTGAAACGATAGGTGGTGTCCAGCACACAGCGATCGCCATCTCCAAAGTAGTGGTGGAAAGCCGTGGTCAGACTCATCTCGGCACCGCTGAAACGATATATTGCTTGCCAGTCATCGCCCACCGCGAACAAACTGGTGCGCTTATTCTGCTGACGTAACGCAGTCAATAAAGCGGCGCGCTGTGGCGAGATATCCTGAAACTCATCCACGAGAATATGCTTCCACGGACTGATAAAGCGCCCTTTTTCGAGAATGGCAATCGCCTGATGGATCAGCCCGGAGAAATCGACTGCCCCCTCTTCTTTCAACGCACCCTTCCAGGCTTTTAATAGCGGGGCCATCAGTTTCACGCGTTTACTGAAATTATCGCGATACTCTTCTGGCACATCGGCAATCATGGCGGCCTGCGCACCGCCGTGCATACGCATCAGCCCCAGCCAGCGCTCCATGCGTGAGGCCAGCCGTTGCGCCAACTTGTCATCCTGCCAGAATGGGCCTTCAGCGACCTCCCACGCCAGTTCCTCCTGTAACCATTGGCGCCAACCGCTCGCCTGCGCTTTTTTGCTATTACACTGTTCGCGCCAGGTGTCGATCAGCAGTTGCCGCCGCGCCTTGCTGTCACTTTCAAGCTTGCTGATCACCGGCTGCTTATTGCTGCCTTCGCGGATGATGTGCAATGCCAGCGCGTGAAACGTTCGCGCCTGAATCGCACTCTCACCTAAGCGCTGCTGAATACGCTCGTTCATCTCTTCGGCCGCCTGGCGACCAAACGCCAGCAACAGAATCTGCTCCGGCTGTGCCAGCTTGCGTTTCAACAACCAGCCGGCGCGTGCCACCAGCACCGAGGTTTTACCACTTCCCGCACCGGCCAGCACCAGCAAGGCGTCTTCACCGTTGACCACCGCTTCGCACTGGGAAGCGTTGAGCGGTGTGGTTTCGACAGTGGAGAAAAATTCGTGGTAGTCCTTGATGACCTTCGACGTCCATTCACGATTGCGCTGGCGAATGGCGGTTTCACCTTGCTCTAACCACTGCTGGCAAAACTGCCAGCGCGCACGGCAATTATCGAACTCATTCATGCGTGAGAGTGGCAACGGTAAGGCGGAAAATTGGCGTTGAATGCTCTCTTTTACCGTAGCCAGTTCGCTGCGCTTTAACCAGCGATCCTGTTGCGTGAAGGTGATGATCTCCTGTTCCAGAGCCATCAAGACTTGTGCACTGACTTCGCTCATCTCCTGGCTCCACTGCTGCCAGGCATGCTGCAAGTAGTGGAAGAAACGCTGCGTCTCCTGCCATTCCGTGCCATGCAGGCGTACAACCTTATCTTCTGGCAAGTGAAATTCCAGCTCTCCCCAAACCATGCCGCGTTTACAGGCAATGCTGATTAACTGATTGAACGGGATAAGATATTCGTGACGATCGCCACTGACTTCCACGCCAGCGGCCAGCAGACGCACCCGATTATAGGGATGCTGAGCCAGACGTTTGCCCATTGATGTTGCTTTCAGTTCCATGTCCGCACCGTCTTGTGGAATTCAATTATCGCGCAGTTTACCTGTCAGACCCTTGGCGCTCCAGCCTTAAAACACGTTAAACTGGGCGACACATATTGCGGATTGCAAAAGGAAAATCGTGTTATGCGCACCGTATTGAATATTCTTAACTTCGTTTTGGGTGGCGTGTTCACCACGCTAAGCTGGCTGTTTGCCACGCTTGTCAGCATTGTGCTTATCTTTACCCTGCCTTTAACGCGATCCTGCTGGGAAATAACTAAACTTTCACTTCTGCCCTTTGGTAATGAAGCGGTGCATGTCGATGTGCTGCGCCCTGACAGTAAAAGCCATGTGCTGAATGCGGGCGGAACCTTCCTCAACATTTTCTGGCTGGTGTTTTTCGGCTGGTGGCTGTGTCTGATGCATATTTCAGCTGGCATCATCCAATGCCTGACCATCATCGGTATCCCCGTCGGTATCGCTAACTTCAAAATTGCCGCTATCGCGCTCTGGCCCGTAGGCCGCCGTGTGGTCTCGGTGGAAGAGGCTCAGGCCGCGCGTGAAGCGAATGCGCGTCGTCGATACTAAGGCGGACGATTGATGCTTCTGAACGCGATGCCGGGATGGCGACGCTATTTGTTCAATAGCAGCCTGCGTTATTTATTGCGCATCTTCTTCGCGCTGGCAGGGTGCGCTGCCGTTCCCTGGTGGCTGCAGCAAATAGAGTGGACCATTCCTTTGACGCTCGGCGTGGTGGCGGCTGCGCTGGCCGATCTGGATGATCGATGGACTGGCCGCCTGCGCAATCTGATGATTACGCTGGTCTGTTTCTGCATCGCTTCGGTATCGGTTGAGTTGCTGTTTCCCTATCCGTGGGCCTTTGCCATCGGGTTGGCGCTCTCGAGCTGGGGCTTCATTTTGCTTGGCGCTCTGGGGCAGCGCTATGCCACTATCGCATTTGGTGCGCTGCTCATTGCGGTTTATACCATGTTGGGTATTGGCTTATTCCCTCAATGGTGGATGCAGCCCGCCCTGCTATTGATTGGTGCGCTATGGTACAATCTGCTGACATTTATCGGTCATTTGATTTTCCCGGTACGGCCGGTGCAGGAGCAACTGGCGGCCAGCTTTTCTCAGTTAGCGAGTTATCTGGAGGCCAAGGCTAATTTGTTCGATCCAGATGCAGGTGAACAGGATGATGCCAGTACCATTGCCACGGCGATGGTGAACAGCCAGTTGGTGGCGCAACTCAATCAGACGAAAACCACCATTCAGAGTCGCTTGCGCGGCGACCGCGGATCGCGCAGCACACGTCGCAGTTTGCACTACTATTTCGTCGCGCAGGATATTCACGAACGCGCCAGCTCATCCCATCTGCAATATCACCTGCTGCGCGATGACTGGCGCTATAACGAAGTGCTGTTCCGCTTTCAGCGCCTGTTGAATATGCAAGCTCAAGCCTGTCGCAAGCTGGCTGAGAGCATCCTGCTACGCCAGCCATGGCATCACGACAGCAGTTTTGAGCGCACCTTCTCCCGGCTTGAAACAGCTTTGGAACGATTGCAACAGAATGATCCGCAGGATCCTCACATCCGCGCGCTATTTTGGCTGCTGCGTAATTTGCGTGCGATTGATGCGCAACTGGCCTCGATTGAATCTGAACAAGCGCTGGCCGAACCACCTGCCTCAGCAGATAACCATCTTTCGCGTGAGGGGCTGAGCGGATGGGCGGATATCCGGTTACGGCTAAGCCGTCATCTGAGTCCAGGTTCAGCATTATTCCGCCATGCTGTACGCATGTCCCTCGTGCTTTGCGTTGGCTACGCTTTTATTCAGATTACCGGTCTTCATCGCGGCTACTGGATTTTGCTCACCAGTCTGTTTGTCTGCCAGCCTAACTACAATGCCACACGCCGCCGGCTCGCCTTACGTATTGGTGGAACACTAGCGGGTATCGCTATTGGCTTACCGGTACTGTGGTTAGTGCCCTCTATTGAAGGGCAACTGATTCTCATCGTGCTAAGTGGCGTACTGTTTTTTGCCTTTCGTCAGATTCAGTATGCGCAAGCCACACTGTTCATCACCTTGCTGGTACTGCTCTGCTTTAACCTGCTGGGCGAAGGCTTTGAGGTGGCGTTGCCACGCATTGTTGACACACTGTTAGGTTGCGGACTGGCCTGGCTGGCAGTGGCATTTGTCTGGCCCGATTGGCGTTTTCGTAAAATTAGCGCCGTGGCGGACCGCACGCTGAATGCCAATTGTCGTTATCTCGATGCCATCCTGGAGCAATATCATCAGGGCAAAGATAATCGTCTGGCTTATCGTGTGGCGCGCCGTGATGCTCACAATGCCGATGCGGAATTAGCATCGGTGGTCTCGAACATGAGTAGCGAAGTTAAACTTCAGCAGCCGCAGCGTGAAAACGCGTTCCGGTTACTGTGCCTGAATCACTCTTTCCTGAGCTACATCTCAGCGCTGGGCGCACATCGCGAACGGCTTTCTGATCCCGCATTGCTCAAAATTTTAGACGATGCAGTGTGTTTTGTTGAAGATGTGCTGCAGATTGAACGCGTTGACGACAAGCAGGCATTAGCCATGCAGCAGCAGGTGATGCAGCAATTAAGTGATATCAAAAACAGTTCGGACGCGCAGGCGCCGCTGGTGATGCAGCAGTTGGGTTTACTGATTGCCCTGCTGCCAGAAATTGCCCGCCTGCGCCGCACATTATCCAGTCATTAAGTTAACGTTGCTCCACCGCGTTTTTGGGTGGAGCGTTTTGACATACCACGCGTAGAGCTCATCTCTGATCGCTGCAGGCAATGCTGCCTGGTGATGTCCGGAAATCGCCCCTTCCAATGCCATTAACGTTTTCAGCCCGATATGTTTGTTAACGGCACGCAGTTTGAGCCAGCTCTGGCGCGATCCCATTTCATGCAGCACTTTCACTGAACTGATGCCAACTTTATGCAGCATCATCTCCATGCGCAGGCTAAGGTTAGGCAGGTCCTTCAGCCGTAAGGTCACTGTCCGGTTTGCCAACTCATGCTGTGCTGCGTGCAGCGAACTGGCCGACAACCGCAATAGTTGCTCAGGATCCTGCCAAAGCTTTGCATCCACTTTGAAGTAATTTAGCTGCACCGGTATGCCGCGTTTGCGATAGACCAGCGGTTCAAGAGCACGTTGGGTGTGGTAAGTCTGCAATGCCTCACTGGCACGCAGGTAAAGCGCGTCTTCATTGATATACGCAAAAATGACCTTTTCTACTGTCAGCGCATAGCCACCAAATTGCGTTCGGGATTCGATCTTTCCCAGCGGCGCCAGCTGTGTTTTGGATTGTTTAACGAGTGGATTGTTGGTTTTCATTACAGCTCCTTTCCGTGAATTCTCATTCGAGAAAATTCCTTAAAATCCTGGGTTTTCATCTGGTTAGAAGATAGAAAAAACCCATTAGCTGTTCAATGAATAAAAGCATTTGCTGTGTGCGTTGTGCACAATTTGCGAGGTGTTTTCAGAAATTGAGGTTGATCTTTATCCAGGAAGACATTACTGTACATCCATACAGTTCATTACTGAGTGATATAAAATATGCGTACTCAATTCTCTGGCCTTGCTGATCGTTCTCAACGTTTTGCTTCTTCAAGCCTGACGCAGCCTTCTCTGGGTGGAATTACTGAACTACGTTACAGCGAACAACCTGGCATGATGCAGTTACTGCTGTTGCCGGTGTTAAAGCAACTCAGCGAACAGTCCCGCTGGCAGCTGTGGTTAACACCCGCGCATAAGCTGAATCGCAGCTGGATGCAGCAGTCAGGATTACCGCTTGAGAAAAGTATGCATATCACCGAATCTGAACGACTCACGACAGTGGAAAGTATGGTGAAGGCTCTGCGCACGGGAAATTATAGTGTGGTTTTGGCCTGGATTCCGTACGAATTGAATGATGAAGAACGGTTTGAACTCGAAATGGCAGCGGCAGAAGGTGAAGCACTGGGTTTGATTATGCGTCCGCAAGGTCACGATCGCGTCTTGTCCAGACAACCAAATACGCCAAAAATTCCGTCGGATTTGTTTCATTAAGTAAAACCAGGAATTTTCTCACGCTTTTTTTTCTTAAGGATGCTGCTAAGCCACTGATTCTTTTCCCGCCAGCTTTGACAATGGTTTAGCCGCATTTTCTCAATTCGCTGGCGAAGATTTTGCCATGTGATTTGTTAAAATGTGTGTATAAATCCCTGTTTTTTTGCTGGCTGGCCTCACATCATACTTGTAACTTTCCAATCTCGTTGTAGACTTTATCTCGCCAGGGTGCTCAATAACCTCCGTTTTTTCGGTAGAGTCAAAAGCGAGCGTTTAGACCCGGCGAAGGATTAACACAAAGAGCAACCTTTTTGCTCATTGCCTATTTGGATGATAACGAGGCGCAAAAATGAAAAAGACAGCTATCGCAATTGCAGTGGCACTGGCTGGCTTCGCTACCGTAGCGCAGGCCGCTCCTAAAGATAACACCTGGTACACCGGTGCTAAACTGGGCTGGTCTCAGTATCACGATACTGGTTACTACGGTAACGACTACGAGAACAACAACGGTCCAACTCACGAATCTCAGCTGGGTGCTGGTGCATTCATGGGCTACCAGGCTAACCCGTACTTGGGCTTCGAGCTGGGCTATGACTGGCTGGGCCGCATGCCTAACAAAGGCAGCGTGACCAACGGCGCATTCAAAGCACAAGGCGTTCAGCTGGCTGCTAAACTGAGCTACCCAATCACTGACGACTTCGACGTGTACACCCGTCTGGGCGGCATGGTATGGCGTGCAGACTCTACTCAGACCAACCCAACTGTTGGTCGCATCAGCAACCACGACACCGGCGTTTCTCCGCTGGCTGCTGTTGGTGTTGAATATGCACTGACCAAAAACTGGGCGACTCGCCTGGACTACCAGTGGGTTAACAACATCGGTGACGCAGGTACCGTTGGTGCGCGTCCAGACAACAGCATGCTGAGCGTCGGCGTTTCTTACCGTTTCGGTCAGGATGAAGAAGCAGCACCAGTTGTTGCTCCAGCACCTGCTCCAGCGCCAGTTGTTGAAACCAAGCGTTTCACTCTGAAGTCTGACGTACTGTTCAACTTCAACAAAGCGACTCTGAAACCAGAAGGCCAGCAGGCTCTGGATCAGCTGTACAGCCAGCTGAGCTCAATGGATCCTAAAGACGGTTCTGTTGTAGTACTGGGCTTCACTGACCGTATCGGTTCAGAGCAGTACAACCAGAAACTGTCTGAGAAACGCGCTCAGTCTGTAGTTGATTACCTGGTTTCTAAAGGTATCCCTTCTAACAAGATCTCTGCACGCGGTATGGGCAAATCTAACCCAGTAACTGGCAACACCTGTGACAGCGTGAAAGGCCGTAATGCCCTGATCGACTGCCTGGCGCCAGACCGTCGCGTTGAAATCGACGTGAAAGGTATCAAAGACGTTGTAACTCAGCCACAGGCTTAAGTTATCACGCAATAAAAAACCCCGCTCTGGCGGGGTTTTTTTTATCTCTTTTCAACTGACTCACAACACCATCATCCTGCACACATCAGCGCTATTCGTTCTCTGATCCGCCTTTACCCAGAATCGCCTGCAGATCCTGCTTAAGCGTTGACATCTGGCTGGCATACTTCTCTTTACGCTCGGCATCTTCAATCAACTGCACAATGGTTTCTGATAGCGTATTGCTGCGACGCTGCGCCAATCCTGCCAAACGCTGCCACACCAGATATTCAAGATCGATCGACTTCTTACGCGTATGCTGATGTTCCGCATTAAAGTGCCGCTTACGGCGCGCACGAATAGTCTGCTTCAGACGGTTCTCGAGATCTGGGTGAATGTGCTGAGCTATCCATTCCGCAACCTCTACTGGACTATTTTCCATCGCCAGTAAGGCATCCACCGCAGCCTGCGCGGCGCTAAGCTCAAGATGACGGGTGATCAATTCACCCTCCCGATGCTTTTTCACCAGGTATTTCCACTTCCATCCACTTTCAAGATTTTCGAGTTGCTGGTATTTCATCGGAATCTCATCGTGATCACGTAACAAACTAAGAATAACAGCTTTTTTCCCGGATGCAGCAAGGAAAAACATGTAGTGGTCATCACATTTCGGGCTGGAACTCCGCAGTGCTTAACAAGGTTGATTCCTGTATAATCGCGCTTTTCCTAAATCTGACTAATGCGAATATTTTGACCAGCACTCAAATTACGTGGCAAGCCCTGCAGCCGGATAGCATCCGCTACCAATCCATTTTCTCAAACGTCTCACTGGAAGATAGCGATAGTCTTGCCGCGGTTCAGCCGCGTCTGCTGAATGCGCTGGCGCATTTGCATCATCAAACCTTAGGTTTTCCTCTGTTGCTATTACGCAGCCAGGAAAACAGCGATTATCTCGCGTGCATCGCCGAAGCTGCGCAGCGCTTCCAGCCTGAAGAGATCGCGCTGTATGGCGGTGACTATCATGTCATGGGCGACACGGTCAGCCTGATGCCGCCCAGCGATGCTAACCGGCCCTTCACCAGTCAGGGCGGTGTTCACTTTGCCGACTGGATTGAAGCAGAACAGCTGTTTGGTTGTGTGCGTCAGTACAAAGATCGTATCCAGCCCGAGCCAGGATTGATTCATCAAGCCAATGGCGGCACTTTAATCCTCTCCGTGAATACGCTACTGGCTCAACCACTGCTATGGCTGCGTCTGCGTAAGTGCATCGAGCAAGGCCGCTTTGACTGGTATTCGCAGGACGAACGCCAACCGTTGCCAGTGGCCATCCCTTCCCTGCCGCTGCAACTGCGCCTGGTACTTTGTGGCGATCGTGATGCGTTAGCCAGCTTCCAGGAATTGGATGCAGAAGTGCATGAAATGGCACTGTACAGCGAGTTCGAAGAGAACCTGCAGATCACCGATGAAGAGGACATGACCTTCTGGTGCCAGTGGACGCTCACGCAAGCTGAACAAGCCGGTCTGGACCAGCCTGCAGCCGACTTCTGGCCGCTCTTGATCAATGAGGCGGTTCGCTTCACGGGTGATCAAGAAACCCTGCCGCTCTGCCCGCGCTGGTTACGCCGTCAGCTGCAGGAAACCGCGCTGCACGGTGACGTCATCAATGCTGAAGCATTAAAAGAAGCACTGGAAGCGCGCGAATGGCGTGAAAGCTACCTGGCTGACCGCATGCGTGACGAAATTCTGCTCAATCAGATTATGATTGAAACTGAAGGTGAAGTGGTGGGACAGATTAACGGTCTGTCGGTAGTGGAGTTTCCTGGTCATCCGCGTCCGTGGGGCGAGCCGTCACGTATCACCTGTGTTGTTCATCCAGGTGATGGTGAATTCACTGACGTTGAGCGTAAAGCCGAGCTGGGCGGTAATATTCATGCGAAAGGCATGATGATTATGCAAGCTTATCTGATAGCTGAACTTGAACTCGAGCAACAGCTGCCCTTCTCAGCCTCGTTAGTGTTTGAACAGTCCTATTCCGAAGTGGATGGCGATAGCGCCTCACTGGCCGAACTCTGCGCGCTGATTAGCGCATTGGCCAACCAGCCACTGAGCCAGCATATTGCGGTGACCGGTTCCGTGGACCAATTTGGTAATGTGCAGCCTGTTGGCGGCCTGAATGAAAAAATCGAAGGCTTCTTCAACATTTGCCAGTCACGCGAGCTGACAGGTAAACAAGGCGTTATTCTGCCAGCCAGCAATGTGCGCCATTTGAGCCTCAGCGAAGCTGTGGTCGATGCGGTGAAGCAAGAGCAATTCCACATCTGGGCAATCGAAAGCGTGGATGAAGCGTTACCCTTATTAACCGGTATCGCATGGCAAAGTGAGAGCGGCGAGTCACTGCTCAATACCATTCAGGAACGTATTGCACAGCTGAACCAGCAGGAAATTCGTCATCGTCCGTGGCCATTCCGCTGGCTCAACTGGTTCAACCACAGCTGATTGATTTGCCCAGCGTACAACTGTTCGCTAATATTCGGGCTTCACTAAAAGAAGGCATATTGAGAACATGGTAGATAAACGCGAATCCTATAGCAAAGAAGACCTGGTTGCCTCAGGTCGCGGTGAACTGTTTGGCGAAAATGGACCGCCGCTTCCCTCTGATAACATGTTGATGATGGACCGCGTGGTCATTATGACCGAAGACGGCGGTAAATTTGACAAAGGTTTTGTGGAAGCCGAACTGGATATCCGCCCTGACCTGTGGTTCTTCGATTGCCACTTTAAAGGCGATCCGGTCATGCCTGGCTGCCTCGGCCTTGACGCCATGTGGCAGTTGGTTGGTTTCTACCTCGGCTGGTTAGGCGCTGAAGGTAAAGGCCGCGCACTGGGCGTGGGCGAAGTGAAATTCACCGGTCAGGTACTGCCAACCGCGAAGAAAGTCACTTATAAAATTCACTTCAAGCGCGTGATCAACCGCAAGCTGGTGATGGGCGTGGCTGATGGTGAAGTCTTCGTTGACGGTAACCTGATTTACACCGCGACAGATTTGAAAGTGGGTCTGTTTAAAGACACCTCTGCTTTCTAATTCCCCAAACGAAAACCTCCGCATTCAGCGGAGGTTTCTTCCTTCATTTATGGACATCCGACAGTGCTAGGCCACCGCCGACCTGTCCTCCATGGCTTGACGCCAACCTCCCAACCAGTAAGACCGCGCATCGATCATTTGATAGGGGCATATCTCTTTTGAGCGGCCTGTAATACCCGCTTGATAGCCTCGTGAATGTGCACGTTCCAGGCGGTCTCTTTTCTGTCTCTTCATGCCTCGATTCCCTCATTTCAGGTCTGGTGGATTCTGGGTGGAAAGAAAGAGTGGCGATATAATGTTCAACCACAGTAATGTTCTAACCCCAAGCAGAAGAAAGATCAATGCGCAAAATTCACGCCAATGTCATCATTTTGACGTTAAAACGACATCTATAATTGTCAATTCCGTGTATATCTGGCTGATAAGACGATAAAAAAAGCCCCTGATTTGATGTCCGTCACACAACGGCAAATCAGGGACTTAGCATAAGCATCGAACAAATCTTAATTTAGCGAAATGACACTTTTTGCGATTTGTTGTGCCGTTTGCTGCCAGCCGATAGCCAGAGTCCGCACCAGCGCATCATAGCCATCTTCGTTTTGCGGCAGAGTCAGATTAAAGCCATGTTTGATTAAGCGCCCTTGATGTTGCAAGAGCCATTCTCCGCTCACCACAACCTGGCCATCATAGCGACCCTGGAAACCGGTCACATTCACCGTCAAAGTATCATGGCTTTCACCCAGCGGAGCACTGGCAACAATTCGGCCCGGTAGCGCTTTGCTGAGGTTGCTGATCAATGTCTGTTGTAGTTGTTGATCCAGCGGACTGGCCCACAAGTTATTGGCAGCAATCACATACTTTACATCGCTGGTTTGATACACCAAACCGTTCCCTGCCATATAATCCGGCACCGACACCTGCTCGACCCAAATCATTGGCTGGTTGCCGCTGGATGCGCTGTCTACACGCGCGACGTTGCTGCCCGCAGGCAGTTGATAATAGGTGTTTTCGATGGTGCTGCTACAACCTGCCAGGAGCAGCATCGCACCAATAATCAGCCCTTTTTTCACTGTTTCGCCCTCTTTGGCTGGGGATCCTGGCCCGGTTTGGCTTCAAACACCAATGCATTGCTCTTGGTATTGAGCGTTTTCAGCACCGGCTGCAATTCGCGCAGCACCTGGTCGAGTCGCTGCATGTCTCCCACCAGTTTGTTATAAGCCGGTGAACCCGGCTGCAAGCCTTTCATGCTGCGATTCAACTCGCGCAACGTCTGCTGCATATCTTCTGGCAGCGTTTTCATCGCCGGGCTGGCAGTGATGTGATTGAGGTTATCCAGAGTTTTCTGCAGTTGCTGCATCGTACGCTGGCTCTCTTTCAGGGTGCCTGTCGCTTCGGTAATCATCGGATTTAATGGCAGACCGTTGATCTTATCCAGCGCTGCCGTCAGCTTCTGCTGGATCTGACTCAATCCACCACTGACCGTTGGAATCACCTCCAGGCCCGCAATCTCATTTGGACCTTTATACGCCGGTGCGTTGTCATAGAAGTCCAGATCGATGTACAGCGCACCCGACAACAGGTTACCGGTTTTCAGCGTGGCGCGCAGACCTCGCTTCTTGCCATCCTGCAGATGCTGCTCAAGGTTGAAATCTCCGCCCAGACGGCTGATAAAGCGATCCGGTTCGATGCGAATTAATATCGGAACACGATAATCGTTATTCAACGCCTGATTGACACCTGGAATGGTGTAAGGCACTTGCGAGACGGTCCCCAGACGAATGCCGCGGAACTCAACCGGTGCGCCGACCTGCAAGCCACGAATCGAATCGGTAAAGAACAGCAGGAAATCGGTGTGGGTGGTATACAACGAATCCTGGATGCTGCGCTGATCGTCAAACAGATGGTATTCCGCTTTATTCTCGGCGATCTGCCCCAATTCCGCGCCATCTGGCACATCAAAACTTACGCCACCGCTAAACAGCGTAGTCAGTGAACCCATTTCCACCCGCATGCCGGAGGCAGACATGTCGACGGCGATGCCGCTGTCTTTCCAGAAACGGACGTTGGTAGTGATCAGACGATCGTAAGGGGCGGCGATGAACAGTTGATAGGTCATCATGCGTTTATCGGTATCAAAGGTGCTGGATTCAACCGTACCCACGCGATAGCCACGGAACAGCACCGGATCGCCCGCATTTAGCTGTCCGGCCTTTTTACTGTCGAGTGTGATGCGAATGCCTTTGGCATCCGGCGGTGCCAGAGGTGGCGCATCCAGCAGTTGATAGTGCTCAGGTTGATCGCCCTTCGTGCCTGGCTGCAATTCAATATAGGCACCCGAAAGTAATGTGCCGAGACCGGTAATCCCTTCGCGCCCGATTTGCGGTTTCACCACCCAGAATACGCTGTCGGCATGCAACAGTTTTTCCATACCAGAATTGAGGCGTGCTTTGATCTCCACATGGTGCAGATCGTCAGTTAATACCGCACTTTCCACCACACCAACATTGACACTGCGGCTCTTAATGGTGGTTTTTCCGGCCTCAATACCTTCAGCGCTTTCGGTGATCAATGTCACCTCCGGGCCCTGATGGCTGAAATGATAAAATAAAATCCAGCCACCAATGAATAGCGTGACGATGGGTACAATCCAGACCGGTGACCAGCGTTTAATCTGGTCGACCTTAGCAGTCCCGTGATGGTTGTCCGTCAAGACGCGGCTCCTTTCGTTCAGTTTCCCGTAATCGATCCCAAATCAGGCGCGGATCAAACGTCATCGCTGCAAACATGGTAAGAATCACCACCATGGCAAACAGTAGCGCGCCTGGCGCAGGGTAAACACTCATCAGCTGCCCCATCCGCACCAGCGCGGATAACACAGCGATGACAAAGACATCAATCATTGACCAACGGCCAACAAATTCCACCACCTCATACACCACGTGCATTTTCTCATCATCACGCTGACCACGACCGCTGGCATGCCAGCATAGCCAGGCAATTGCCAGCATCTTGAGTGAAGGCACCATGATGCTGGCGATAAAGATCACCAGCGCCACTGGCCAGGATCCATCGCTCCACAGCAGAATCACCCCGGCCATGATGTTCGAGGGATACTGCGAGCCGAGCGTCTCGGTAACCATAATCGGCATAATGTTTGAGGGAATGTACAGCATCACCGAGGTGATCAAGAGTGCCAGCGTCCATTGCAAGCTGTGCTTACGTCGCGGTGCAGCGACCACGCCACAGCGGGGACACTCAGCCTGCCCGACAGATAAGATAGCGGTACAGCAAGGACAACTGCGCAGTCCCTGCTTCAACCCACTGATTCCGGCTTGCGGCACCCTCGGCAATGCCGGGAGTGGATCAATGCTCTGCCACACCCAGCGCCGATCTACACACTGAAATGCGCGCAGCTGTAATACACAGAATAGACACCACGGCCAGAAGCTGCTGCCAAGGCCAATTTCGCCGTAGGCCATCAGTTTCACAAAGCTCACCAGCACGCCCGCCATAAAGATTTCGGCCATGCCCCAACTGCGTAGCTGGAATAAAATACGCGCCAGCCCAAGACGCAAGCTGTGCGGCATACGCACGCGATTCACCAACAGAAGAATGGTGATCATGCAAAACGCGGGAATTCCCTGCACGAACAGCAGGAACAGTGTCGCCAGGCTGCGGTAATCTTCTCGGTCCATCACCGAGGGAATATCGAGCAGCGAGATTTGGCTGCTCAGCCCGGCCACATGCATATTGATGAAGGGAAACAGATTCGCCAACACCAGCATAAACAGTGCCGCGAAAGCGTACCCGGTGGGACGTTTTCGCGGCTCATGCCAGTTAGCCGTCAGCGTGGTATGACAACGTGGACAGCGCGCGCGACTGCCCACCGGCACGGCAGGCAGTTTTACGGTTAAATCACACTGTGGACAGAGAATCCACTGATGCGCCTGATCCGTTGCACACATACTGACGTCCTCTGTGTTACGCGCCGTTTTTCAGCGCTTCTAACTCTTCCCAGCGTTCAAACGCCACTTCCAGCTCTTTTTCGGTCTGCGCTAAGGCATCCAAAACGGGCTGAGTTTTGTCATGCGGCTGGCTGAAAAAGTCTGGGTGGCTCATCTTCGCCTGCAGTTCACCAATACGCGTTTCCAGTTGCTCCAGTTTTTGCGGCAGCTGTTCCAGTTCACGTGTCAGGTTATAGCTTAGTTTGTTTGCGCTGCGTTTTGGCTCATTTTTATCTGCGGCTTTTGGTGCAGCCGAGGGGGCTTTCACCGTGGCGGATTTGGTTTGCTTGTACGCGCTGCGCTGCAGCTGTGCATCGTGATAGCCACCGACAAAGGCACCAATCTCACCGTTGCCTTCAAAGATCCAGCATTCGGTCACGGTGTTATCGACGAATTGACGATCGTGGCTCACCAGCATCACGGTGCCCTGATAACCATCCACCAGCTCTTCCAACAGCTCCAGCGTTTCCACGTCGAGGTCGTTGGTCGGTTCATCGAGAATCAACAGGTTGCTGGGTTTCAGGAACAAACGCGCTAACAACAGGCGGTTACGTTCACCACCGGATAACGCACGCACTGGCGTCATCGCACGCTTCGGATGGAACAGGAAGTCCTGCAGATAGCCCAGCACATGGCGCGGCTTGCCGTTCACCATCACTTCCTGCTTACCTTCCGCGAGGTTATCCATCACGGTACGGTCCGGATCCAGTTCGGCACGGTGCTGATCGAAGTAAGCGATCTCCAGTTTAGTCCCGCAGTGCACGCGACCACTGTCGGCTTTTAACTCATCCAGCATCAGACGCAGTAAGGTGGTTTTACCACAGCCGTTCGGACCAATCAGGGCTATCTTATCGCCGCGCTGCACCTGAGTAGAGAAATCACGCACCAGCGTTTTGCCATCCACGCTGTAGTTAACGTTTTCCATCTCAAACACAATCTTGCCTGAGCGCGCGGCTTCGCCAACCTGCATGTTGGCTTTGCCCATCACATCACGGCGTTCTGAACGTTCACGACGCAGCGCTTTTAATGCGCGCACGCGGCCTTCATTACGGGTACGGCGCGCTTTGATGCCCTGGCGAATCCAGACTTCTTCCTGCGCCAGCTTGCGGTCAAACTCCGCGTTCTGCATCTCTTCGACGCGCAGTGCTTCTTCTTTACCCACCAGGAATTGATCGTAATCGCCCGGCCATGAAACCAGTTTACCGCGGTCGAGATCGACAATACGCGTCGCCATATTGCGGATAAACGAACGGTCGTGCGAGATAAACACGATGCTGCCGGTAAAGGTTTTGAGGAAGGTTTCCAGCCAGTTGATAGTTTCAATATCGAGGTGGTTAGTCGGTTCATCGAGCATCAGCACCCGCGGGTTGCTCACCAGCGCACGGCCCAGCGCGGCTTTACGCAGCCAACCGCCGGAGAGCGAGGAAAGCTCGGTGTCGGCTTCCAGACCAATCTGCTGCAATACGTCATTGATACGACTATCCAGTTGCCACAAATTCTGATGATCCAGAATAGTTTGCAGACGACCCATTTCGTTGAGGTTTTTCTCGCTAGGATCTTCCATCACCAGATGAGAAATCGCGTGATAGGCTTTCAGATGCTCAGCCTGTTCCGCAACGCCTTCAGCGACGAAATCGTAGACTGAACCGGTGATGTTGCGAGGTGGGTCCTGTTGCAGACGTGCCACCACCAAATCTTGTTCGTAAATAATGCGGCCATCATCCAGCGGTTGCTCGCCGTTGATGATTTTCATTAATGTGGATTTACCGGCACCGTTACGGCCCACCAGACAGACGCGTTCGCCCTCTTCGATGTGCAGTTCGGTGTTATCCAACAGCGGCGCATCGCTGAATGAGAGGTAAGCGCCATGGATACTGATCAGTGACATAAAACTTATTCCTTACCGGCGTGGCTAACCAGCCAGCAGTTGTGAATTTGACGGTTGCGTGCGAAATCTTGCGACAACGTTTTTTGGGTAATTTCCTGCGCCTGCAGACCCAGAGCGGCTAAGCCGTCGAGGTCCATTTTGAAGCCGCGCTTGTTATTCGAGAACATAATGGTGCCACCGCGACGCAGCAGACGTTTCAGATTCTGCATCAGCATCATGTGATCGCGCTGCACGTCAAAATCGTCTTCCATTCGTTTGGAATTAGAGAACGTCGGTGGATCGATGAAGATCACATCAAATTGTTCGTCACTGTCACGCAACCAGCTCAGGCAATCGGCGTGCATCAGTCGATGCTGGCGTCCGGTCAAACCGTTAAGACGCAGGTTACGCTCGGCCCATTCCAGATAAGTGCGAGACATATCCACGGTGGTCGTGGTTTTCGCGCCGCCTAACCCGGCGTGCACGCTGGCGGTGCCGGTGTAGGCAAACAGATTCAGGAAGTCTTTACCGGCACTCATTTTGCCCAGCATCTGACGCGCCAGACGGTGATCCAGGAACAAACCGGTGTCGAGATAATCGGTCAGATTCACCAGCAGACGCGCGTCAAACTCCTGGACTTCGAAGAAGTCGCCCTTTTCTCCCAGCTTCTGATACTGATTTTTACCCTTCTGACGCTCACGGGTTTTCATCACCAGTCGATTGGCCGGGAGCTCCAGCACGCTCAGGGTGGCGCTGATCACATCGAACAGACGCTGGCGTGCTTTATTAGCATCCACGGTTTTCGGCGGGGCATATTCCTGAATCACCACCCAGTCGCCGTAACGGTCTACCGCGACGTTGTATTCCGGCAAGTCGGCATCATACAAGCGATAGCATTCAATGTTGGACTGCTTCGCCCACTTTTCTAGCTTCTTGATGTTCTTACGCAGACGGTTGGCAAAGTCTTCGGCAATCTGCGCGCTACCTTCACCGCTGGTCGCAGCCAGCTGGTAGTTTTTCTGCACACATTCCAATGGGCCGTTTTTGGCTTTGAATTGGCGGTCGGCGCGCAGTTGCAGGCAGCTCAGCAGTTCCGGTGACGCACTGAACAGCGACAGATTCCAGCCACCAAACTGCTGCTTCATGATACGTCCCAGCAGGCTGTGTAACGCAATCAACGCGGGTTCGCTTTCCAGACGTTCGCCGTAAGGCGGGTTGCTCAGCACGGTGCCCGTGATCTCCTGGCCCGCCAGCGGGTTTTTCAGCTTAATCACATCCTGCTGAGCAAAGGTGAACAGCTCGAACACACCAGCACGACGCGCATTGGCACGCGCGGATTCCAGCACGCGGCTGTCATTGTCGTAACCGAAGAAACGCGCGGTTGTGGCTGCGGTGCCCACACGGGCACGCTCTTTCGCCTCAGCCAGTACGTCTTGCCAGACCGCCTGATTATGGTTTTTCCAGCGGTTGAAGCCCCAATGGCTACGCAGCAGGCCCGGTGCGCGATCGGTGGCGATCAGTGCCGCTTCCAGCAGTAAAGTACCGGAACCGCACATCGGATCGATCAATGGCGTGGTGCTCTGCCAGCCAGAACGCATCACAATCGCGGCCGCCAGCGTTTCTTTCAGCGGGGCCTGGCCGGTTTGCTGACGATAGCCACGCTGATGGAGCGCATCGCCGCTCAGATCCAGTGCGATGCTCACGCGATCTTTATTCAGCCACGCATTAATGCGAATGCCCGGTTGTTCACGATCCACACTTGGACGCTCCAGGTTCTGGCGCGTGAAGCTGTCAACGATCGCATCTTTAATACGCAACGCGCCGAACTGGCTGTTACGGATCACCTCATTGGTGCCGCTAAAGTGAATCGCAAAGCTGGTGCTGCTCTCGAACATCTCGGTCCAGGGAATGCTCTGCGCGCCCACATACAGGTCGAGATCGCTCCAGACGCCAAATTCTCCCAGCGGCAGCAAAATACGCGAAGCCAGTCGGCTCCACAGCAGGCTTTGGTACATCACACGGTCATCGGCACGGAAGTGGACGCCGCCCTGCACCACCTGCAAATCCTGCGCACCCAGCGCGTACAGCTCAGTTTTTAACAGCTCTTCGAGCCCACGCGCCGTACTGGCAAACAGAGAATTCATATCGTCACTTTTTACTCTTGCTAAAATTGTTGCGCATTATAGCGAATCAGCGTCCTATGTCATAAAGTTAGCTTCTTTTTGTCCTGTTGGAGTCTCGATGATTACGCTTTCTCGCCTCTATATCCATCCGGTCAAATCCATGCGCGGTTTGCAACTGTCTCATGCACAGGTGCTGGAGAGTGGTCTGGCGTTTGATCGCATCTTCATGGTGACCGAACTGGACGGCACCTTTATCACTGCACGGCAGTATCCGGACATGGTGCGTTTTACCCCCGCGCTGTTGCCTGATGGCTTATTTTTAAATGCCCCAGATGGCAGCCAGGCGCTAATTCGCTTTAGCGATTTCACGGCGCAGTTGTCACCCACTGAAGTGTGGGGGAATCATTTCACCTCGCATATTGCGCCCGCTGAAATTAATGATTGGCTGAGCGAATTCTTCCCGCGTCCCGTGCAATTGCGCTGGACCGGTGTTGCTCCCACGCGGCGGGTGAAAAAATTTGATGAGGTATCGCTGAGTTTCGCGGATGGTTTTCCCTTCCTGCTGGTGAATATGTCGTCACTGCAGGATCTGCAGCAGCGTTGCCCGGCCAGCGTTCGCGTTGAGCAATTCCGCCCTAACCTGGTGGTCAGCGGCGCAGCGGCATGGGATGAAGACAGCTGGAAGCAGGTTAAAATCGGCGAGGTTGTTTTTGATATGCCCAAGCCTTGCAGCCGCTGTGTATTCACCACCGTTGGCACCGAAAGCGGACGCAAACATCCCGAAGGTGAACCCCTGGCCACGTTACAACGTTTCCGCAGCGGTCAGGACGGTAGCGGAGATATCGATTTCGGTCTGAATCTGATCGCCCGTAACAGCGGCGTGATCCGCGTTGGCGATGAGCTCACGGTTTTGGTTCGTCAGACACCGCGAGCTTACGGCGCGGGCGCGGTGGTGGAAACCCTCAAACCGGTTACCAGCCAACAGGCAGAAGTGATCATTGGCTATCAGGGCAGTGAATTTACCGGCGACAACCAGCAAGTGCTACTGGAACAACTGGAGATGCAGGGCTTTCGCATTCCCTACTCGTGTCGTGCCGGGATATGCGGTAGCTGCAAGATGACGCTGGTATCGGGCGAAGTGAAGGCGCTGAAACAGAGCGCAGTGCGCGCAGATGGAACGATTCTCAGTTGTAGCTGTATTCCAGCAGGCGATATTGTTCTGGCTTAAACGCTTAAACCGCCCGCGCAAAGTGGGCGTTTTGTTCCTGCTGATGCGGTCGCAAACGATCGTTCATGATCTTAATCGCATCGCCTAACTGCATACCTTTACCGGCTACCGATAATGTATTTTGCGCCAGCAAGCACAGCGCCGCATTTTCGCCACTGTCGACCACCAGCAATTGCGCCTGTTCGCCGCTATCGGCCAGCGTCACGGCCACCATATCGCCTGATGCGGGTTGCCAGCTCTGGGCATGGCTGGTGAAATGCCAGCTTTTTGGCATGAGCGGTTTTAAAAAACGACTCGCGACTAATGCGTTTAACACTAATTCAGCGCGCTGATCGCCTTTTAATCCACTCTGTCGGCAACGCTCTTCAAACGTAAAATACAGTGCAGCGTCATCGACACAAAAACCACTGACATTAAAGGCATCCGGTGTCAGCATTTTACGCGAGAAGCGCGAACGAAATAGCATGCCATCGGCCAAATCCAGCATCATACGATCGTGCTCTGCGTCAAAATACCAACGCCAGTTATCATCAGGTTTAAACTTCATGATATGCCCTGTAGTTATCGCTGCGCTATCCCCGTCATACTTCACTCTGCAATTGCGTTGGCTGCGTGTGCTCACTCCCGTCACTTACTTAAGTAAGCTCCAGGGGATTCACCCACTTGCCGCCTTACGACAAAGCGAATTATTTAGGGGGCCGAACGCTAGATTTAAAAATATCAGCCTAAGGAAAAGCTGAAAAAAACATCAGCAGGACAAAATATAAACGAGCCGAAGGGATAAATAAACCCCCCGGCGCGGGAAAGTGGGAAATGTCTTAGAGATGGGTCACGATATCTTTAATTAAACCTGGGCCTTTATAAATAAAGCCAGAGTATATCTGCACCAATGTGGCCCCTGCGGCCATTTTTTCACGAGCGGAAACCAGTGAATCAATACCACCGACGCCAATAATAGGTAAGCGACCCTGCAACTCTTGCGACAAGCGGCGAATCACTTCAGTACTGCGTGACTGCACCGGACGGCCACTTAATCCCCCCATCTCATCGGCATATTTAAGTCCAGCAACCAAAGCACGATCAAGCGTGGTATTCGTGGCAATGACACCGTCAATTTCATGGCGCACCAAACTGTCGGCAACCTGGATCAATTCTTCTTCAGAAAGATCCGGCGCGATCTTCACCGCGACCGGCACATATTTAAGGTGCCGTTCCTGCAGCTCTTTTTGTTTTAATTTGATCGCCGAAAGCAGATCGTCCAGCGCTTCGCCATATTGCAGCGTGCGTAATCCAGGTGTGTTTGGCGATGAAATATTGATGGCAATATAACCGGCATGGGCATACACCTTTTCCATACAGATCAGATAATCGTCTTTGCCTTGCTCCACTGGCGTATCTTTATTTTTGCCAATATTGATACCGAGGATGCCTTTGAAGCGTGCTTTTTTAACGTTCTCGACTAAGTGATCGACGCCGTGATTATTAAAGCCCATGCGATTAATAATCCCTTCCGCTTCCACCAGACGGAACATGCGCGGCTTATCATTACCAGCCTGTGGACGTGGCGTCACCGTCCCAACTTCCACGAAGCCGAAACCCATCGCACCAAAGGCATCAATGCACTCTGCGTTTTTATCGAGGCCTGCAGCAAGCCCCAGCGCGTTAGGGAAAGTCAATCCCATGCAGGTCACCGGGCGTGACGGCAGCGACTGGCGAATCAGTCCTTCCAGCGGCGTTCCGCTGATAAAACGTAATTGTTGAAAGGTGAGTTCGTGCGCACGCTCTGGATCGAGCTTAAACAGCGCCGGCCGGACGATAGGATATAACATGCACTCTCCTGAATGGCGGAAGCGAAGAAGTCGGGTGCACGGAAATTTGTGCGCCAGAATGGTAAAGGCCTCTGGCGCAAAAGTAAATTTAATCAGCAGCGGGAGAATTGATCACGGTCAGCGACGTGCAGAATAGCGCCCGACCTGTTCACGAACATTTTGCAATCCGAGGTAAATCGACGGGCAATACCACAGCAGTTTCAGGCGCGAATCCTGTTGCAGCATCTTACGTACCACCTGATTCACCGGATCCTGCCATTCATTGGGCACGGTCATGTGATTTTTACGAATTTGCGCGAGGCAGCCCTTCATCACCGTCTGGTAGTAATCGTCCAGCAACAACTCATCAACGGGTTGCTGCTGGTCGCGTAAAAACTGCTCGCTGCTTTGCCGCGCAATGAAGTAATTTTTCACCCACGAAAAATCACGCGTGCTCTGTGACAATGAACTGAGCATGAAGCGCTTGTAGTAGTAGCTTTGGCTGGTGCAGTAGATTTGACGGGCGGCCATATAGAGCGCAAACATCCAGGGCGCATCTTCGTGGTTCTGTATGGGAAGGAACTGCAACGCCAGCTGATCGATTAAACGTCGCGACATGATCGAACTCCACACCACGCGATGTGCCGACTGGTGCTGCAGCAAAATGTGCAGACTTGCCCTGCCCCCGGGCAATAAGCCACTGACATGACGTTGATGAATACGTTGATACTGGCGCTGCGCCACAGGCAGATCAAGAAACATCTTCGCGCCAAAACAGAACAGATCAATCTCCTGATGCCGTGCCTGTACCCGTCGAAAATCAGCAAACAGTTCAGTCGAAACGAAATCATCCGCATCCATAAAATAGACAAAATCACCGGTGGCTGCGGCGAGTCCTTTCATGCGCGCCGCGCTGACGCCGCCGCGTTCACCGCTCAGCAGTGTGACCTGCGGATGCGCAGCAGCGAAAGCGGTGAGCCAGGCCACACTGCTATCACTGGAACCGTCATCAATGATAATGATCTCATCGGGCGGTGATGATTGACGTAACAGCGAACCCATCGCTTCTGGCAGCCACGGGGCACAGTTCCAGTTTGGCACGATGACTGAAACGGTCGGCACGCGGCGAGATGTCAACATTCTCATCCTCTCTCCTCAACATTGAATAACGGCAAGCGCAGACGCTTTAGCACCAGGCTATGCAGCAAACAGCACACACCAAGATTGACTGCGCCAATCAGGCCTAACCACAGCAGGTTGATCCAACGGTTTTGATTCCAGTCGATAGGCAGGAAGGTGCTTAACCAGGCAATCAGCGCGGATGTCGCCCAAATCAACATCACATCACGCGTGAGCCAGGTGAAATGCAGACCGGGCGCGAAACGGCGGTGTACCAGCCATGCCCAACCCACTAAATAGAAGATGTTTTGCCCCAGCCACAACCATCCGGTACCCAGTGCGCCAAAATGCATCGCGCACCAGATGTTGAGCGGTACCAAAATCAATGCGAACACGCTGAAGCCTTGCATATGCAATTTGAGATTGCCGTTGATGTATTGCAGGTGATACAGCAGGCCACAGATGGCCTGAATGCCACTGCCCAGCGCGTAGAGACTGAGCACAAATGACATCTCATCCACAATCTGGGTTTTCTGGGTCCAGGCCCAAAGCAGCGGTCCGGCATAGCAGGCAATGGTAATACTGAGCGGTGCCATAAATATGGCGACGGCCTGAGTGGTATAGCGATAGAGTTTTAGCGCTTCCGCATCGCCTTCATTACGGGTTTTCATGCCGGTCATGCGCGGCACAATCGCCTGCATAATAGGGCTGCTGAGCAGCAGAATGCCGGTTGCCGCAGTCGCCACCACGGTAAACGAACCGTATTGGCTCAGCGGCAGGGTTTTGGACAGAACCAGTCGGTCAATTTGTGAAATAAAGGTCCAGACCGCACTGGAGTAGGCCGCGCTGAGCGCAAAACGAATAAAGGGCCGCAATACGCCTTTAAGGTCATCACGCTTCTCTTTGCGCGCGGAACGCGGGACCAGCTGGCAGGATTTGTAGATACAGCATGCCGCTTCGGCAATCGATACCAGCAATTGCCAGATAAAGAAGGTCAGCACAGGATTAGGGAAAAACTGAATCACCACCACGGCACCAAAAGTACGCAAAGTGGTGATGATCAGGTTAACGCCATTCAGCCAGACCTGATGTTCAAATCCGACAATCACGCTACGATACGGGCTGGTACGCCAGCGGATGGCCGCGGTAATGACCATGATGCCAACCGCAATCACCACATCGTTGGCTGGCAGATGTTGCGCATTGAGCCAATGAGCAGCAATCCACGGCGTGGCAATCCAACCCAGCACCACAAGAATCAGTGTTGAAATCAGGAAGAATCGTGTCAAGGTGGCAAACAGCGCCGGGAACCAGACAAATTCGGCTTGATTGGCACGATAGCGCGCAGCTTCACGCATCAAGGTGGTAGAAACTCCCGCATCCAGCAGTTGTAACCACGTCAATAAAATAGAAAAGAAGCCGACCAATCCGTAAGCTTCCATTCCTAAATGTTGAATATAAAGTGGTACCACCAAAATACCTGACAGCGTCAGATAGATTTGGCCAACATAGTTGGCAATCGCGTTACGTTTAATCGACATAAGTGTTTTGGTGTCAGTTTTTTCTCAAGGAGAATTAGCGTGGCATAAAAACAGCCCGGCGCACACGGGACTAATTCTTAAAACTAACGTTGGTCTCATGCAACAGAGGTTTTTCTGACTTTCATCAGATTGAAATAGATGTCCGGTTGTTTCAACATGAGTTTTTCCATGACACCCTGCGCAGGAAACTGCTCTGAAAAATAGTGAATGGCGTGCCGCACATTATCAGAGAGCTTATCTGTTTGGTTTAAATCCTGTTGAATCAGGTTCAATAACCCGCCCCTTAAATAACTTTGCCGATAAGCATTCCTTTCAGGCAGATAATGGGTCATTCGGGTTAGTTTTTCATACTCTTGCATAAATTGTTGATAGCTTAACGCGGCACACGCTTTTTCGTCACTGGCGCTATTTAAGGTATCCAGTACCCAGACTGACTCCGTATTAATCAACCCAGCGAGCATCACATCCTGCATGCGATCTAAAGGTGTTGCGGCGTAGACAAGCGCAACACGAAGGATGACAAGGTAATGTTGACACCAATACTGCCCGGTCTGTAACTGCTGAAAGAGTTGTAATGAAGACTGCAGCCCCGTTGTCATGGTGTGCTGAGGAGACAGAGGCTGGATAAAACAGTTCAGCTCGGGCCGCTGATCGCTGCATTTAGCGACCTCCAGCAGCAGTGTATCTGCAGGCGTAAAGCCAGCGGGTGCAAACAGCAAGAAGTCATCCTCATTCAACCCTGCAATCCTGTCAGGGTCTGTATTGACCAAATTAAAGCGTTGAGAGGTGATAACCGGTTGGAGCTCATAGCAGCGAAAGGTTAAATCTGATCGCAGTCGATTTTCTTGCCCTGTGTTCATCGCTGGGCCAGACACATAGTGATCCTGAGAAAAGCGTTCCATATTTTATATCCCCAATAAAAGATGAAAACCTGAACCTTTCCCAATGAAATGCTCAAGTAAAAAATAACAGACAAGCTGATGAAGATTTTTAGCGCAATTAATCTCAACAGATTATAAACAGGCTAAAGGCAGAGAATTCACTTTTTGTCGGCCTTCCAGACGTCACCCTAATCTGAATTGTTTAAACTTTCTGAATTAGGGCTAAAGCATCGAGAATAAAGATAACAATTTTTAGCCAGAACAGGAGTAAGGCATGTCTTGTTTTTAATGTTTGCACGCTTTTGGACACACTTAATCACGGATTAATCCATTATTTACCAGAGTTACGCCCCCATCCAGAAATGACTAGCCGCTCAAAAAAGGCACTTCGGTTTGATCACTCCCCCTCTACCCTTTCATTCGTAAAAGAAAAAATATTCTTTTATCGTTTGAAAGGTTCATTCATCCTTCATTTTCTCTTTCAAACACTCTATTAATAAGAAACTTCATCCAAATTAATCATTCCCCTGAGTGATACTCACGCCCGTGCTTAAGTAAGAAGCATTCATCTCGCTGGGTTTTCAGAATATCCTTAGTCCAGAACACGGCATGCCTTTCTCAAAAACATCCCCCTCCAGCCAATCCCATTTTTCGGCTTAAGTTTGCCAGATAAATCATTTATACCCGCGCACGCGCTCTGCCAGTATTGAACACATCAGTTCTCAATATCAAATAATCAATAACTTTCAGTTATAAGGAGTGACCATGCGGGTTATTACGCTGGCGGGCAGCCCTCGCTTCCCATCGCGCTCTACTGCACTGCTCAGCCTGTGCCAGCACGCGTTGGAAGCACGCGGTGTTGAAGTCATTCCCTGGAATATTCACAACTTCCAGGCGGACGATCTGCTCTATGCACGCTTTGACTCCCCAGCCCTCAACGCGTTGAAAGCCGACCTGGCGCTAGCAGACGGACTGATTGTTGCCACCCCCATTTATAAAGCGTCATTTTCGGGTGCGCTGAAAACCCTGCTTGATTTGCTGCCAGAACGCGCCCTGGAACACAAAGTGGTATTGCCATTGGCCAGCGGCGGCAGTGCATCCCATTTGCTGGCCGTGGATTACGCGCTCAAGCCGGTCTTGAATGCCCTAAAAGCCCAGGAAGTGCTGCATGGCGTGTTTGCCACCGACACGCAAATAGTGAATTACGACCGCCAGCCAGAGCTGGATCCACAGCTGGCCGATCGCATCGACGACGCGCTGGATACATTCTGGCATGCACTGCATCGTCGCCATCAACCTTACGCACAAGCGGTATAAAGGAAGAATCATGAAAAGGATGTTAACAGCTTTACTGCTACCGGCCTTTGCCGCGCTGATTGCGCTGAGTGCCAACGCTAATGCCGCTGATGCCCCGGCGCAGTTGCGTGTGGGATATCAAAAGGGATCGGTGAGCATGGTGTTAGCAAAATCTCACCAGATGCTGGAACAGCGTTTCCCCCACACACAGATCAAATGGATTGAATTTCCAGCAGGACCGCAAATGCTGGAGGCGCTGAATGTCGACAGCATTGATTTAGGTAGCACCGGTGATATTCCGCCGCTTTTTGCACAGGCAGCAGGCGCGGATCTGCTTTATGTCGGTTCCGAACCACCGAAACCTCAGGCTGAAGTGATTCTGGTGCCCAAAGACAGCCCGATTCAGCGTGTTGCCGATTTGAAAGGCCATAAAGTGGCCTTTCAGAAGGGCTCCAGTTCACACAACTTATTGTTGCGTGCGCTGGAGCAGGCCGGCCTGAGCTTTAAAGATATCCAACCCACCTATCTGACCCCCGCCGATGCGCGAGCCGCTTTCCAGCAGGGCGATGTTGATGCCTGGGCAATCTGGGATCCCTACTACTCTGCCGCCTTACTGCAAGGCAACGTGCGCGTGCTGGCTGATGGCAGCAAGCTCAACCAGACCGGTTCCTTCTATTTAGCCACACGCAAATATGCCGAAGCCAACGGTCCATTTGTCCAGCAAGTGCTGCAAACCTTTAGTGATGCCGACGCGCTGACCCGCAGCCAACGCGGCCAAAGCATCGACCTGCTGGCACAGGCGATGGGCTTACCCAAGCCGGTGATTGCCAGCTATCTCGACCATCGTCCACCCACCACGATTACGCCGGTCAGCGCACATACTGCGCAGGCCCAACAACAAACGGCCGACCTGTTTTATGCCAATCATCTGATGCCGGTAAAAGTGAACATCACTGACCGCATCTGGCATCCACAGTCCGCCCAGCCATAAGGAATTGAATCATGAGCATATCCGTATTCTGGTTTCTCCCGACCCACGGTGATGGGCACTATCTTGGCACCGCCGAAGGTTCGCGTCCTGTCGATCACGGTTATCTGCAGCAGATTGCTCAGGCCGCCGATCGCCTTGGCTTTGGTGGCGTGCTGATCCCCACCGGCCGCTCCTGCGAAGATGCCTGGCTGGTGGCCGCGTCACTGATTCCGGTGACGCAACGTTTGCGCTTCCTCGTGGCGCTGCGTCCGGGCGTGATTTCACCAACGCAGGCAGCGCGCCAGGCCGCGACACTTGATCGTCTGTCCAACGGGCGCGCGCTGTTTAACCTGGTCACTGGCGGCGATCCTGAAGAGCTGGCGGGTGACGGCGTGTTCCTCGATCATCGCGAGCGTTATGAAGAATCCGCGGAATTCACCCGCGTATGGCGTCGCGTTTCAGAAGGCAAAACCGTGGATTACGAGGGTAAACACGTCAAAGTGCGCGGTGCACGCCTGATGTTCAAACCGGTACAACAGCCACGTCCACCGCTGTGGTTTGGCGGTTCATCCGATGCCGCGCAGGATCTCGCCGCTGAGCAGGTCGATGTTTATCTCACCTGGGGCGAGCCCCCGGCATTAGTCAAAGAGAAAATTGATCAAGTGCGTGCCAAAGCGGCGGCGCAGGGCCGTAAAGTGCGCTTCGGCATTCGTCTGCACGTCATCGTGCGCGAAACCAATCAAGAGGCCTGGCAGGCAGCAGATCGCCTGATTGCTCATCTCGACGATGCCACCATTGCCAAAGCGCAAGCGGCCTTTGCCCGTACCGATTCTGTCGGACAGCAGCGCATGGCTGCGCTGCACGGTGGCCGACGTGACAAGCTGGAGATCAGCCCGAACCTGTGGGCGGGCGTGGGTTTGGTGCGTGGCGGTGCCGGTACTGCGCTGGTGGGCGATGGCCCAACCGTGGCTGCACGTATGCAGGAGTACAGCGACCTCGGCATCGAGACCTTTATTCTCTCAGGCTATCCGCATCTTGAAGAGGCCTATCGTGTCGGTGAGCTGCTGTTCCCACACCTTGATTTGGCTATCCCTGAAGTGCCGAAACCTCGAGTGGTGCAAGCGCACGGTGAAGCGGTTGCCAACGATTTCACCCCACAGAAAGTGTCTCAGAGCTAAGGAGTTCAGGATGGCAAAGTTTCAAAAACAGCTGAGTAATGCCCTGCTGCCCTGGGCCTTACCGGTACTGCTGGTTGCGGTGTGGCAACTCGCCTCTCAGGTGGGCTGGCTCTCAACACGCATTCTGCCATCGCCGGAAAACATCATTATTACGTTCTGGAAGCTGACGGTGAGTGGTGAATTGTGGCAAAACCTCGCCATCAGTGGCTGGCGTGCGGCGATTGGCTTTGCCATTGGCGGCTCGATCGGCTTGGTGCTTGGCTTGATCACCGGCACCTCACGCGTGGGTGAACGTTTGCTGGATACCTCAGTGCAGATGCTGCGCAACGTGCCGCATCTGGCATTGATCCCGCTGGTGATTCTGTGGTTTGGCATCGATGAGTCAGCCAAGATTTTTCTGGTAGCGCTTGGCACCTTATTCCCGATTTACCTCAACACTTATCACGGTATCCGTAATATCGATCGCGGTCTGGTGGAGATGGCGCGCAGTTATGGTCTTTCTGGCTGGAGTCTGTTTATTCAGGTGATTCTGCCGGGTGCGCTGCCTTCGATCATGGTGGGCGTGCGCTTTGCCCTCGGCCTGATGTGGCTGACGCTGATTGTGGCTGAAACTATCTCGGCCAATTCTGGCATTGGCTATCTGGCGATGAATGCACGTGAGTTTCTGCAAACCGATGTGGTGGTGGTCGCCATCATTCTCTATGCGCTGCTCGGCAAACTGGCCGATGTCGCCGCTCAACTGCTGGAGCGCGTATGGTTGCGCTGGCATCCGGCTTATCAATTGAAGGAGAACGCATGAGCAACGCAACGTTAAGCCCGTCGCGTCTGAACAGCGGCACCCCGGTTGGCGTTAACGGCGTCAGCAAGCAATATGGTGATCGCACCATCCTCAACAACATCAATCTGCACATCCCGGCAGGGCAGTTTGTTGCGGTAGTGGGCCGCAGCGGATGCGGTAAAAGTACCCTGCTGCGCCTGCTGGCGGGACTGGAATCCACTTCGCGCGGTGAGCTGCTGGCAGGCACTGCGCCGTTAGCGCAAGCACGCGAAGACACGCGCCTCATGTTCCAGGATGCACGTCTGCTGCCGTGGAAAAAGGTTATCGATAATGTGGGCCTGGGTTTGAAGGGGCGTGAATGGCGGGCTGCCGCGCTGGAAGCACTGGAGGCGGTAGGTTTAGCCGATCGCGCTAACGAGTGGCCAGCGGCGCTATCGGGTGGGCAAAAGCAGCGTGTGGCGCTGGCTCGCGCGTTGATTCATCGACCGGGTTTGTTGCTGCTGGATGAACCCCTGGGTGCGCTGGATGCACTGACGCGTATTGAGATGCAGGGATTGATTGAATCGCTATGGCAACAACATAACTTCACGGTGTTGCTGGTCACCCATGATGTCAGTGAAGCAGTGGCGATGGCCGATCGCGTATTGCTGATTGAAGAGGGGCAGATTGGGCTGGATTTAACCGTGGACCTCGCGCGACCACGTCGACGTGGATCGGCGCGACTGGCGGAACTGGAAGCAGAAGTGCTGGATCGTGTGATGAAGCGCAGTCCGGCAGAGCAGCCGCTGAAATTCGCCCAGTAGCGTTAGTCGAAGTCGAAGTCGATGTCGATGTCGATGTCGATGTCGATGTCGATGTCGATGTCGATGTCGATGTCGATCGGTATAGTGCCACTGTCACTCCACGCAACCAGAGAAAGTGGCAGTGAGTTCAGCAAAAGCCGCATCACAATGATGCGGCTTTTATCTTATCAGGCGTTCAACGCTTTGGTGATCTTCTCGTACAGATCGCCCGACAGCTTATCCAGCCCTTTTAACGTTTCCAGCGCCTGACGCATCAATGCCTGACGATCGGCATCATAACGTTTCAGACGAATCAATGGCTCGATCATACGCGCCGCCACTTGCGGATTACGCGTGTTGAGATCGGTCAACATCTCCACCAGGAACTGATAACCACTGCCGTCTTTGGCGTGGAACGCTGCTGGGTTGCCAGCCGCAAAAGCCCCAATCAGTGAACGAATGCGGTTCGGGTTACCCATGGTGAAAGAACGGTGATTGAGCAGTTCACGCACCTTGCTCAATGCGTTATCCGCCGGACTGGTGGCTTGCAGCACAAACCATTTGTCCATCACCAGGCCATCCTGATGCCAGCGCTCGTCATACGCGGCCAGCAAGGCTTCACGACACGGCAACTGCGCTGCCACTGCTGCTGAGAGCGCGGCCAGTGCATCCGTCATATTGGTCGCCTGCTGATACTGCGCCTGCACTAACTTATCCGCCTGCTCTGCATCGGCGAACGCCAAATAGCTCAGGCAGACATTTTTCAGTGCGCGCTTGCCAATCTCTGTATGCTCAACCTTGTATTCCTGGCTCTGGTTTGCCAGATACACAGCAAACAATTCATCGCTCAGTTCGGTTGCCAGCGCGTGTACCAGCGCGGCACGCACTGCAGAAATTGCCTGAGGATCGATCACCTCAAACAGCTCCGCGATTTCATTCTCGGAGGGCAGCGATAAAATCAGCGCCGTTAACGCCGGATCGCTCTGCTCTTCCAGTAACACCGCGCGGAAGGCATCCGCCACGTGCAACGGTAAAGATAGCGGCTGTCCCTGCTGGTGGCGTGCCACATTCAGGCGAATGTAGGTGGCCAGCAGGCTTTGCGCAGCATCCCAGCGCGAGAAATCATTGCGGGCGTGGCGCATCAGGAACGTCAGCTGCGCATCGCTCCATTTATAGTCGAGCTTCACCGGCGCAGAAAATTCGCGCAGCAGTGACGGCACTGGCTGGAAGTGGACGTTATCGAAAATAAAGGTCTGGAACTCTTCCGTGACATTCAGCACGTGATGCACCGGATGGCCGTTATGCTGCAGCGGAATCACCTTGCCTTCGTTATCGTACAGTTCGATATCCAACGGGATATGCAGCGGCAACTTCTCTTTCTGCTCGGCCGTTGGTGGCGTATGTTGTGTCACATGCAGCGTGTACTGCTCCAGCTCAGGATTGTAGTCGTCACGCACCGTCAGCACCGGCGTACCGGCCTGGCTATACCAGCGACGGAACTGTGACAGATCAACATTGGAGGCATCTTCCATCGCCTGCACAAAATCGTCGCAGGTCGCGGCACTGCCATCATGACGTTCAAAGTAAAGTTGCATGCCTTTCTGGAAATTCTCTTCACCGAGTAAGGTATGCATCATACGAATCACTTCAGAGCCTTTCTCGTAAACGGTCAAGGTATAGAAGTTGTTCATCTCGATCACCTGATCCGGGCGGATCGGATGCGCCATTGGGCTGGCGTCTTCAGCAAACTGCGCGCCGCGCATCACACGTACGTTGTCGATGCGGTTCACCGCACGCGAGCCGAGATCAGAACTGAACTCCTGGTCACGGAACACGGTTAAACCCTCTTTCAGGCTCAGCTGGAACCAGTCTCGACAGGTGACGCGGTTGCCAGTCCAGTTATGGAAGTACTCGTGACCAATCACTGCCTCAATGCCGAGGTAATCTTTGTCGGTCGCGGTCTCGGCTTTCGCTAGCACATATTTGGAGTTAAAGACGTTGAGGCCCTTATTCTCCATCGCGCCCATATTGAAGAAATCCACCGCGACGATCATGAAGATATCGAGGTCATATTCGAGATTGAAGCGCTCTTCATCCCACTTCATGCTGGCTTTCAATGAGGTCATCGCCCAGTCGGCGCGATCGAGATTGCCACGATCGACAAAGATCTCCAGCGCCACATCACGCCCTGAGCGCGTGGTAAAGCTATCACGCAGCACATCAAAGTCACCGGCCACCAAGGCAAACAGGTAGCAAGGTTTCGGGAACGGATCCTGCCACTTCACCCAGTGACGACCATCCTCGTGACGACCGCTCTCCAGTTTGTTGCCGTTTGACAGCAAGAACGGATATTTCGATGCATCTGCAATAATCGTGGTGGTAAAACGTGCCAGCACATCCGGGCGATCAAGATACCAGGTAATATGGCGGAAACCTTCCGCTTCACACTGGGTACAGAGCGCATCACCCGACTTGTAGAGCCCTTCCAGCGCGGTGTTTTTGTCCGGATGGATGTCATTAATCAGGGTCAGCGTAAAGTTCTCCGGCAGCTGGCTTAACACCAACGCACCTTCTTCCTCACGATAGTGTGACCACGGGGTGCCATCCACTGCCAGCGAGATCAACGTAAGATCTTCGCCATCAAGACGCAGTTCGGCATCCGCAGCACCGAGACGCTTCACCTGACTGACGGCGGTCACGCGCGTGGAAGCCGCATCGAGGTCAAAAGTCAGGTCAATATCAGTGATGGTATAATCGGGCGCACGATAGTCGTGGCGATATTTAATTTGCGGCTGTTGCGTCATAAGTCCTTCTCGCATCGTTGAAATGTCTACCCGTCAAAGTCTAAGCGGGTTGCGCCTTCGTTGCCACGCACAATGCGTGCCTTTGCTGAAAAGGCTACAATTCATTAACAATGGCACAAATGACCCTCGACCTGCCACCCGCAATTATGGTGTGATCGCGGTCATTACTGTTTTATACTCCTGCGTCTTTATGACTTTGTTGACACCGGGCTCTGCTCCGCGGAAGAGGATGCTGAAACGCACCATGACTGGACATGCTTCCCCGATTTTGACCACGCTGCTTGATACCGATGCGTATAAACTTCATATGCAGCAGGCCGTTTATCATCGTTACTACGATGTCCCGGTAACGGCAGAATTTCGTTGTCGCGGCGATGAATTGCTCGGCCAGTATGCCGATGAGATTCGCGCGCAACTCGATACACTGCCCTCTCTCGCCCTGAGCGACGACGAATATAACTACCTCAGTGGCTTACCTTTCTTTGAATCCGATTACCTCAACTGGCTGCGCCAATTCCGCTTTGATCCTTCTCAGGTCAACGTACGCAATGAGAATGGCCGTTTGGCCCTTCAAATCAGCGGGCCATGGCGCGAAGTGATTTTATGGGAAGTCCCGCTGCTGGCGCTGATCAGTGAAGTGGTGCATCGCCATCGCACACCGGACATTGGCGTAGAGCACGCGGTGGCTCATCTGCAGCAAAAACTGGTGACGTTCCGTGAACAGGTTGGCGATCTCGATATGTCGCGCTTCCAGCTGATGGATTTCGGCACACGCCGTCGTTACTCAAAAAATGTACAGGAAACGATCGTCGCGACCCTGAAAGCCGAATTCCCGTGGTTGGTGGGCACCAGTAACTATGATCTGGCGCGCCGCTTACAGCTCAACCCGGTGGGCACTCAGGCACATGAATGGTTCCAGGCGCATCAACAAATTAGCCCGGTGCTGGCCAACAGCCAACGTGCGGCGCTGCAATCCTGGCTGGATGAATATGATGACCAACTCGGTATCGCATTGACAGACTGCATCACCATGGATGCTTTCCTGCGTGATTTCGGTCCCGGTTTTGCACATCGTTATCAGGGCTTGCGCCATGATTCGGGCGATCCGGTGGAATGGGGCGAAAAGGCGATTGCGCACTATCAGCGTCTGGATATTGATCCTAAAAGCAAAACGCTGGTGTTCTCCGACAACCTCAATCTGGACAAAGCGCTGGCGCTCTATCGCCACTTTGGTCAACGCGCCAACGTGGTATTCGGCATCGGCACCCGCCTCACCTGCGATATCCCCGGCGTGACACCGCTTAACATCGTGATCAAATTGGTGAGCTGTAACGGCAAACCGGTGGCGAAACTGTCTGACAGCCCAGGTAAAACCATCTGCCAGGACAAAGCCTTCGTGCGCGCCCTGCGCAAGGCATTCGACCTTCCTCTGGTGAAAAGAGCCAGCTAATCATTGATGCAGGGTGTTCGCACCCTGCGCTTTCACAACAAATCTCCCCTTTCCCCCTGCAAAATTGCTTGTTTCCTGATGGCTC
This sequence comes from Pantoea sp. C8B4, assembly GCF_051336905.1. Lineage (NCBI taxonomy): Bacteria > Pseudomonadati > Pseudomonadota > Gammaproteobacteria > Enterobacterales > Erwiniaceae > Pantoea > Pantoea sp. C8B4. The sequence continues at coordinate 73,884 of NZ_JBGMNK010000008.1, forward strand.
GCAAGTAACATAGCAAAACCCCGAAATGGGGCTTTTATCCACTTCTATATATAGAGAGATATTTATGAGCGTAGTGCCTGTAGCGGATGTACTGCACGGCCGTGTCGCGGTTGACAGTGAAGTCACCGTGCGTGGTTGGGTGCGTACCCGAAGAGATTCCAAAGCCGGTCTTTCCTTTATCGCCGTTTATGACGGTTCCTGCTTTAATCCCGTTCAGGCCGTCGTCAATAATTCTCTGAATAATTATCAGGATGAAGTGCTGCGTCTGACCACGGGCTGTTCAGTGATTGTCACCGGTAAAGTGGTGGAATCTCCGGGCGAAGGCCAGGCATTCGAGCTGCAGGCGACCAAAGTGGAAGTCACTGGCTGGGTAGATGACCCGGACACTTATCCGATGGCAGCGAAGCGCCACAGTATTGAATATCTGCGTGAAGTTGCACACCTGCGCCCGCGCACCAACCTGGTCGGTGCTGTGGCACGTACACGTCATACCCTGGCGCAGGCGCTGCATCGCTTCTTCCACGAAAATGGCTATTTCTGGGTGTCCACCCCACTGATCACTGCATCCGATACGGAAGGTGCGGGCGAGATGTTCCGTGTTTCTACGCTGGACATGGAAAACCTGCCGCGCGATCCGCAAGGCAAAGTCGATTACGATAAAGACTTCTTTGGTAAAGAAGCCTTCCTGACCGTGTCTGGTCAGTTGAACGCCGAAACCTATGCCTGTGCGCTGTCAAAAGTCTATACCTTTGGCCCAACTTTCCGTGCCGAAAACTCCAACACCAGCCGCCACTTAGCGGAATTCTGGATGCTGGAACCGGAAGTCGCTTTCGCCAACCTTGACGATGCTGCTGCGCTGGCTGAGGCCATGCTGAAGTATGTGTTCAAAGCGGTGCTCGAAGAGCGTGCTGACGATATGGCGTTCTTCGCAGAACGCGTAGACAAAGATGCGATTGCGCGCTTAGAACGTTTTGTCACAACCGATTTCGCGCAGGTGGACTACACCGATGCGGTCGACATTCTGCTGAAAAGCGGCCAGACATTCGAAAACCCAGTGTCCTGGGGCGTGGATCTTTCCTCCGAACACGAACGTTACCTGGCCGAGAAGCACTTCAAAGCGCCGGTGGTGGTGAAGAATTATCCAAAAGATATCAAAGCGTTCTATATGCGTATGAACGAAGATGGTAAAACCGTGGCGGCAATGGATGTTCTGGCGCCGGGCATTGGTGAAATCATCGGTGGTTCACAGCGTGAAGAGCGTCTGGATGTATTGGATGCACGTCTGGCTGAAATGGGTCTGAACAAAGAAGATTACTGGTGGTATCGTGACCTGCGCCGTTACGGCACCGTGCCACATGCTGGCTTCGGATTAGGTTTCGAACGATTAATCGCCTATGTCACCGGCGTACAAAATGTAAGGGATGTTATCCCCTTCCCACGTACCCCGCGTAACGCTAATTTCTAAAATTCGCGATTAAATATAAGTAATTCATATATATAACGAGGTCGGCACTGCCGGCCTTTTTTTATTTTTGTAAATTTAGAGTTCTCTCACAAAGTTCCCGATATTTTACAAATTGTAATACATAATTGCTTTTTGATACGTAATTGCGAGATTTGAATCATTTTCGGGCTAGAAATAGCAACCCTGTGATGGAAAGATGCGTGCAGACACAGGAGACATCAAACTTCTTTCAAGGTTCCCGTAAAGGTTTCTTGACGGCAGTGGCAGATGTCCAAATAACTCCAATGAGGGTAATAAAAAATGATGAAGCGCAACATTCTTGCAGTGGTTATCCCTGCTCTGTTAGCTGCCGGCGCAGCAAACGCAGCAGAAATTTATAACAAAGATGGCAACAAACTGGACCTGTACGGTAAAGTTGATGCGCGTCACACTTTCTCTGACGACGCTAGCAACGACGGCGACGCCACTTATGTTCGCTTTGGCTTCAAGGGTGAAACTCAGATTACTGACCAACTGACCGGTTACGGCCAGTGGGAATACAACATTCAGGCTAACCACACTGAAGGCGGTGCCGATGTTCAAGACGGTAACAAAACCCGTCTGGGCTTCGCAGGTCTGAAATTCGGTGACGCTGGTTCATTCGACTACGGTCGTAACTACGGCGTTATCTACGACGCAATGTCTTACACTGACCAACTGCCAGTGTTCGGCGACGATACCATGTACCAGGAAAACGACAACTTCATGATTGGTCGTTCTAGCGGTCTGGCTACCTACCGTAACAGCAACTTCTTCGGTCTGGTTAACGGCCTGAGCTTCGCTGTACAGTACCAGGGCAAAAACGAAGGCAGCCGTGATCCACTGTATCAAAACGGTGATGGCTGGGGTACTTCTGTAGCCTATGACACCGGTATGGGTATCAGCGCTGTTGGTTCTTACTTCTCAGCTGACCGTACTACCGACCAGGTTGCTGATGGTAACGGCGATAAAGCTGACGCATACGCTTTCGGTCTGAAATATGACGCGAACAACGTTTACCTGGCAGCCTTCTACGGTGAATCACGTAACACCACTGCTTATGGTAGCACTGCTCGTCAGACCGCTAACAAAACTCAGAACTTCGAAGTGGTTGCACAGTACCAGTTCGACTTCGGTCTGCGCCCATCCATCGCTTACCTGCAGTCTAAAGGTAAGGACCTGAATGGTAACACTGCTAACGGTGCAACCTTCGCTGGCGGCGATGCAGATCTGGTTAAATACATCGAAATCGGTACTTACTACTACTTCAACAAAAACATGTCCACCTATGTTGACTACAAAATCAACCTGCTGGACGACAACAACTATACCCGTGCTCAGGGCGTAAGCACTGATGACGTAGTAGGTGTTGGCCTGCAATACCAGTTCTAATCTTCGATTAGAGACTTGTTTTGCTTAAAAGCGGAGCCTTCGGGCTCCGTTTTGCTTTTCAGTGATCAGCTTCTCAATTAGCGCCACTACTTTATACACGCGGCTTATTTCTTTTTTATGTCAGCGGTTGGCAAGCGTATCATCTGACGCTAACCTGATAGCTCATTTCGCTAAAGTTCACCCAAACGGAACTGACTCATGTTTGAATCGATCTCTGCCGCACCCGCCGATCCTATTCTGGGACTGGCTGACCTGTTTCGCGCCGACGACCGCCCGAATAAAATCAACCTTGGCATTGGTGTCTATAAAGATGAAACCGGTAAAACACCGGTACTCACCAGTGTTAAAAAAGCTGAGCAGTATCTGCTGGAAAATGAAACCACCAAAAATTACCTGAGCATCGATGGCCTGGCCGATTTTGCTCGCTGTACTCAGGAGCTGCTGTTCGGCAAAGAGAGCGCGCTGATTTCAGCGGGCCGCGCGTGCACAGCACAAACGCCAGGCGGCACCGGTGCATTGCGCGTCGCTGCGGATTTCCTTGCGACGCAGACCAATGTGAAGCGCGTGTGGGTGAGTAATCCTAGCTGGCCGAACCACAAAAACGTATTCAACGCGGCGGGTCTGGAAGTTTGTGATTATCAGTACTACGATGCAGCCAACCATAGCCTCGATTTCGCAGGCATGGTCGCCTCGTTGCAGGAAGCCAAAGCCGGTGATGTCGTGCTGTTCCACGGCTGCTGCCACAACCCGACTGGCGTCGATCCTTCTGCGGACCAATGGCAACAGCTGGCGAAGCTGTCGCAGGAAAAGGGTTGGCTGCCACTGTTCGACTTCGCTTACCAGGGCTTTGCACGTGGCCTGGATGAAGATGCCGAAGGCCTGCGTATTTTCGCCGCGTCTCATCAGGAGCTGATCGTTGCCAGCTCTTACTCCAAGAACTTTGGCCTGTACAACGAGCGTGTCGGTGCACTGACGCTGGTTGCAGCCAACAGCGATGTCGCGAAAACCGCCTTTAGCCAGGTGAAATACAGCATCCGTGCTAACTACTCTAACCCACCGTCACACGGTGCCGCTGTGGTCGCCACCATCCTCGGTAACGACGCGTTGCGTACCATCTGGGTGCAGGAGCTGACAGACATGCGTCAGCGCATCCAGCGCATGCGTCAGCTGTTTGTGAATACCCTGGCAGAGAAAGGTGCGAAGCAGGACTTCAGCTTTATCATTAAGCAGAATGGCATGTTCTCGTTTAGCGGCCTGACCAAAGATCAGGTTGTGCGCCTGCGTGACGAGTTCGGCGTGTATGCCGTTAACTCTGGTCGTGTGAACGTGGCTGGGATGACGCCAGACAATATGTCTGCGCTGTGTGAAGCGATTGTCGCTGTACTCTAAACATGTCAGTAGCATGAGAAATGGGCCTTAATGGCCCATTTTTTATTGCAGGAACGGATTACTGATGCGCTCCCGACCTAAGGTGGAGATCGGACCGTGGCCCGGCACAAAGGTCACATCATCACCCAGCGGTAACAGCTTAGTGTTAATCGCATTGATTAAATCGCTGTGGCTGCCCTGCGGGAAATCGGTGCGTCCGACACCGCCATTAAAAATCACATCGCCCGATATCAACAAGCGTCCAGCCCGATCAAAGAAAACAATGTGTCCCGGCGTATGACCCGGGCAAAGCAGCACTTCCAGCGTGACATTCCCAACCTGCACCGTTTCGCCCTCTTCCAGCCAGCGATCTGGCGCCAGTGGCGCACATTCCGGCAGGCCAAACATGCGGCTTTGCGTTGGCAGATTATCCAGCCAGAACGCATCCAGCTTGTGAGGGCCAACAATAGGAATTTGATAATGTGCGGCGAGTTCAGCGGCGGCCCCCACATGATCAAGATGACCATGTGTCAGCAGAATTTGTGCAGGCGTTAATCCCCGTTCAGCCAATACGGCAATAAGGGTCTCTGCATCACCGCCGGGATCAACCAGCGCCGCCTGCTGGGTTTCGTCATCCCAGATGACCGAGCAGTTCTGAGAAAAGGCCGTAACCGGAATAATGTGGTAATTCATAGCGCTCCATGACCGACACACGCAGCGCTGCCGGTATCAGGACCAGTGCCTTGCAGGCCCGGTATCTATGTGTACGAAGTTGCTGCGCGGGTAATATCCTACACCACCGGCGCGCATAGATAACGCCGCTTTGCGAACATTGCTTAATGAAATCCCCTCAATGTGGAAATCCATCGCCTGCCCTTTGGTGTGATAGCTGTGTTTGGCCACGCCAGGACCCGATTCGCGCAGCATATTGTTGGTGGCCAGCGTACGGTAGCCTGAGATCAGCTGCACCGGTTTGCGGGTGTTGAGCACCATCTGTAAACGATAAAGCTGATCAAACAGATGCGGATCGATGTGTTTCACTTGATTGGCGCGGTAATCACGGAAGAAGTGATTTAAGCGGGCTAACTCATCCTTGTCATAACTCTTGCCGTTAAAAAACTCCGTTTTAAGGGTTTCACCGGTGTGAAGGTTATTAAGCGTCAATACTCGGGGACGGGCCGTGGAAAGCGAAGCCAGTGCTGAACCAGGAAGCAGTGACAAACCTGCCGCTGCGCCTCCAATCAGGAGTAATCGACGACGTTGGGAATCAAAATTAGCCATGTAGCGGGGTTACCTAATCTAAAGCGATAAAAAAATGTGTAAAAAGTACACAAGGCCGAACAGTAACCGCAGCCTGGAGGTCAGTCAACCCGCAATGTGTCACAGAATGACCAAAACCAGCGCAAAATGGGAAATTTGCGACTGGTCCTGGTTTTTTCGAAGAGAGGTGAAAACTGGCAAATCAATGACTAGAGGAGAAGTTTTCCTGCTTTTGACAGAACCTGGCTACCAGAACGCGCAGGGTTATCATAATTGTAAATATCTGTACGATACTGCGGCTGTCCATCCGCTGCGACCCACGCGGTTAAGTAGTAGAGATTGACCGGGATGCGGTGGCGAATCGGCACGTAGCGCGTGTCGCCCTGTTTCAGCGTGTCGGTGATGCGGCTGTCATTCCAGCCCACATCCTGCAGCAGCAGATCGGCCAGTTCAGAGGCCTTATTCACGCGCACACAACCGGAGCTTAGTGCGCGAATATCGCGCTGGAACAACCCGTGGTTAGGCGTGTCGTGCAAATAGATGGCATCGGAACTCGGCATATTAAACTTATAACGACCCAGCGAGTTCATCGCCCCAGGCGCCTGGCGAATGCGATACGGGAAACTGGCTGCAGAAACCATATGCCAGTCAATCATCGACGGATCGATCACCTCCGCATCCGCACTCCAGCCCGACAGTAAGGTATAGCCGTGCTTGTAGAGGTATCCGGGATCTTGTTTGACCTTCGGCACAATATCCTGACGCACTAACGTAGTAGGCACATTCCACGGTGGATTGAGTACCACATTGTTCAGCGCACTGCGCATCAGTGGCGTTTTACGATCGGGACGACCGACAATCACCCGCGATGACAAAATCGTGGCACCGTTGTTGTAATAGGTGAGCGAATAGTTGGGGATGTTCACCATAATGCCGTTATGCATATCATCCGGCAGCAGACGCAGGCGCTGGATATTCAGTGCCAGCAACGATGCGCGCATCTGCGGTGACACATTCAGCCACTCACGCGTGCGAGGGCCTATCGCCCCATCATCCGCCAGACCTTGCCAGTGCTGGAAGCGTTTTACCCCTTCCACCAGCGAGGCGTCATACACATTGTCGCCAGCAGGAGTCGAACTCGCCACGACGTTACCGGTTGCCGCAGGTGCCTGCGCAGACAAATCATTGACGCTGGCCGCCGAAGGGCTCACCGCGATCGGCTGATTGCTCTGGCTGACCGGCACAGGTGCTGTCGGCACGGCATCATCAGCTGGGGTCGGTGTGCTGCTGTGCGTTGCGGCAGTCAGCATGCCGGTCCGCTGCAAAATCTCTCTAAGCGCAGGCACATCGTTGCTGATTTGGCCGGGGCGGAGCGTCCCGCTGTCGCGCAGTTGCGGCCATGGGCGGTTATCGGTCAGCAGCGCTTTGAGCGCACTGTGCATCGGCGCATATTGCGGATGCTGCGGTGCCAGCGAGATGACAAACGCGCGGCTGCCACCACCGTTCACCGCATTCTGCCACTGGTTAATGGCAGCAACGCCCGGCATCGTCAGTTTGTAAGGGACATTGCTGTACAACCAGGTTTCACCCTGCGTCGGCACATTGGCGACAAACTGCAAATAGCCCAACATGGCATCGCTCAGCACGATGTCGCGCGCCATGCCGGTAATCGTGGGATTCGTCAGTAATTCAACCCAACGGGTAAACTGTGGCTGGACACCAGAAAGCGCCAATTCCGCCAGCTGTTGCTGGAATGCCTGCACCGCTTGCTGATCCTGCCAGAGTGGCGCCATATTACGCGCGGCGTAGATACCGGCTAATCCCGGCAGATAGAAAGGTTGCTGATTGGGGCTAAAAGCCTGCTGAATTTGATGCTGACTCGCCGCCACTGACATGGCGCTATGTGAAGTTCCGGGTAAAGCGGCAATGATCGCGGCATGGCTGGTGGCCAGCGGCGACAATACCAGTGAAACACTGAGTGCGAGTACCGCACGATTCATTCTGCTTCTTCTATTCAGCCACATCCCTGCCCCCTTCTCACCTAAGACACAGCGCCCTGTTATCGCTATGTACAGCCTTACTCTTATTGTTGAGTATACAAATAAAAAACGGCATCTGCCTCAGTGTGCAGATGCCGCTTACAGATTAAACGGTGCGCTGTTTTTTAACCAGATTCAGCGTCAGGTATTTTCTGTTTCTAAATCGATATCACTCGTGTCGCGTTTTGCTGGCACAGGATCTGCCGAGAATCCACGCAGCCCCACCACATGCACGTGTTCAGTGTTGTTAAACACTTTACGCACCAGCTTGTAGGTAGTGCCTTTCTCCGGGCTGATGTTCTCTGGCGCAGCAATTACCAGCTGCATCTCCAGACGCTCACACAGTTCGAACAGGGTGGCGATGGAGCGGGCATCAAGACGTGCCGCTTCATCAAGGAACAGCAGTCGGCATGGCGAAATATCTTTGCCGCGCAGACGACGTGATTCCTCTTCCCAGCTCTGCACCACCATCACCAGAATTGACATACCGGTACCGATCGCTTCACCGGTTGACAACGCACCACTCTCCGCGCGCAGCCAGCCATCGGAGCCACGGTTCACTTCCACTTCCATCTCAAGATAGTTGCGGTAGTCGAGCAGCTCTTCACCGATGGTTTGTGGTGTGCGCTGCCCCATATCAATCTGTGGATTCAGACGTTGATAAAGTTTTGCCAGCGCTTCGGAGAAGGTCAGACGATTGCTGGTAAACAGATCCTGATGCGCTTCATGCTCTTCAGACAAGGTATCGAGCAGCGTGGAGTGCGCTTCACGCACGTTGACATTCAGACGCACACTGCGCACCTGACCAAAACTCACGGCCTGCAAGCCCTGGTTCAGCTGGCGAATACGGTTCTGCTCACGCTGAATGGTTTTACGAATGATATTCGCCGCGCTGCGTGAACTGATGGCCAGCGTCTGCTCGCGTGCTGTCAGCTCTTCCGTCAGACGATTCAGCTCAATTTCCATCTGCTCGATGGCTTCAACCGGATCGTCAGTGCGAATGATATCCTGACGAATACGTTCGCGCAGATGTTGATACACCGCAATAAAGAACTGCACTTTACGTTCTGGACGTTTTGGATCTTCCGACATGCGCAGTACATCACGCAGATGTTCGTTATCCGCTACCGCCAGACGCAGTGCACCCAATGCCTTATCCGACATTGAACGCAGTTCATCTCCGCCCAGATAGGCCATCTCACGACGATGCAGGCGACGCTCCATGCCGTTCTCTTTCACCAGACGCAGCACCGTACACCAGCCTGCTTTAGCGCTGACGACTTGCTCACGAATCTGATGATAATCGCGCTCCAGCTTGCGCAGTTTCTTCTGCAGGCCGTCCATTTCGGCTTCGCAGAACGTGAGCTGTTTCTCCAGCTGATTACGACGAGCACGGTTATGGCTTAATGCGGTATAGAGTTCATCACGTCGGGCGCGGGCGCGCTCTTCGGCGCTGGCATCGGCATGCACGCCGATATCCTGCATCTCCTGCTGCAACTCTTTCAGCATGTCGCGCTTGGCGTCATAGGAACTTTTCAGTGATGCCAGCACTTGTGAATATTGTGTCAGCTGCGCCTGATGTTCGCGCAGACGTTCACGCGCACGGCTGCGCTCCCCCTCCGCCTGCTCCAGACGCTGGCGCAGTTTTTCATTGAGATCGCTGTTGCCGGTCAGCATGCCGGCAGAATCTTCATAGCTAAAGTGGGCGCGACGCTGCACCACCTCCGTCAGGGAAAAGGCCTGCTGACGCGCATCACGCTGCTGCTGCTGTGCTTGCTGGTAATCGCGCTCCAGCTGATCGTGCTGCTGCGGATCGCTTTGCAACACCGACACCAGCGGCTCCAGCTTGCTGATTTTAGCGCCATGCTGATGCAGGAAGCGCGCCGCTTCCTGAGCTTCTTCGACGCGTTCACGGATCTCTTCGCAGCGATCGCCAAGTGAATCATCCAACAGCAGATTCACGCGTGGCAGCAGGCGGTTGAGCTGGCTGACGCCCTCTTTAGCCTGCTCAAACTGGGCACGCTGCTGCTGGTTATCATTCTCATGCTGTGCCAGACCCCGTTCCAGCTCGCCACGGCGACTGTTCAGCTGGCGGATCAGCGCTTCAGGATCTTCATCAAACGCCACTGCTAAATGGCTACCGATAAAGCGGCTGAAGGATTGATGCAAACGCTGCGTTTTCTGTACGTCAAAGGACAAAGTGGCAAACCGTTCTGCCAGCTGGTCGCGTTCATTGTTCAGCAGTTCCAGCTGGTTTTCACGCGCAGCACGGCCAAACAGCGGCACTTTCGGGAAGCGGGAGTAGCGCCACTGACGCTCAGCCACCTTCACAACCACGGCGTTTTCCAACTCATCAACACTGAAGACGCTGTCATCAAACGCCTGCGGATCCCCTTCAATCAGATAGAGATCTTCCGGGCAATCCTCCAGGCCATCCAACAGTTCACGCACCAGAGATAAATCGGGTACCACAATCGCATGACGCGATGGGCCATACAGCGCCGAGAAGTACGGTGCGTCATCCAGCGTGACGTCATCGTAAATTTCCGACAGCAGTACGCCGCCAAATCGTTCCGCCAGTTGCGTCAGGCGAGCATCTTCCGCACCGCCAGGTTGACTTAAACGCTCGATCTGCTGCTCGACTTCACGTTTGCGTGCCGCCACATTGTCACGTTCAACGGTGGTTTCGCGCTCACGTTCCAGCAACTGCTGCATGAACTCAGTAATCTGCTGGCTGTTGGTCAGCTCTTGCCCGGTCTGCTCGCTGAGCTGCGTCAGGATTTCCTGCGCGGCCAGCCAATGCGGCGCACGTGCCGTCAGTGCAGTGATGCGTTCACGCAGCTGTTCCAGTTCCTGGCGCATCAGCATGCGGCGTTCAACGGCATCGGACACGCTTTCGTTCAACTGTTCAATCTGTGCTTCCAGCTCGCGCTGCAGCCCTTCCAGCGCGTCGGCATCGTACTGTTGCCCCTGACGCTTGCAGAAATCGGCTAACAGGCGCTCGGCATCATGCTGCTCGCGCAGGCGCGTTTCCAGCTCATTGAGACGCAGGCGCAGCGAAGAGAGCTGATCGGCATGGTGACGCTGGTTCGCGGCATCGCGCAATAAGTCGCGCCCCACTTGCCATGCATCCTGACGGCTCACTTCGCCGGCGATACTGGTCACCAGCGCTAATGCCTGCTCAAATTGACTGTGCGCCGCTTCAGCCACACTCAGTTTCTGCTCCAGACGTAAAAGTTGCTCGGTGGCTTCTTCTTCGCGTGCCTGGAAGGTTTCCTGCCATTCCGTCGCATTATCGATGGTCAGATCGGGCAACTGACACTGCGCGCGCGCTTTTTCCAGCGCCTGCAATGCCTGTTGATACTGGATGGCACGGGTTTGCTGTACATCGAGTGCCTGCTGGAAATCAGCTAACTGGCTTTTCAGCTCATCAACTTCAATTTCAGCCGCTTCAGATCGCGCTTCGTTCTCTTCCTGCACTTCACGAGCTTCCGCCACCACTTCGTTCTGCTCTTCCAGACGATAGGTCAGCTCTTCGAGATCGGCATCATAGCGCTCGATCTTCTCCTGCTGACGCATGGCGGTCTGGACCAGATTCAGGTGATCGCTGGCGCCTTGATAGTCGGTTTCCAGATCGCTTTCTGCACCGTTGTGCTCAGAAAGTTCACGCGCCATTTCGATGTGACGATACTGCTCGGAAGCCAGCTGATTACGGCTGGTGAACAGTTCATTACGTAACTGCAGTGCGCCGTCGAGGTGAATGCGGCGCTCGTTGGCGTGACGCATATAATCCGCCGACACATAGCTGGTGGCTTCAGAGATCAAATGCTTGAACAGGTCGCGATCGGACTGTGTGACGCGAATCGCTTCCAGCGTCATGCGGTTTTCACGCAGCGCGGCTTCCATATCCTGGAACGCTTTGCGCACGCCGCCATTTTCCGGCAACAGATAATCACGTAGTGAACGGGTGATGGCGCTGGAGATACCACCGTACAGCGAGGCTTCAATCAGGCGATAGAACTTACTGCGGTCGCTGGCGGTGCGCAGACGACGCGGCACCACGCCCAGCTCGAACAGGACGGCGTGGTAATCCGTGACTGAGTTGTACTGACGGAACTGCACGCCTTCCTGCGCTTCGACACGCTCTTTCACTTCCGCCAGCGGTAACACGCGCGCCTGGCGGCTGTTAAGGATTTCAGTCAGCATATCCGTCGGCAGCGAATCGGTCGGCAGACCATGAATACTGAACGGTTTGATATCGACTTTCTTATCGCGTCCGGCAACCTGTTGCAGACGCACGCCGACCACCACGCGCTGATGGCGCGAGTTGACCACATCCAGCACCGCATAACAAACACCTGCGCGCAGTTTACCGTGCAGACCTTTATCGCGTGAGCCAGAGGTCGCGCCCGCTTCGGTGGTGTTACGGAAGTGCAGCAAGGTGAGATCGGGGATCAGTGCCGTGACAAAAGCCGCCATGGTGGTTGATTTACCGGCACCGTTACCGCCGGAGAGTGTGGTCACTAGCTCATCGAGATCAAAGGTACGCGCAAAGAAGCCGTTCCAGTTGATCAGCGTTAGCGAACGAAACTTACCGCGTTCAATCATTCCTGTTCATCCTCCGCGTTATCATTCGCATCGCTTTCAACGTCATTGTCGTTATCTGCATCATCACTCTCGTTGGCCGCGGCTTTGTTCTCCAGCGTCATGGCTTCGCCATCGCGGATCAGACGCAGCTGTGCTTCACGTGCATCATCACCGCTGCGCACATCCGCACCGAAGCGGAACACCGACTCCATGATGCGGAACTTGCTGCTGTCGTTGCCCATGTACCACACCATACCTAAGCGGCGCAGGCGGCTGATCGAAGCACGCATTTTTTCCTGCAGCTTGGCACGATCCAGGTCAGAGCCGGTCGAACGCTGGTTCACCAGCTTGAGCAGTTTGCTCTCATCCGCCAGTGACAGCAGTTCGTCATACAATTCCTGCTGGGTGAAAATGCCCTCATTAGCCAGACGCTCCGGGCTGAGATAGAGGTAACACAGGATTTTACCGACCATCATATCCAACTCGGACAGCACCGAGCGCGGAATCAGTGTGGTTGAACGTGGACGCAAATAGAAGAAACCTTCCGGCGCGCGCATCAGCTCAACGTTGTAGCGCGCATAAAACTCTTCCAGGTACTCCTGGTAATCCATCAGAAAAGCGTGATTATCCAGCTCTTCAATACCAATGTGGCGTCCCGCGCGTAACTGGCTATCGAGCGCCGGGAAAATCGGGTTTGCCAGTGCCAACGCCAGTTTAACTGGCATCACTTGTTCAATATTTGTCGATGACATGTGCCTGCACCTTGGCTCCGTAATCATTAATAGTCTGCCATTCTGCCGGCAGACCGGCTAAATCAGCTTCGGCGACACCGAGGCGTACTGCCTGATCGATGACGATACGCGCCAAATCAAAGTGACGCGCACGCGGGTATTGCGCCAGATAATCGCGCATCACCGTCGCGAGATGGAGCGGCTTTTGCTCCAGCTTGTAAATCTGCAATGCTTCTTCGATCATCGCGGCAAGCTGCTCGCGAATCTCGTTAAACTCTTCGTACTCCATCTCTGGCGGCAGTTCGCCCATCACCTCATCATTACGCAGCGTCATCTCTTCATCGCGCATATCGTAAAGGCGGTCGGCATTCGCGTAGGTCAGCGCCCAGGGCTGATCGAAGTAGTTCTGCACCGACAGGCGTAAACGCTGCGCAAAGACGCGGTTCTTATCCATATCGATAGCGGTACGAATAAATTTATGCACGTGGCGGTCGTAGCCAATCCACAAATCGATGGCCTGCTGACCCCAACTGATGATGCGGTCCAGCTTATTTTGCAGGTCAAACACCAGCTTATCGACAAAGCCCAAATCCGGGCTGCTCAGCGTAGCATCCTGAATACGCAACAGATTGGCCTGCAATTTGTCACCCGCCGCTTCCAGCGTATCCTGCAGTTCACGCAGTGTGCCGGAGGTTTCGGACAGCAGCAGTTCACAGCTTGAAATCGCGGCACGCCAGTCTTTGTTGAGCAGGTCAGCGATATCGGTTTTCACCGCTTGTTGCTGCTCATCCATCAGACGTTGTGTCATGTCGATGCTGTCGAAGATCTCGGCCACGGAATATTTCAGCGGGGCAAAGACATTGCGATGCCAGTGGAATTCATCACCGTCTTCTTCAGCGGCATCGGCGGCGCGTTTCAGTTCCTGTGCCACAATCGACAGCTGCATTGACAGGCGCAGCGTGGAAAACTCGCGCTGGCGAATGTAGTAATCGGTAATGCCGATGGCCAACGGCGTCAGACGATAAATCGCGTGGCCTTCAGTTAGCTCGCTGGTAAAGCGATTGAGCAGGCGTTGGCGCACCATGTCATTGATGGCGTTGTTGGCGCGCACCTGCACGGTCTCATGGGTTTGCTCAAAGGCTTTACTGACGTGACGAAACGCATCGATCAGTTCACCTTCACTCATTTCACCGTCCATGCGCTCACCGTTTAAGGTGGCGATAGCCAGCAAAAAGGCCAGACGTTCTACCGGCAACGCAAGTGAAAAGTCATTCTTGCGCGCCCATGCCACCAATTCGGGGACCGTCTGGGAAAATTCGCTCATAGTTGATCCTTCTACCTGGGTTTGCGCGCGGTCACGTGGATATAGCGCCCTAAACTTAAAAAGGGCTCCTGACGACAGTAGCGCCGTTCCATCTCAATAATCTCTTCAACGCTTTTGATGACGCCGGGCGGTGGCGGTTTCATGTAATCACAAAACACGCGAATGCCTGCACGCTGTTCAATCTCAAAGCCCGCATCACTCAACCAGCGATTAACGTCCTGAGGATCGCGCGGGAAATCCGGTGACAGCGTACGCTTTTTGCGTTTAGTCATATTGGCACGCAGATAGCCGAAATTGCCGAGTTGCAGGGTGCGGAACGTCAGGGCATGCGCATTGTAAAACATCAACGACAGCACACCACCGGGCTTCAGCGTGTGCCACAAGGCACGCAGCACCGCTTCCGGTTCTGCCACCCACTCCAGCACAGCGTGAAACAATACCAGATCAACCGGCCGATCCAAATGTTCGCCCACCTGCTGCGCGCTAATTTGTTTGAATTGCATGTTGTGGCTCACACCCTCGGTGTGCGCATGCGCTTCAGCCAGCTTTAACATCTCAGCGGAGAGATCGCACAACAGCACCTGATGGCCGCGTGCCGCTAATCCACTGGAGATTTGTCCTACGCCACCGCCGGCATCCAGCACTGACAGTGCGCCTTCAGGCAATGTCGGTAACAGCGCATCCAGTTCATCCCACAGGATCGCCTGCCGTACCTGCCCTTTGCGGGTGCCATAAATGTTCTGCGAAAATTTGTCCGCCAGATCGTCAAAGTTACGATCCTGCATGATGATGGCTCCACTGTGCTGCATTCAACTTGTGCTATTTTGTCACAGGCTCAACAAGAATGAACCTTTCACGCCACAGTAACTGTCTGGCTGCTGTTTTTTCGGACAAAAGGAGCAAATTTCGATGTTTTTTGCCTTAAAGAAATGGATTGGCGCGATGTTATTACCTTTACCACTGCTGTTGTTGCTCATGGCGGTAGGACTTTTACTTCTCTGGTTTAGCCGTTGGCAAAAAGGCGGCAAAATTCTGATCTCTTTTAGCTGGTTGCTGCTCTTATTGCTCAGCTTGCAACCCGTTGCCGATCGTCTGTTGCGTCCCATCGAACAGCATTATCCCACCTGGAACGGTAGCGAACCGGTGGATTATATCGTTGTGCTGGGCGGTGGCTACACCTTCAATCCGAATTGGGCACCGAGTTCTAATTTGCTCAACAACAGCCTGCCGCGCGTAACAGAAGGTGTGCGCCAATGGCGTCGGAATCCACAAGCAAAAATGATTTTCACTGGCGCTGCTGCAGGATACAACCCTCGCAGCAATGCCAGCGTGGCGGCGGAAGTCGCCGAGAGTCTGGGAGTGCCAGGTTCGGCGATTATCACGCTGGACCAACCGCATGATACGGGTGAAGAAGCGCTGGCCGTCAAACAAACTATCGGCAATCACCCTTTCCTGCTGGTCTCATCGGCGAACCACTTGCCACGTGCGATGCATTTCTTCCTGAGCGCAGGTATGAACCCCATCGCCGCACCGGCCAATCAGCTCGCGATTACCTCGCCAATCAGTGCCTGGGACCGCATGTTGCCTTCTCCGATGTGGCTGGGTCACAGTGAACGTGCGATTTACGAAACCCTGGGCCAGGCCTGGCAAAGGCTGCGCGGCGATGATTTCCTGTCATCCGAGCCAGGGAAGTAACTGCTCACGGGCGTGATCAAAGCGCGGACGATCAAACTGTCCGCTGCTCACCAACGTATCAACACAATCCCATAGCTGATACAACCAGCGCCGCCAGATAAAGCCTTCAGAGACGGGCGCGCGCTGCAGGTAGTGCTGCAGCAGTGAGGCTTCGGCCCCACTATCCGCCAGACGAATTAACTCATATTCACGCGGAGCCCAAAGAATATTGCCCGGTTGCATCATCGCCACCAACTGGTCACTGCGCGCATCTTTCAACATGCTGGATAAGCGCAGGTTGCCGTGCATCAGCACGCAGGGATCGTCAAAGTCGTTAAAAAGTCTGGTTAATTGCTGACGGCTGCGATAGAGGATTTGCCGATCCTCCAGAGTGAAAAATGGCGGTGACAGATAGCCCAGCGTGGCCCATAGCACTTCGACGCGCTGGCGATACCAGGCTGGCCAGTTGTTTTCCTGCACGCTATCAACCCTTCCCACCAATCCATGGCTGTCAATGCGGTGCCAGCCGAGTACACCCTCGACAATCTGCTCACACAATTGCTCCCAGCGCACGGCAGTGCGGGCTGGCGCCTCGGCGGAGACGCCATTGAAACGCGCCATCAGCAGCATTTCATGTACCGGCGGCTGCTGACTCAGCACCAGGCCAAAAACCGCAGGTACTGTCACCAGGCCATCATGACCTAACATAGTGAGTTTTTTGGCTTCAAGCGCTGCGCGGCCTTGATGACGAAAATACTTCGCCACCAGCGGCATCGGTTTACCGTCGTTGTCATAGAGTGCATACAGCCGCGATTGCGCCTGTTCGCTAATGGTTTCGAGGCGGCTGATACCTTCACCCAGTATCAACGCCAGTTCTGAACGGAGCTGTTCCATGCGTTATCCTCCGCAGTCAATTGACTTCACTATCCTGGAGGTCATGGTGGCGCGAAACTTAGCGCCAGATCAAACTTTATGGCCAGCGCGAGCGGCTGGCCGGTCGGGCTTTACCCCTGCATGGCCGCACGAACACGAACCAGATCCTCTGGTGTGTCCACGCCAACACTTGGCACGGTTTGCGCTACGGCAACGTGAATCTTCTCGCCGTACCACAGCACGCGCAACTGCTCCAGCAATTCAATCTGCTCTAACGGGCAAGGTTCCCACGCAATGTAACGTCGGATAAAGCCAGCGCGATAGGCGTAAATGCCAATGTGACGCAGCAAAGTGTCGCCAATCTGTTCGCGCGATTTCGCATAGCGCTCGCGATCCCACGGAATGGTGGCGCGTGAGAAGTAAAGTGCATAGCCTTTCGCGTCCATGACCACTTTAACCGCGTTGGGGTTAAAGGCCTCTTCTGCATCGGTAATCGGCACGGCTAATGTCGCCATCCCCGCATCGGCCTGCGCCAGATTATCGGCGACCTGGCGCACGATCTCTGCCGGGATCATCGGCTCGTCGCCCTGCACGTTGACGATAATGGTGTCATCGGCAAACTGATATTTCTCAATCACTTCCGCCAGACGCTCGGTGCCCGACTGGTGATCTGCGCGCGTCATGCACACTTCTCCACCGGCGGCCTTGACCGCAGCAGCCACTTCGGGATGATCGGTCGCCACAATCACACGATCGGCACCCGACTCGCGTGCGCGCTCCATCACGTGTACGACCATCGGTTTACCGTGAATATCCACCAGCGGTTTGCCGGGCAGGCGCGTTGACGCGTAACGCGCTGGAATAATGGCGACAAAACTCATGGATGGATCTCTTCAACAGACAGGGTACGTGCTTCCACTTCCAGCAATACCGGAATGCCATCGCGCACCGGGTAAGCCAGGCCGTCTGGTTTGCAAATCAACTCCTGCTGCTCTTTGTTGAAATACAGTTTTCCGTTGCAAACCGGACAGGCAATAATCTCAAGTAAACGGTGATCCATAATTTTCTCCTTTCAGCACCGATTTGTCTGGCGCCTAGCATACCATAGCGCACCCGAAGCACAGTGCGCCGGGCGCGGCATTATTACGATGAACTTAATCGTTGATAACCCAACGGTGCGTCCAGACAGCAAGCAGTTCGGCAGGGGCATTTTCAACGATGACCTCATCGGCACCTTGCCATTGTGCAAAGCGACTGATGGCTTTTTGCACATCACTCAGAAAGGCCTGGGTGACCCGCACGCCCGGCTCAAGCCAGAATGCGCGAATAATCAGCTGCTGCGCCTGGCGGTCCATCTTTGCATCAATACGCGCTTTAAGTGCACCTCGGTGTAACACCGGCAGAACAAAGTAACCATAGACGCGCTTCTCAGCGGGGGTATAGCACTCAATGCGGTAATCGAAATTAAACAACTCCAGCGCACGTCGGCGATCCCATACCACCGGATCGAACGGTGACAACAAGGCCGTGTGGGTGGCGCTGGGCATTTTGTCCAGCAGAGGTAACAAGCTCGTATGCAGCCACATCTCACCGAGCTGTTCTACCTCAACGCACACGATTTCGCCTTGTGCTTCGGCATCCTTAATCCAGGATTGCAGGGGGGCACGCTTCAGTCGATAGTAATCGGCCAACCAACTGGCGCGAAAAATACCGAGACTGCGGGCACTGTGCCCCAGCATCGCCTGTACAGCATCAGATTCACTCACTGCATGCTGATCGTCATCCCAATCAGGCATCACTCGCGTTCGCAGATCGTACACACGCTGGAAATTACGGCGCTCGACCACCATTAACTCACCCGCGCTGAACAAGTTTTCCAGATGCCGCTTGTGGGGTTTCCAGGCCCACCAGCCGGGTTTGGTGTGCTTATCACTGGCAAAATCAGCCGCGCGTACCGGGCCATTTTCGGCGATGTGATTGAGTAAGGCAGCGATTTCCTGCTGATGTTCGTTTACCCACTGCTCGTTATATTTCCATCCCAGCCGCTGCGGCTCCAGCATGCGATGGCGCAGCAACGGGTAATCTTCGAAGGGGATGAAACAGGCTTCGTGCGCCCAATACTCAAACAGCGCACCGGAGGCCAATGTATCTTCCAGCCACTGTGTGGGATAAGCGCCAAGGCGGCTGAACAGCACCAGATAAGGGCTGCGGGCGACGACATTGATGGTGTCGATTTGCAGCAGTGACATCTGCCGCACGCAGGCATGGATATCGGCCAGGCGGGCGCGGCGGCTCGGTGGGCGTAACAACCCCTGAGCAGCCAGGTGTAAATGACGAGCAGTTTGTAATGAAAGGGACGATGTTGTGGTCATGACTCGATTCCCTTTGAGCAGGTTTAGCGCGAACGGGAGTCGCGCGCAGTCGTGCAGAGTTGGGTCACATCGGCGAGTAAAGCCTCAAGGGATGCCCCCGACAGATCGGCATCAACCGGTAGATACCACCAGTTGTCACGTGCAAAACTACGGCATTTCACTGCGTCTTTTTCGGTCATCAGCAGGCATTGATGAGTTTGCGTCAAACGCTGCAACTCCTCTTCGCTATAAGCATGGTGATCGGCAAACGCGATCTCTGCCACCGGCTGGATGCCGTGCTGCTGCAACGTATTAAAGAACCGCGGCGGATGACCAATACCGGCCATCGCCACCATTTCTGGCAATTGATCGAGGTTCGCTGTCTCACCGTTCACCAGATTGATCGCCTTACCGGGACGCAACGTCATGGCGATCTCACCGGCTTGCGCCTCTCCACCATTGACGATGATGGCATTGACGCTCTGCAGCCGGGATGCGCGCTCACGCATCGGACCTGCGGGCAGCCACCAGCCATTACCGAAGCGACGGACTCCATCCACCACCACGATTTCACGATCGCGCTGCAACGCGTAATGTTGCAGCCCGTCGTCGGTAATAATCACATCCAGTTCCTGTGCGGCCAGCAGTCCTTCTACCGCCATACGGCGTTGAGGCGCGACTGCAACCGGCACCTGAGTACGCTGCGCGATTAACACCGGCTCGTCGCCGGCTTGTGATGTCGGGGTATCGGCCGTCACCAGCAGGGGATAACGCTCAGCCTTTCCACCATAACCGCGTGAGACAACGCCAACGCGCAGGCCACGCTGTTGCAGCGCCTGAACCAGCCAAATCACCACTGGCGTTTTACCGTTGCCGCCAGCCGTCAGATTACCCACCACAATCACCGGGCAAGGCGCACGCCAGCTTTTACGCCAGCCACGCTGATAGCTGAGGCGTATCAAACTGCTGATTGCCCCATACAGCAAACTCAGTGGCCACAATAGTAGCCACAGTGGCGAGCGCCCGCTCCAGATGCGTTCAATCATTGACCAAACTGCAGTTTGTGAAGCTGAGCATAGGCACCCTTCTCGGCCAGCAGCACGCTGTGCGTACCGCGCTCAACGATACGACCATCTTCGACGACCACGATTTCATCCGCTTTTTCGATGGTCGACAGGCGGTGCGCGATAACCAGCGAAGTGCGGTTTTTCTGCAGCTCATCCAGTGCGGCCTGAATCGCGCGCTCGGATTCGGTATCCAGTGCTGAGGTCGCTTCATCAAGGATCAGAATCGGGCAATCACGCAGCAATGCGCGCGCGATGGCGATACGTTGGCGCTGGCCACCAGACAGCAACACGCCGTTCTCACCAATCACGGTATCCAGGCCGTTGTCCATCTTCTTAATGAAGTCCATGGCGTGCGCCATAGTCGCTGCCTGTTCAATCTGTTCGCGGGTGTATTCACCATTACGTGCATAAGCAATGTTATTGGCGATGGTGTCATTGAACAGATGGACATTCTGGGAAACCAGCGCCACCTGATTACGCAGGGAGCGCAAGGTATATTCGCGCAGATCGTGACCGTCGAGCAGAATTTCGCCGGCATCAATATCGTAGAAGCGGGTCAGCAGGCTCGCCATGGTCGATTTACCCGAACCAGAACGCCCTACCAGCGCCACCGTCTTGCCCTCTGGCAGCGACAGATTGATATCACGCAGCGCAGGCACTTCACGTCCCGGATACGTGAAAGTCACATTGCGGAATTCCACATCGCCTTTGGCACGCGTGATTTCACGTTTGCCGTTATCGATTTCCTGCTCGCTATCCAGAATAGAGAACAGTGTCTGGCATGCCGCCATACCGCGCTGGAACTGGGCGTTGACGTTAGTCAGTGACTTCAATGGGCGCATCAAGGCAATCATTGATGAGAACACCACGGTGATGGTACCGGCGGTGAGGGTTTCCATCACGCTAGGGAAACTGGCGGCGTAGAGCACAAACGCCAGGGCCAGAGAAGCAATCAGCTGAATGACCGGGTCGGAAATGGAAGAGGCCGAAACCAGTTTCATGCCTTGCTGGCGCATTTTGTTGCTCACCAGCGAGAAACGCTGCGCTTCAACATCCTGACCACCGAAGATCAGCACCTCTTTATGCCCTTTCAGCATCTGTTCCGCGCTGGTGGTCACTTGTCCCATGGTGTTCTGCATGTTTTTACTGATGCTGCGGAAGCGTTTGGACACTGTGCGAATCGCAAAGGAAACAATCGGCGCAAGGACAATCAGAATCAACGACAGCTGCCAGCTGTAGTAGAACATCATGATAAACAGGCCAATGATCGAGGCACCTTCGCGTACGACCGTCACCAGTGCACTGGAAGAGGACGAAGCAACTTGCTCGGAATCATAAGTGATGCGTGACAGCAATGTGCCGGTTGATTGCTGGTCAAAGAACGCCACGGGCATGCCCATCATGTGGCCAAACAAGCGGCGACGCATATTCATGACCACGTTGCCCGATACCCAAGAGATGCAATAACTGGAAATGTAGCTGGTCACGCCACGCACCAGCATCAGGCCAATCACCACCAGAGGCATCCAAAGCATGACGGAGCGATCGGCCTTACCGAAGCCATCATCCAGTAAAGGTTTCAACAGCGACAACATTAAGGTATCGCCGGCCGCATTAAGAATCAGCGCCACCGCAGACACAAACAGTCCTGCTTTGTGCGGCGCAATCATCGGCCAGAGTCGGCGGAACGTTTGCCACGTTGAGAGATCTTTGTCTTGATGCATTATTTATTCACGCTGTTTGAAATAGCCGCTCATTCTACCTGGATTCACGTTTGACGCCAAACCACTGATGATACCAGCGAGGTTTTATTTGCTCCCTCAATCCCTTAATCTGCCATTCACCCTGCCGAATACCAATGTGGACTTGCCCGGATTGTGCCGTGTCATACCAGATATAGCCCTGTTGGCGATAGCGTTCCACCACTGCGGCGGCTGGCATGCGCCAGGCGTTATAGCGCGCTACCGATGCCACCGCGCCCTTTCCTGCAACACTACGTAACAGTAAAGGCCCCGAAGATGTTCGGCTACCATGATGTGGGACCTGCATTAACGTGCTGGTGAGCTGAGCTTTCTCTAATGCCACCAATTTTCTTTCTGCTTCTAACTCAATATCCCCGGTGAGCAGCAGACTGACAGCTCCATCGTCTACACGTACGACACAGGAGTCATTATTTTGCCCTTGCGTATTCCCTGCGGGTGGCCAGAGTGCCGTGAAGGTCAGTTTGCCCCATTGCCACTGCTCTCCTCGCTGACAGGGTAAATGCCCCGCTTCACCCAGTGCACTGCGGATCATCATATTGGGATTGGCCTGATGCAGTGAATTCAGCCCACCCCGATGGTCCAGATGCTTATGACTTACCACCACTGTGTTTAGCTGTCGTCCCTTATACAGTAACCATGGCAGTATCACGCGCGCGCCCGCATCATCTTCATTCCAGCGTGGACCCGCATCGTACAACACCACTTCGTTACCCTGTGTAATAGCGATGGCCAGTCCATGGCCCACATCCAGCACATCAATCTGCCAGTCATCTTGCTCAGACTCATGACGCCATAACAGAAATGCCATTGCGCAGCCGCAGCAAAGCATCAGCGTGTTATTCAGCAAACCACTGCGCCACAGAAATAAACCACCCCATAGCAGGGCCACTGCGGGTAAGGCATCATTTAACGGCCACCATCCTGCTGGCAAGTATGCCAGGCCCTGCATAACCTGATTGACAGAAAAATCCGCCAGCCGCCACAGTACTGAAGCGATGGGTTGTATGGGCAGCAAAAGCGCCAGCAGTATCAATGGAACGGTGATAAGCGATACCACCGGCACCGCGATGAGATTAGCGACCAGTGCACTGAGGCTGATTCCCTGAAATAGAAAAATCTGCAGAGGAGCCATCAGTATCATCATGCCAAGCTGTAAGTGCAGCAATCTCAGTGGAAGCCAGCGCCTGGCCTGACGGTATCGATCCGGCAAGGAAAACCACTGGAACCAGATGATTAACATGGCGACGGCAAGAGCAGAGAGCCAAAAGCTTTCAGATAAGACGGTGAGGGGATCAAGCCAAAGTAGTACCCCCATGCAAAGTGTCCAAATCTGCCAGCCTGTTAACTGCCAGCCAGCGATTCTTATCGTCGTCCACAGTAGTAGCGCGACCAGCGCGCGCTGTGCTGGTGCATGGCTACCCGACAGCCAGCAGTAGATTGTCGCGGTAATGATGCTCCCCATCAGTGGCAGCAGATAACCGATGGTGTGCGCAGGCTGCAGCAACTGTAAGCCACGTAGTATCATCCAGCCAACACTGGCCGCTAGCGCAATATGCATACCGGAAATCGCCATTAAGTGTGCGGTTCCGGTCTCACGTAATAGTTGTCGCTGAGTTTTGGTCATGTTCTCACGTTCACCAAAAGCCAGCGCCTGCAAAATGGCAGGTTGTTGCAGGTGTTCAAAAAGATGTTGATGATGGCGCATAACCTGCGTTCGCAAATCACAACCCACCGATTCCGCCTGCTGCTTAATGATTCTCCCCTGCAAAGGCGTATGGTTTGCCAGCGCAAAACGTTGGGCATCAAACCCGCCTTCATTCAAACGACCATGCACTGAACGCAAGCGTAAGGTCATTTTCCAGCGCTGCCCCGCACAATACCCCGATTCACCTGGCTCCGCATTGATACTGACAAACAACGGCGGGAACTGATATCTCTCAGCCACACGAATAATCTGAGCTTTAAATTGCTGTTGATTTTCCTTCACATCAACTATACGCAGCGTCACTTCGGCTGGCGCCATTGAAAGCTGGTCAATCACATTCAGCATCTGTCTCGCTTCCAGTAGCGCCCACGCCAGAAGCAGGATACCCATGCCAATAAGACGCAGCCCAACCCAAGGCAGGGATGCCACAATCAGTGCTAATAGCACCATCACTGCAATCATTTCCATGGTCGGTATTTGAGGTAGCAAACCTAATGGTAGCGCTGCCAGGATCATGATTCTGGCTACTGCAATCCCTGTTATACGCATCACTTTTCTCCCGCAATGGGCACCAGTTTGCGTGCAATTGGCAGGAATAGCTTTCAGGAATGGGGAGAGCTGGATTACGGATGCCAAAGAATCGGAGTGGTTTTCATTTTTGATGTGGGTTTAGGAATCATGTTCACAACAATGAATTTAGAGCAAAAAAAAACGACACCCGGAGGTGTCGCTTTGTCGTTCGGTAACGGCTTAGCCGTAGATATTTGCACGGTCACGCAATTCTTTGCCCGGCTTGAAGTGGGGAACGTATTTACCTTCCAGATCCACTTTGTCACCCGTTTTCGGGTTACGACCAGTGCGCGGTGCGCGGTAGTGCAAAGAAAAGCTGCCGAATCCCCGGATTTCAATGCGCTCGCCCTGTGCCAACGTAGTGGCCATGTGCTCGAGCATCTCTTTAACTGCATCCTCAACGACTTTCGCCGGAATATGAGTATGCTGTCCAGCAAGTCTTTCAATAAGTTCTGACTTGGTCATGTAACCTCCGGTTAATCCTTAATGGGAAAGGTATGACAGCTTTTACCGAAACCGGACGATTGACATCGTCCGGTGCCTCGGGTCGATTACTCGCCTTTAGCCGCTTTGAACGCTTCAGCCATAGCGCTAGAGAAGTTGCTTTCTTCCTGTTTGGTGTTAACAGTGTTGATAGCTTCTTTCTCATCAGCCTGGTCTTTAGCACGAACAGACAGGCTTACAACGCGGTTCTTACGGTCAACGCCGGTGAATTTAGCTTCAACGTCGTCACCAACACTCAGAACCAGAGTTGCATCTTCGATACGGTCCAGTGAAGCTTCTGAAGCGCGCAGGTAACCTTCAACGCCATCAGCCAATTCTACTGTAGCACCTTTAGCGTCTACTGCTGTGACTTTACCGTTAACGATAGCGCCTTTCTTGTTCAGGGTGATGTAGTTGTTGAATGGATCTTCAGCCAACTGCTTCACGCCCAGAGAGATGCGCTCGCGCTCTGCATCAACCTGCAGTACAACAGCAGCGATTTCGTCGCCTTTTTTGTACTCACGAACGGCTTCTTCGCCAGTCGCGTTCCAGGAGATGTCTGACAGGTGAACCAGACCGTCGATGCCACCGTCCAGGCCGATGAAGATACCGAAGTCAGTGATTGACTTGATTTTACCTTCAACGCGATCGCCTTTGTTGTGGGTCTCAGCGAACTGCTGCCATGGGTTGTTTTTGCACTGCTTCAGACCCAGGGAGATACGACGACGTTCTTCGTCGATGTCCAGAACCATAACTTCAACAACATCGCCCACGTTAACAACTTTAGATGGGTGAATGTTTTTGTTGGTCCAGTCCATTTCAGAAACGTGTACCAGGCCTTCAACGCCTTCTTCGATTTCAACGAAGCAGCCGTAATCGGTCAGGTTGGTTACACGGCCAGTCAGCTTGGTGCCTTCTGGGTAACGCTTAGCGATAGCAACCCATGGATCTTCGCCCAGCTGTTTCAGGCCGAGGGATACACGAGTACGCTCGCGGTCGAATTTCAGCACTTTAACAGTGATTTCGTCGCCCACGTTGACGATTTCGCTCGGATGCTTAACGCGTTTCCAAGCCATGTCAGTGATGTGCAGCAGGCCGTCAACGCCACCCAGATCCACGAATGCGCCGTAGTCAGTGAGGTTCTTAACGATACCTTTAACTTCCATGCCTTCCTGCAGGTTTTCCAGCAGCTGATCGCGTTCAGCGCTGTTTTCAGATTCGATAACTGCGCGGCGAGAAACCACCACGTTGTTACGTTTCTGATCAAGCTTGATCACTTTGAACTCAAGCTCTTTGCCTTCCAGGTGCAGAGTATCGCGAACCGGACGAACGTCAACCAGTGAACCTGGCAGGAACGCACGAATACCGTTCAGCTCAACTGTGAAGCCACCTTTAACTTTGCCGTTGATAACACCGGTAACAGTTTCAGCTTCTTCGTAAGCTTTTTCCAGCGTGATCCAAGCTTCGTGACGCTTAGCTTTCTCACGGGACAGCAGGGTTTCACCGAAGCCGTCTTCAACTGCGTCAAGCGCAACGTCAACTTCGTCGCCAACCTGGATTTCCAGTTCGCCGGCTGCGTTCTTGAACTGCTCTGCAGGAATTGCAGACTCAGATTTCAGACCCGCATCAACCAGGACTACGTCTTTGTCGATAGAGACAACAACGCCACGAACGATGGAACCCGGACGGGTTTCGATTTCTTTCAGTGATTCTTCAAATAGTTGAGCAAAAGATTCAGTCATATTGATAATCTTAGGATTCTTCAATTTAACGTCCACCTGACGTCATTGTCGGATGGGGTTGTTTCACATGCCCAGCACCGGGTCCCTGGTACAGGGTTACAGCAAATCAGTTACCGAATAGATTAAATGCCCAGCTTGTGGCGGGCATAATCAAGTGCCTTTTCAATCACTTGCTCAATGGACATACTGGTCGAATCCAGCACCAGAGCATCAGCGGCAGGCACTAAAGGCGCGATTGAACGATTACGATCGCGGTCATCGCGTTCCTTTATCTCGGATAAAAGGCGATCAAAGTTAACATTAAAGCCCTTCTCCTGCAACTGTAGCATACGCCGATGAGCACGCTCTTCTGAACTTGCATCAAGGAAGATTTTTACCGGTGCATCGGGGAACACGACTGTGCCCATATCACGGCCATCTGCAATTAAGCCCGGCTCTTCACGGAATGCTCGCTGACGACGCAGCAATGCTTCACGCACGCGTGGGAAGGCAGCAACCCGCGAAGCCGTATTACTCACTTCCTGCGTGCGGATTTCACCGGTCACATCCTCACCTTCTAAAATGACCTGCATCTCACCTTCTACGGACAAGAAACGTACGTCAAGGTGAGCGGCCATAGGCACTAATGCTTCTTCGGATTCAATATCCACCTGATGATGAAGTGCAGCCAATGCAAGTACGCGATAAATGGCACCAGAATCCAGCAAGTGCCACTGCAATGACTCCGCCATCGCTTTACACAAAGTCCCTTTACCTGCGCCACTTGGGCCATCAATGGTAATTACCGGGGCGATTGCCGTCATTGTTCTCTCCTGTTGCTGCGTGCTTATTATCAGCCTTCTTGGCTGTTTGAATGCGCGGCATTATACGCTGCCCGCGTCAGGTTAGTTACCCTTTAGCGTAGACAGCGCCAGAATTTTCGACAGATTCAGAAGAATTTCCGCCCAATAAGGCCACAATAGAGCGAGGAAACCCGGTACAAGCGTACCGGGTAGCGGGATCAAGAAGTCTGGCTGATTTTAGCCAACTGCTGGAAGTAATCCGGGAAGGTTTTAGCTGTGCAGCCTGGATCAAGAATGGTGACAGGCGTGTCCGATAACGCCACGAGAGCAAAGCACATCGCCATACGGTGATCGTTATAAGTGCCAATATCCGCATGCTGAAGCTGAGCCGGTGGAGTGACGCGAATGAAATCGTGACCTTCTTCAACTTCCGCCCCCACTTTGCGCAATTCGGTCGCCATCGCCGCTAAACGGTCGGTCTCTTTTACGCGCCAGTTGTAAATGTTACGCATCAAGGTCGTGCCTTCCGCGAACAACGCCGTGGTGGCAATGGTCATCGCCGCATCAGGAATATGGTTCATGTCCATATCAATCGCGGAGAGAGAACCTCGTGTGCAGGCAATATAGTCATCACCCCATTCAATCACCGCGCCCATTTTTTCCAGCACATCGGCAAAACGGATGTCGCCCTGAACGCTATTACGGCCAATCCCGGTTACGCGAACCGTTCCACCTTTAATGGCAGCGGCGGCGAGGAAATAAGAGGCAGATGAGGCATCGCCCTCCACCAGATAATCGCCCGGAGATTGATACTGTTGCTGGCCTTTCACCACAAAGCGCTGGTAGTTCTGGTTATCGACTTCGACACCAAAACAACGCATCAGGTGCAGTGTAATATCAATGTACGGCTTAGAAACCAGATCACCTTTGATGGTAATCACAGTGTCTTTCGGTGCCAGCGGCGCGGTCATCAGCAACGCTGTCAGGAACTGACTGGAAACACTACCGTCCACACTGACTTCACCACCGACAAACCCGCCGTTCAGACGCAGCGGCGGATAATCCGTCTGCTCCAGGTAATCAATATTGGCTCCGCCCTGACGCAGCGCATCCACCAAATGACCAATTGGGCGCTCTTTCATGCGTGGTTCGCCCGTCAGTACAATCGACTGTTGACCCAGGCACAGTGCGGCAGCCAGCGGACGCATGGCAGTACCAGCGTTGCCCAGAAAGAGTTCCAGAGCCTGATCACTGTGCAGCGGACCTGCATTTCCCACCACTTCGCACACGGTACGATCAGCAGAGAGCGTGTAGTTAACGCCCAGCGCCTTCAGCGCATTCAGCATGTGTTTGACATCATCGCTATCCAGCAAATTGGTCAGGCGAGTTGTGCCATTTGCCAACGCAGCCAGTAACAATGCGCGGTTAGAAACGCTTTTTGAACCCGGTAAGTTTACCGTGCCGTCAACGCGAGCAATCGGTTGTAGAGTCAGGGAGTCCTGCATGTGAAACCAAATCTCCAGAAAAGACAAAACCCCGTGATAGAACGGGGCCAGTGGCCAGCCAGGCTGGCCTGTGTTGATTAATTAGCCGTGACGACGTTCAAAGTCGATCATGAACTCAGTCAGGGCTTTCACCCCTTCCAGCGGCATCGCATTGTAGATCGATGCACGCATACCGCCAACCACGCGATGCCCTTTCAGTGCATGCAGGCCAGCCTGCAGTGACTCGTCAAGGAACACCTTATCCAGCGCGGCATCAGCCAGCTGGAACGGCACGTTCATACGTGAACGGTTCGCAGCAGCAACATCGTTACGGTAGAAGCTGCTGTTATCAATGACGCCATACAGCAAGTCAGCTTTTGCCTGATTAACCTTATCCATCTCAGCAACACCACCCTTCTCTTTCAGCCATTTAAATACCAGGCCAGAGAGGTACCAGGCAAAAGTCGGCGGTGTATTGAACATGGATTCGTTTTCAGCCAGTACCTTGTAATCAAGGATAGACGGCACATAACGCTGCGCCTTGCCCAGCAGATCCTCACGCACCACCACCAGCGTTAATCCCGCTGGGCCGATGTTTTTCTGAGCGCCTGCGTAGATCACACCGTAACGGCTGACATCAATAGGACGAGACATGATGGTTGAAGAAAGATCAGCCACCACGACTTTGTCACCAAAGTCAGGCTCTTCATCGATAGCAATACCATCAATGGTTTCATTCGGGCAAAAATGAACATAGGCGGCATCATCGTTCAACTGCCATTCACGCATTGGTAACAAAGCACGTTTACCGTCAAGCGTGGTTTTGACGTCGATGGTGTTCGGAGAGCAATATTTTTCCGCTTCTTTGATCGCGCTGTGTGCCCAGTAACCACCATCAATGTAGTCAGCGGATTTCGCATCACCTAACAGGTTACCGGGGATAGCTGCGAACTGCGCGCGAGCGCCGCCATGGCAGAATAAAACTTTGTAGTTCGATGGGATCTTCAGCAGATCGCGAAAATCCTGTTCTGCGGCTTCAGCGACAGCAATGAACTCTTTACTGCGATGGCTGATCTCCATTACAGAGGTGCCTAATCCGTGCCAGTTTGTCAGTTCTTGTTCTGCACGACGGAGCACTTCTACCGGCAGCATCGCTGGGCCGGAGCTAAAATTATAAACCTGCGTCATTTCCCCTCACCACTGTCATATCGAACGGTTATGAATACCGTATCGGTTTTATCATTGCCTCCGAATGGCTGCAATCATTAATCTGATAGCGATCACAATTCCGGGGCGGGCTCCACCGCAGCTTATGTCATAAATGCAATAAGCCACGGAATTTTGTGAGGGAGTTTCCCGAACTAAAATCAGAATGCTGCCAGGTGATGAAATAGCCGTGACAATACCGCGATAAATTTAGACCACTGAATAGCGAAGCAGGCGCAAAACCCGTATCATTGCGCGCTTTACGCCCACCCCATCGACTTGAGAGAGCGCCAACATGACGCAAACGTTTATTCCAGGAAAAGACGCCGCACTGGAAGACTCCATCGCACGTTTCCAGCACAAACTGCAGGACCTGGGCTTCAACATTGAAGAAGCCTCCTGGCTGAACCCGGTTCCACACGTCTGGTCTGTGCATATCCGCGATCGCGACTGCCCGCTGTGCTTTACCAATGGTAAAGGTGCCAGTAAGAAAGCGGCACTGGCTTCGGCGTTAGGCGAATATTTTGAGCGTCTCTCAACCAACTACTTCTTCGCCGATTTCTGGCTCGGTCAGTCCATCGCCAACGGCGATTTCGTTCACTACCCGAATGAGAAGTGGTTCCCATTGACCGACGATGACAGTTTGCCAGCAGGCATTCTGGATGCGCGTCTGCAGAAATTTTACGATCCTGAAGATAGCCTGAGCGCCTCAGATCTGATTGACCTGCAGTCAGGTAATGTTGACCGTGGTATCTGCGGCCTGCCATTTACCCGTCAATCCGACCAGCAGACGGTCTACATCCCGATGAACATCATCGGCAACCTGTATGTTTCTAACGGCATGTCTGCCGGTAACACCGCGAACGAAGCGCGTGTACAGGGCCTGTCTGAAGTCTTTGAGCGCCACATTAAAAACCGCATTATCGCTGAGTCAATTAGCCTGCCAGAAATCCCTGCTGAAGTGATGCAGCGCTACCCCGGCGTGATTGAGGCGATTGAACGCCTGGAAGCCGAAGGTTTCCCGATCTTCTCTTACGATGCTTCACTGGGCGGCAAATACCCGGTTATCTGCGTAGTGTTGTTCAACCCGGCCAACGGCACTTGCTTTGCTTCATTCGGCGCGCACCCAGACTTTGGTGTGGCACTGGAACGTACCGTTACTGAACTGCTCCAGGGCCGTGGACTGAAAGACCTGGATGTCTTCACCCCACCAACCTTCGATGATGAAGAAGTGGCTGAACACGCCAACCTGGAAACCCACTTTATCGATTCCAGTGGTTTAATCTCCTGGGACATGTTCAAAGACGATGCGGATTATCCTTTCGTCGACTGGAGCTTCTCAGGCAGCACGCACGAAGAGTTTGATACGCTGATGGCCATCTTCCGAGCGGAAGATCAAGAGGTTTACATCGCGGATTATGAGCATCTGGGCGTTTACGCCTGCCGTATCATCGTACCGGGCATGTCAGATATTTATCCGGCAGAAGACCTGTTATTGGCCAACAACAGCATGGGCGCGCCGCTGCGTGAAACGTTGCTGGCGCTGCCAGCCAGTGAGTGGGAACCGGAAGCGTATCTGAACCTCATCGAGCAGTTGGATGAAGAAGGTCATGACGACTTCACTCGCGTCCGTGAGCTGCTGGGTCTGGCGTCAGGTAAAGACAATGGCTGGTACACCCTACGTATTGGCGAGTTGAAAGCCATGCTGGCATTGGCGGGCGGAGATTTGGATCAGGCTCTGATCTGGACGGAGTGGACCATGGAGTTCAACCAGTCAATCTTCAGCGCCGAACGCGCCAACTATTACCGTTGCCTGCAAACCCTGCTGTTGCTCGCCATGGAAGAAGAACGCGATCCGCTGCAATATCATCGTGCCTTTGTGCGGATGTATGGCGAAGCCGCTGTTGATGCCGCTTCTGCAGCGATCAGCGGTGAAGCGCCATTCTACGGCCTGCAGGCGGTGGACCTCGATCTCAAAGCCTTCCCGGCGCATCAGGCCCTGCTGGCCGCCTATGAAAAACTGCAGGCAGCAAAGCGCAACTACTGGTCGAAGTAATATTCACGAACGCTTAGCGCGATATTTTTGCTAACGTTGAGAATGGCACTGATTAATCCCGGTGCCATTTTTTTTGCTTCACATTGTCATACTCAACATTGAATATTGATAATTAACAATTCAGTTTCATTGGTTAAACTGAATTAACATTGAGTCACTCTCAAAGACCAATCATTAAACTTATTTTGCATAAATTAAAAAATTTTTAGTTCATATAATTCAACAATTTAAGTGAATATTCTTTAACTTAACGCCTCGCTTACCCCGTACCTCCCTGCCATTTATGATCCACATCAATTCCTGACCTATACTCCTTTGTTAGTATCTTTACAGACAATTTCAGGAGAGCGTTAGTGTGAAAGCTGACAACCCTTTTAATGCATTATTACCCGCGGCCATGGCGAAAGTTGCTGAAGATGCCGGCGTCTATAAAGCCACTAAACATCCTTTAACCACCTTCTTCTTAGCCATCACTGCTGGCGTATTTATTTCTATCGCGTTTGTTTTCTACATTACTGCCACCACGGGCAGTGGCGCCATGCCCTACGGTATTGCGAAACTGATTGGCGGTATCTGCTTCTCTCTGGGTTTGATGCTGGTTGTGGTATGTGGCGCGGACCTGTTCACTTCGACGGTTTTGATTGTGGTGGCGAAAGCCAGCGGGCGCATCACCTGGATGCAACTTGGTCGTCATTGGCTGAATGTCTATATCGGTAACCTGTTTGGTGCGCTGTTCTTTGTCGCGCTGATTTGGTTAGCAGGTGAACATATGGTTGCCAATGGCGCGTGGGGGTTGAATGTCCTGCAAACCGCCGACCACAAAATGCATCACACGTTTATTGAAGCCGTCAGCCTCGGCACACTCGCTAACCTGATGGTTTGCCTGGCGGTGTGGATGAGTTACTCCGGCCGCAGTCTGTTCGACAAAATGTTCGCCATGATTTTGCCCGTCGGGATGTTCGTCGCCAGCGGCTTTGAGCACAGTATCGCCAACATGTTTTTGGTTCCAATGGCAATCGTCATTCGTGACTTCGCCAGCCCGGAATTCTGGCAAATGGCCGGTTCCAGCGCCGCACAGTTCCCCTCTCTCAGCGTTGGCGACTTTATTGTTAATAACCTCATTCCAGTGACAATCGGCAACATTATTGGTGGCGGATTGTTAGTCGGTTTGACCTACTGGGTCATCTACCTGCGCGGTGATGATCCGGTGCATTAAGAAATTAAAACGGGCGTGCCCGAGCGCACGTCATCGTCAGAGTCTCCCTAAATAAGGCAGGTATATCATGTCCGAACTTAACGAAAAAATGGCGTCAGCCTGGGAAGGATTTAGCGCCGGCGAATGGCAGAACGGTGTCAACGTCCGTGACTTTATCCAGAAAAACTACACCCCGTATGAAGGTGACGAATCTTTCCTCGCGGGTGCCACACCAGCCACCACTAAACTGTGGGACAGCGTGCTGGAAGGTATCAAGATTGAGAACCGCACCCATGCACCGGTTGATTTCGATACCGACCTGGCTTCTACCATCACTTCACATGATGCGGGTTATATCAATAAGTCGCTGGAGACCATTGTAGGTCTGCAGACTGAAGCACCGCTGAAACGCGCCATTATCCCATTTGGCGGCATCAAAATGGTCGAAGGTTCTTGCAAAGTTTATGGCCGTGAACTCGACCCTGCCCTGAAAAAAGTCTTCACCGACTATCGTAAAACCCATAACCAGGGCGTGTTCGATGTCTATACTCCGGACATTCTGCGCTGCCGTAAATCCGGTGTATTGACCGGTCTGCCAGATGCTTATGGTCGTGGTCGTATCATCGGTGACTATCGCCGCGTGGCGCTGTACGGCATCGATTATCTGATGAAAGATAAAGTGGCGCAGTTCAATTCACTGCAAAGCGATATGGAAAATGGTGTCAATCTTGAAGCCACTATCCGCCTGCGTGAAGAAATCTCCGAGCAACACCGTGCGCTTGGTCAGATTAAAGAAATGGCTGCCAAATACGGTTCTGATATTTCTCTGCCCGCGACCACAGCGCAAGAGGCTGTACAGTGGACCTACTTCGGCTATCTGGCCGCTGTGAAATCACAGAACGGCGCCGCGATGTCATTCGGTCGCGTATCTACCTTCCTCGATGTTTATATCGACCGTGATATTAAAGCGGGCAAACTGACTGAAGAAGGCGCGCAGGAGTTAATTGACCACCTGGTGATGAAACTGCGTATGGTGCGTTTCCTGCGTACCCCAGAATATGACGAGTTGTTCTCAGGTGACCCAATCTGGGCAACCGAGTCTCTGGCCGGTATGGGTGTCGATGGCCGTACTTTAGTCACTAAAAGTACCTTCCGTTTCCTGAATACCTTGTACACCATGGGCCCGTCACCAGAACCGAACATGACAATCCTGTGGTCAGAAAAACTGCCGGTTAACTTCAAAAAATATGCAGCCAAAGTCTCTATCGAT
This sequence comes from Pantoea sp. C8B4, assembly GCF_051336905.1. NCBI lineage: Bacteria > Pseudomonadati > Pseudomonadota > Gammaproteobacteria > Enterobacterales > Erwiniaceae > Pantoea > Pantoea sp. C8B4. The sequence continues at coordinate 108,289 of NZ_JBGMNK010000008.1, forward strand.
ACGTCTTCATTGCAGTATGAGAATGACGATCTGATGCGTCCTGACTTTGATAACGATGACTACGCGATCGCCTGCTGTGTGAGCCCAATGATTGTCGGCAAACAGATGCAGTTCTTCGGCGCCCGCGCCAACCTGGCTAAAACACTGCTGTATGCAATCAACGGTGGCGTGGACGAAAAACTGAAAATGCAGGTTGGCCCGAAAGAGGCGCCAATTACTGATGAAATTCTGGATTTCGACATTGTGATGGCACGTCTGGATCACTTCATGGATTGGCTGGCTAAACAGTATGTCACCTCATTGAATATCATCCATTACATGCATGATAAGTACAGCTATGAAGCTTCACTGATGGCGTTGCATGACCGTGACGTCTATCGCACCATGGCATGTGGTATCGCAGGCTTGTCAGTGGCGGCGGATTCCCTCTCTGCCATTAAATATGCCAAAGTAAAAACCGTGCGTGATGCGGATGGTCTGGCCGTAGATTTCGAGATTGAAGGCGAGTATCCGCAGTTTGGTAACAACGACTCACGTGTCGATGATATGGCGTGTGACCTGGTTGAACGTTTCATGAAGAAAATTCAGAAACTGCAAACCTATCGTAATGCGGTGCCAACGCAGTCGGTGCTCACCATCACCTCTAACGTGGTATACGGTAAGAAAACCGGTAACACCCCTGACGGTCGTCGTGCAGGTGCGCCATTCGGTCCAGGTGCTAACCCAATGCACGGTCGCGATCAGAAAGGTGCGGTGGCTTCTCTGACTTCGGTAGCCAAACTGCCGTTTGCCTATGCGAAAGATGGTATTTCTTATACCTTCTCCATCGTGCCAAATGCGTTGGGTAAAGATGACAACGTGCGCAAAACCAACCTTGCGGGCCTGATGGATGGCTACTTCCACCATGAAGCCAATATCGAGGGCGGTCAGCATCTTAACGTCAATGTGATGAACCGTGAGATGCTGCTGGATGCGATGGAACATCCGGAGAAATATCCTCAGCTAACCATTCGTGTTTCCGGTTATGCTGTGCGCTTTAACTCGCTGACCAAAGAGCAGCAGCAGGATGTGATTACCCGTACGTTCACTCAGTCCCTGTAATCCTCCCTGAAATGTAAAGGCTCCTGCGGGAGCCTTTTCTCCACAAGTCTGTTTTGCCAGTTTGCTTTCGCTGGCAGCCTCGCAAAATCGACTTTAATCCAAGAGCACAACACAGATTGTGCCGCCTGATGTTGAGGCTAACCCGGAGAATACATCGCAATGTCAACCATCGGTCGTATCCACTCATTCGAATCCTGCGGCACCGTTGACGGTCCCGGCATCCGTTTTATCACCTTCTTCCAGGGCTGTCTGATGCGCTGCCTCTACTGCCATAATCGCGACACCTGGGACACCCACGGTGGCAAAGAAGTCACGGTTGACGACCTGATGAAAGATGCACTGTCGTATCGTCACTTTATGAATGCCTCTGGCGGAGGAGTAACGGCATCAGGTGGGGAAGCGATCTTGCAGGCCGAGTTTGTGCGCGATTGGTTCCGTGCCTGCAAAGCGGAAGGCATTCATACCTGTCTGGATACCAACGGTTTTGTACGTCGTTATGATCCGGTAATCGATGAATTGCTGGATGCCACCGATCTGGTGATGCTCGATCTGAAACAAATTAATGATGATGTGCACCAGATTCTGGTTGGCGTCTCCAATCATCGTACTCTCGATTTCGCACGCTATCTGCAGAAGAAAGGCAAACGAACCTGGATTCGCTTTGTGGTCGTGCCCGGCTATTCCGATGACGATGACTCTGCCCATCGCCTGGGTGCATTCACCAAGGATATGGAGAACGTCGAGAAGATTGAGCTACTGCCCTACCATGAATTGGGCAAGCACAAATGGATTGCCATGGGCGAAGAGTACAAGCTGGATGGGGTAAAACCACCCAGTAAAGAGACGATGGAACGGGTCAAAAATATTCTGGCAGGATATGGTCACGAAGTGATGTACTGACAAAAAAGGGAGCTTACCGCTCCCTTTTTTCATTGGTTCATTCAGATATTAAGCATGTGCAATTGGCGTGGCATGCTGGTCAGCTTTACGCAGCAGCATCACCAGATAGACCAGTGCCACAGCGGCAATCATTACAAACAGCAAACGGTCAGAGTAATTCTGCATCAGCATCGATGTCATACCCGGCCCGACCAGGCTGCCGATGGTGTAGCTAAACAACAGCGCCTGATTCATGGCAACCAGCTCATGATGCGCAACGGTTTCGCATGCCCATGACATCGCCACTGGATAGAGCGTGAAGCCAGCCAGCCCCAAAACAAACAGTGCAGGCGCCATGGCAGTATCGCCCAACATGGCGATGGCACCCAGAATCACCACAAACACCTGAACGCGCAACACCATCAGGCGCCCAAAACGGTCGGCAAGACGTCCCACCGGCCACTGACCGACAATGCCCGAACTCACCAGCAGCGCCATCCAGTAACCGACGTTGGCATCACTCATTCCCCGATGCGACAGATACAACGGCATCAGACCATACAGTGAGCCCAGTACGATACCGGAAATAATGCAGCCGTTGATGCCCAGACGCGAGCTGCGACGGCGCAACATGGTCCAGATGCGACCGGTAGAAGCCTCTTCAGTCGCTGAGCTGGCATTAACACGCAGGAAGACCACTGGCAGCACGGCGCAGACGATCAGCGCGGTGACCCATGGAATGACATGCAGAAGTTCAGTCGAAACGCGGCTCACCAGCAACTGGCCCGCCACCGTGCCGAGATAATAGACAATCATATAGGCAGCCAACAACTGACCGCGATTACGCACTGTGCCACTGCACAGCAACGCACTCTCCACCACCACCCAGATCAGCGCACAACCGACACCCGCAACAAAACGCAGCGCAGTCCAGCTGTAGAACCCCTCTAACAGCACCATTCCCATGGTCGCCACGGCAAACAGCGCGCTGGCCAGATAAAAACAGCGATTAAAACCATAGCGGTTGATCAACCAGCCTGCGAGCAGCGTCCCCAGCAGATTACCGGTGTAATAGGCTGAACTGGCCATACCCACCTGCCATGTCGGCAGTTGATCATGGGTAAGCCAAAGCGGTACCAGCGTATTCAGCACAGCAATAGACACCGTCATGAGCATTAAGCCGCAAAGCAGCAACACGACGGGGCGCGACCAGGTAGACATAGGGATTAAAAACCAAAGAAATGAAGATAATTGCGCGCAGTTTGCCATTCGCTATTTTAAAGTCAACGGGCAAAAAATCACCGCCGCACAATTTGCTGCTGAACAATTTATTATTTTTATCTTCAGCAGCTTAGAGGAGATATATCATCATAAAAACTCAATGCTATCTGCATGAATTTATAGATTTTAGTGTTTTGAGGGGGGCTGCTGACGATAACGTTTATTTCTGATTAATTCTTACTAAAAAATAATCGGCTGAAGCTAAAAACAAAAAACCCGGCATTGCCGGGTTTTACTATCAGAAAGCTGGGGTTAACCAATGATTTCCAGTCCGCCCATATAAGGACGCAGCACTTCTGGTACTTCGATACGGCCGTCAGCCTGCTGGTAGTTTTCCAGCACCGCAACCAGCGTACGACCTACTGCCAGCCCCGAACCGTTCAGTGTATGTACCAGACGCGGTTTCTTATCGGTTTTACTGCGACAGCGAGCCTGCATGCGACGCGCCTGGAAATCCCACATGTTGGAACAAGATGAGATCTCACGATAGGTATCCTGCGCCGGCAACCATACTTCCAGATCATAGGTTTTGGCTGAACCAAAGCCCATATCACCGGTGCACAGCAGTACTTTACGGTAAGGCAGATTCAGCAACTGCAGCACTTTCTCGGCGTGGCCAACCAACTCTTCCAGTGCGTCCATTGACGTTTCTGGCGCAACAATGTGCACCATCTCAACTTTATCGAACTGGTGCATACGGATCAGACCACGCGTGTCGCGTCCATAAGAACCCGCTTCAGAACGGAAGCATGGCGTGTGCGCAGTGAGTTTAATCGGCAGATTTTCTTCTTCCACGATCTCATCACGCACCAGGTTGGTCAGCGGCACTTCCGCCGTCGGGATCAGTGCGTAATTGCTGCTGCCCGCTTCTTCACCCAAAGGCTTGGTGTGGAACAGGTCTTCACCAAACTTAGGTAATTGACCCGTACCAAACAGCGTCTCATGGTTAACCAGATACGGCACGTAGGTTTCCAGATACCCGTGCTGCTGAGTATGCAGATCAATCATGAACTGGCTAAGCGCACGGTGCAGGCGAGCGATTTGCCCCTGCATCACGATAAAGCGTGAACCGGTCAGTTTCACTGCGGCAGCGAAATCCAGGCCTTTAACCGCTTCACCCAACTCAACGTGGTCTTTTACCGGGAAATCGAACTGACGGGGCTGACCCCAGCGGCTGACTTCCTGATTCTCAGTATCATCTTTACCCAGCGGCACTTCATCGACCGGCAGGTTAGGCAACGAGAGAGCAAAATCGCGGATGGTATTTTGCAGTGTATCCAGCTCAACCTTCGCCGCATCCAGGCGTTCGCCCAGCACGTTCACTTCCTGACGCAGTGGCTCGATGTCTTCCCCACGCGCTTTGGCCTGACCGATGGATTTGGATCGGGAATTACGCTCTGCCTGCAGATTTTCAGTTTCTACCTGCAGTACTTTACGACGCTCTTCGAGCGAGCGCAGCGTTTCCACATCCAGTTTGAATCCTCGGCGTGCCAGTTTTTCAGCGACTGCGTCTGGCTCATTACGCAGCAGATTGGGATCGAGCATGCTTATCCTGTGTAATTAAGGTTGGTTGAACGAATGAAGGGATGCATCCCACTGGAATGCATTGAAATACTTGCTCACCTTACCGTAAGGCGTTTATCAGCGGTAGCGTTTTATCGGGCTATTTTGATCCTGTTCAGCCAACCAGGCGAGTTTTTCGCCGATTTTCCCTTCAAGCCCCCGATTGGTCGGTTGATAGTAGCGCGTTTGCGCCATTTCAGGCGGGAAGAACACCTCTCCGGCCGCATAAGCATTGGGTTCGTCATGTGCATAACGATACTCTTTGCCCAGCCCCATCTCTTTCATTAATTTGGTGGGTGCATTGCGCAGGTGCTCAGGCACATCGTAATCCGGGAATTCTCGCGCATCGCGCATGGCCGCCTTGAACGCGGTATAAACCGCATTACTTTTGGGTGCGCAGGCCAGATAAACAATCGCCTGGGCTATGGCACGCTCGCCTTCAGCAGGCCCGACGCGGGTGAAACAGTCCCATGCCGAAATAGCCACCTGCATACCGCGTGGATCGGCGTTGCCCACATCTTCCGAAGCTATCGCCAGTAAACGGCGTGCAACGTACAACGGATCACCCCCGGCCGTGATGATGCGGGCATACCAGTAGAGAGCGGCATCCGGCGCCGAACCGCGCACGGATTTATGCAGCGCCGAAATCAGGTCATAGAAACGATCGCCTTTGTTATCAAACCGCGCCGCCCTTTCTCCTGAGACTTCATTCAGCAACTGTGGCGTCAGCTCACGCTTTCCTTGCGCATTGCTCTCTGCCATATCCGCCATCATTTCCAGCGTATTCAGCGCACGACGCGCATCGCCGTTAACCAACTCAGCAATCATGCGCCGGGTGTTTTCTGGCAGCAGAATGTCGCTATTACCGTACCCTCGCGCACTGTCCTCCATCGCCTGGGTGAGCACCTGTTCAATATCTTCAGTGGTGAGCGATTTCAGCAGATAGACGCGAGCACGCGATAGCAGTGCCGAGTTGAGTTCAAAAGAGGGATTCTCGGTGGTCGCACCGATAAAGGTAATGGTGCCATCTTCAATATGGGGCAGGAATGCATCCTGCTGGCTTTTATTGAAACGATGAACCTCATCCACAAACAGGATGGTACGGCGGCCCAGTTGACGATTCTGCCGGGCGCGCTCGATGGCTTCACGGATCTCTTTCACGCCGGATGTCACGGCAGAAATTCGCTCAACATCCGCCTTGCCATAGTGCGCAATAATCTCTGCCAGCGTTGTTTTCCCTGTTCCTGGCGGCCCCCACAAAATCATTGAGTGCAGATGCCCGGCTTCAATCGCGCGCGGCAGCGGTTTACCCGCCGCCAGCAGATGCTGTTGCCCGATATACTGCTGCAATGTGGCTGGCCGCATACGCGCGGCCAGCGGCTGGAACTCATTTGAAGAGGCGAAATCCAGGGACAGGTTACTCACCACGACCTCACTGACGTTGATCGTCCACCGTTACCCCTTTTGGCGGTGTAAAGGTGAACTTATCTGGGCTAATCGCACCGTTTTTCTGGCTCTTCAGCTGATAATCACTGTGTTGACCATCTTGCTCAATCGCACTGAATTTGTTGATAGTTCCGGATGCAGAGACGTTGATAGTGAATTGCTTCAGGTTGCCATCGCTGCTTTTTGGCGTCAGCTCGAAATTATCACCCTGCTGCTTGATGTTGTACTGCTGCCAGTCGCTCGGCTGATTACGGGCAATCAGCATAAACGGCGTATTGCTGGTGGCGTTCTGCAGCAGGCTAACGCTGGCTTGCTCAACAAACGGATTATAGAACCACAGGTTTTTGCCATCGGAGATAATCACGCTTTCGTCTGGCGCGGTCATATGCCAGTTGAATAAACTTGGGCGTTTAACCCACAGTTCACCTTCACCATCCTGCACATTCGCACCGCTGCCATCTGTCACTTTCTGGCTAAAGCTGGCATGGAAACTGTTCACTTTGTTCAGACGCTGCTGCAAATCGCTCGACGCATCCGCCAATACCGACGAAGAAACAAAACCGGCCAGCAGGCCGCAGGCAATAACGCGTAATTTCATCTGATTCGATTCCTTATTCATGGTTTCCCGACACTTACTGCATTAAACGTAGTTGCCGCTCTGTCTGTTCGACAGAAGAAAAAGCCGAAAGCTCCCAACGATATGGGGATCGTTCTGCAGATAAACAACGGGCCAGTGTTAACTGGCCCAGAAGTAAGTCATGGCGTTCGCTAGATTACATCTCGTGCGGCGGCGGTGATAGCACCTCGCGGTTACCATTATGGCCCGGTTCAGAGACAATACCCTGCGCTTCCATCTGTTCAATGATGCGCGCTGCACGGTTGTAACCAATACGGAACTGACGCTGAACACCGGAGATAGAGGCGCGACGTTTCTCGACCACAAATGAGACCGCCTGATCGAACAGCGGATCAAGCTCTTCATCACCATCAAGACCGCCCGCTGCACTCTCGCTCTCTTCACCCGCGGTAATGCTGTCGATGTATTGCGGACGTCCACGCGCTTTCCAGTCCTGCACCACCGCATGCACTTCCTGATCGCGCACGAAGGCACCGTGGACACGCACCGGCATTGAGGAGTTAGGCGGCATGTAAAGCATGTCACCCATCCCCAGCAATGATTCCGCGCCGCCTTGATCAAGAATGGTACGTGAGTCAATTTTACTGGATACCGTAAAGGCAATGCGCGTTGGGATGTTGGCTTTGATCAAGCCGGTAATTACATCTACCGACGGACGCTGCGTTGCCAACACCAGGTGAATACCCGCCGCACGCGCTTTCTGTGCCAGGCGAGCAATCAACTCTTCAACTTTCTTGCCCACCGCCATCATCAGGTCAGCGAATTCATCCACCAACACCACGATATACGGCAGTTTTTCCAGCACAGGCGGCGTGGTCTCCATACTGTCACCCGGCTTCCAGAACGGATCTGGAATTGGGCGCCCCATGGCAGCAGCCTGCTCAATTTTCTCGTTGTAACCGGCAAGGTTACGCACGCCCAGCGCAGACATCAGCTTGTAGCGGCGTTCCATCTCACCCACACTCCAGCGCAGCGCGTTCGCCGCATCTTTCATGTCGGTGACCACCTCAGTCAGCAAATGCGGAATGCCTTCGTAGACGGAGAGCTCCAGCATTTTCGGGTCGATCATGATAAAGCGCACTTCTTCTGGTGTGGCTTTATACAGCATGCTGATGATCATGGTGTTCACACCAACCGACTTACCGGAACCGGTCGTACCGGCAACCAGCAGGTGCGGCATCTTCGCCAGATCGGCCACCACCGGTTGACCCGAGATATCTTTACCCAGCACCACCGACAGCGGTGACGGGTTATCGCGGAACTTGTCACAATCCAGCACTTCGCGCAGATAGACGGTTTGGCGATGTTTGTTCGGTAATTCCAGGCCAACGTAAGGTTTGCCCGGAATCACTTCAACCACACGCACCGCGACAGCTGAAAGCGAACGAGCCAAATCGCGCGACAGGTTAGAAATACGCGCAGCTTTCACGCCAGGAGCAAGATCCAGCTCAAAGCGGGTGATCACCGGACCTGGTGAAATACCGACGACTTCGGCTTTCACACGATAATCGGCCAGACGCGCTTCAACCAATCGTGCTGTCTGCTCAAGCGCGAACATATCCACCGGCTCTTCTTCCGAAGGCGGAGAGGTCAGCAAATCAAGCGTCGGCAGCGGCGTAGAAGGCTTTTCCAGCGGACGTTCATGACGAACCAGGAACGGATGGAACAGGCTATCTTGCGCAGGGGCGACCGGTTGAGGCGCTTCTGCTGGCGCAGCATAGCTTTCGGTCTCGGATGACGACCATGGGCTATTGTGCTCATTCAGCGATGGCATGGCTTCTGGCTGCGCTGCCGCAGGTTGCTGCCACTGCGCAGGCGCTTCGGATTGTGGTGCGGCAGGTTGTTGCCACTGCGCAGGCGCTTCCGGCTCAGGCGTTGCAGCGATGGTAAACAATGGCTCGCTTGGGCCGTCATCGACCAAATCTTTCATTGGCGAAAAATCAAAGGCTGATGAAGTATCAAGGTTAAATACCGGGCCTTCATTGGTTTCAGATTGCTGATAGCGTTGTTGCTGCTGAGCTGCAAACTGATTGGCCAACTGCGCCTGATGTAAAGCCTCTTCATCTTCTTCGACTTGATGCTGTCCGCTTTCTGCATAACGCTGCTGTTGCTGAGATGCAAACGCTTCGCGCAGGTGTGCTTCCTGCAAGGCGGTATCCTCTTCATGATCCTGTGAGGGCTCATGATAGGTCGCTGTCATTTCAGGCAACGGCTGTTCGGCTTCTTCGCGCGCTTTGTCTTCTGCCATACGCTGTGACGGCAACTTAATGCCGTAAGAAGCCAGTTCACGACGTGTTGGCAGTTTAACTTTGTTCGGACGCGGCAATTCAGGGCCAATACCCTGCTTCACCTGCGGATTGTAATCACGCTCCGGCACCACATCGAAGGCTGGTGTATACGCAGAAGCCGTTTTCGCAGCAGCTGCTCCCACTGCTGCGGCTGCCGCAGTGTTCAGAGAAGCAGATGATTGAGCGGCATCCTGCCAGTTCCCCATGCGTGGCCCTTCATCGTCATCAACGGGTGAAAACGCTGAGGGTGCAGGTTCGCCCGGAACTTCAAAGCGATACAGCGGCGGTGCGGGTTGAATAACCGGTTCAGGCGCAGGCGGTACCGCAACAGGTGCTACTGCCGCTGGCACCACAGGGGTATGAACAACAGGTGCCGCTTCGGCGGGTGCATTGACCACGGGTGACGGCACAACGGGCGCCTGGTGTGCAGCTTCGGCGGTCACGGCAATGGCCGCGGCGGTCGCGGCACTGGCTTTGGCTAGCAGAGGATCATCCGGCAACTGTTCGGCGATAGGCTCAGCCACCTTACGCGGTTTAGCCAGCAGAACGTCATCATCGTCATCATGCGATTGCGCAGCACGCAGTGGAGGCGCAGCATGTTCGGCATGCTCTTCCTCTTCTTCGTACTCCTCTTCTTCCTGCCAGGGTTCGTCATGGCGAGAGCGGTTGCTGGCGAAGGTCAGTACGCCCATCACCACGCTCCCGATTTTTTCGGCGATCGTCAGCCACGACCAGCCCGTGTACAAGGTTATGCCTGCCGCCCAGACGCAGATCAGCGTCAAAGTACCGCCGGCAGAACTAAACCAGGGCGCCATCGCATTACTGACGAGGCTGCCAATTACACCGCCCGAAGCAAAGTACCAGATGTCATCAACGTTCAGCGCGGCTAAACCACAAGTGGTCACCACCAGCGCCAGCACGCCAATCAGGCGTAAGCCCACCGCAAAGTAATCGATGTAATCCTGGCGATCGCGCTGACGGAATGTAATCCAGCACAAACCAATGATGACCGGAGGAATGGCATACGCCATCACGCCGAAAATGAATAAGAGAGTATCCGCCAGCCATGCGCCGACACTACCGCCCAAATTATGGATCGGTTCATGCCAGGCGGTCTGCGACCAGCTTGGATCGGAAGGATTGAAGCTAACCAGCGACACCATCAAATAGATGGCGAACAGGGCCACAAGGATGAGCAACGCTTCCAGCAGCCTGCGTCCACTGCTCAGCGGTTGTAACGAAACGTCTTTATCTTCTGTATATTCCTGGCTCAAGAGAACTCTCCAGGTGCCTGTAAATTAAGAAGGCAACAGCGCCGGGCAAGCCCGACGCTGGTCCTGTATGAATTCACAGGAGTGTACCGAATTCCTGCAAGTTTTGCACCTGCCCTGCATTACCGGGTTTTGATCACCAGACGATTGCTCTGTTTGACCTCTTCCATCACCACGTAAGTACGGGTGTCGTTTACGCCCGGCAGGCGCAGCAAGGTTTCACCCAAAAGCTTACGGTAGGCGGACATGTCCGGTACACGGGTTTTCAACAGGTAGTCAAAGTCACCGGAAACGAGGTGACACTCTTGAGTTTCCTCAAGTTTTTGCACAGCGGCGTTAAATTGTTCAAACACATCTGGCGCACCACGATTCAGAGTAATCTCAACAAATACCAGCAGTGAAGCATCCAGATAATGTGGGTTCAGTTGTGCGGTGTAACCCAAAATGAAGCCCTGACGTTCCAGGCGACGCACACGCTCAAGACACGGCGTAGGTGATAAGCCAACACGTTTTGAAAGCTCAACATTAGAAATACGGCCGTCTTTCTGCAATTCATTCAGAATGTTTCTGTCGATACGGTCCAGATCTTTTCCGGGGCGTTTCTTATTGTCTACCATTATTATTGTCTCTCTTAATTCCTTCCCTTTACCTGCCACACCCTGAAAACGCTCATTGTTCAGGGCCTTACTGAAGTGAAGACGATAAGTCTGTGCAGTAACGCTTCCATCCGTATGACGTATGTTGTCTGTCCACATCATGCGTCATTACCAATGTCAGACTGAGTTTATCCGGCAAAAACGTGCAAAACAGAAATGAAATTCTGTTTTGAACCGCTAAATATTCTCCGCTTCTGATAATGTTTTCGCAAAACAGCAGGCGATTGTCAAAGTAAAACATCCAAATTCAGTACAAGATGCCAGATAGAGTTCTGGGTTGCTGTTTTTAAATGAGAATTTTTATGCTGCTGCACCAGAATTTGCCGAGCATTGCCCCCTTTTGGCGCAATCGACGTGCAGAATTTGCATTCATCGACTACGCCGCTTGCAGCGATTGTTATCAAAATTGCTGAAACCTTTTTTTGCTGCGCTAATTTCCCTACAATCAAAAACTATGTTGTCGCAAAAAAACTGAGGAACGCATGAGTACGGCCAAACACAGTAAGCTGCTCATTTTAGGCTCCGGTCCTGCCGGATATACCGCTGCAGTCTATGCCGCGCGCGCTAACCTGAATCCGGTATTGATTACCGGGCTGGAAAAAGGCGGTCAGCTCACCACGACCACTGAAGTTGAGAACTGGCCAGGCGATCCGAACGATCTGACCGGCCCGGCGTTGATGGAACGTATGCAAGAGCATGCCGAAAAATTCAACACCGAAATTATTTTCGACCATATTCACACGGTTGATTTGCAAAACCGCCCCTTCCGTTTAACGGGTGACAGCGGTGAGTACACCGCTGACGCGCTGATCATCGCGACCGGTGCATCCGCACGTTATCTGGGTCTACCTTCGGAGGAGGCGTTCAAAGGCAAAGGTGTTTCCGCCTGTGCGACCTGCGACGGTTTCTTTTATCGTAATCAAGAAGTCGCGGTGATTGGTGGCGGTAATACCGCGGTGGAAGAGGCCCTTTACCTGGCAAATATCGCGGCGAAAGTCCATTTGATTCACCGTCGTGATAGCTTCCGTGCCGAAAAAATCCTGATCGATCGTCTGATGGATAAAGTACGCAACGGCAACATCGTACTGCACACCGATCGCACACTGGAAGAAGTGGTCGGCGATCAGATGGGTGTCACCGGTGTGAAACTGCTTTCCACCAAAGGTGAAGAGCCAGAAACGCTGGATGTTGCCGGGCTGTTTGTGGCGATTGGCCATAGCCCGAATACCGCCATTTTCGACGGCCAGCTGGCGCTGGAAAACGGCTATATCAAAGTGCAGTCCGGTCTGCAGGGCAATGCGACCCAGACCAGCATTCCTGGCGTCTTTGCAGCGGGTGATGTGATGGACCATATTTATCGCCAGGCGATCACCTCTGCCGGTACCGGCTGTATGGCTGCGCTGGATGCAGAACGCTACCTTGATGGGCTTGTTAAAACCGATCTGTAACTTGTTAATAAGCTGATCATAATTGCAAAGAGGCGACCTGTTTTGGTCGCCTTTTTTATTGCCTGCATGCTAAAGTTCATGCGCTTAATATTTCCGGATACTTTATCCGGTTTTGCCTCTCTCCATCAGTGATCAAACGGCTTCGCATGGAAAAATCACGGCAGCAACATCTTCTTCGCTGGCTCCGTCAGCAACGTCTCCACGGCGCAAGCAGTTTACGTGCCGCATCGCTATTCGGTTTTGCCGGTGCACTGGTGATTATTGCTCAAGCCTGGTTGCTGGCCTCGCTGCTGCAGAATCTTATCGTCGCCCAACAACCGCGCGGTGCCCTGCTGACTGATTTCATCCTGCTGCTGTTCTGCTTTGCTCTTCGCGCGGGTCTGCACTATGCACGGGAAATGGCCGGTTACCGTGCTGGCGTTGCCATCCGTCGCGCTCTGCGCAAGCAGGTACTGGATAAGCTAAATGATTTAGGTCCTGCCTGGGTTCAGGGCAAACCGGCGGGAAGCTGGGCAACACTGCTGCTTGAGCAAATTGAAGAGATGCAAGAATATTACGCGCGATATCTGCCACAGATGTCTCTGGCCGTTTTTATTCCCTTCGCCATCCTGATAGCCATCTTCCCGATTAACTGGGCGGCCGGATTGATCCTGCTCGCGACCGCACCGCTGATTCCGATTTTCATGGCGATGGTTGGCATGGGTGCCGCCGATGCAAACCGTCGAAACTTCCTCGCGCTAGCGCGTCTGAGCGGCGATTTTTATGACCGCCTGCGCGGGCGTGAAACGTTGCGCCTGTTCCACAGGGCTGCCGCTGAGCAGCAGGCGATTGCTGAAAGCACCACGGATTTTCGTCAGCGCACCATGGAAGTGCTGCGCCTTGCTTTTCTCTCTTCCGCGGTGCTGGAATTCTTTGCCTCACTGGCGATTGCCGTGGTCGCGGTTTATTTCGGCTTCTCCTATCTTGGCGAACTTAATTTTGGCCATTATGGTACTGGCGTGACCTTGTTTGCCGGATTCCTGGCACTGATATTGGCGCCTGAGTTTTTCCAGCCGCTGCGCGATCTGGGTACTTTCTACCACGCTAAAGCGCAAGCCGTTGGGGGCGCCGATGCACTGGATCGTTTTCTTAGCGAAAGTCCGGAAATCCCAGCATCAGCCTCCAGCCTGTCAGTCGCTTTCGATACCCCTTTAAGCCTTGAAGCACAGAATTTGGTGGTGATGACAGCCAAAGGTGAAGCGCTATCACAGCCGCTGAATTTTACGCTTGAGGCGAATAAACGCGTGGCGCTGGTGGGTCAAAGTGGCGCAGGAAAATCAGCACTGATGAATGTGTTGCTCGGCTTTCTACCCTATCAAGGATCGCTGTGCGTCAATGGGCATGAACTGCGGGATATTAGCCGTGATAGCTGGCAGCAGCATCTGGCTTGGGTGGGGCAAAATCCACATTTGCCCGCGACCACGCTGCGCGAAAACCTGTCTCTCAACAGCAGCATGGATGAAGCAACGCTGCGCAGCGTTTTACAACAGGCGGGCGTAGATGAGTTTCTGTCCCGTTTGCCGCAAGGCCTCGACACACCCATTGGCGATGGCGGAATGGGCCTTTCTGTTGGCCAGGCGCAACGCGTCGCCGTTGCGCGTGCACTGTTGAAACCGGCACAACTCCTGCTGCTGGACGAGCCTGGTTCAGGCCTTGATAGCCAAAGTGAACAGCATGTGTTGCGCGCATTAAACCAGGCAGCCACACAGCAAACCACCCTCATGATCACCCACCAACTTCACGATCTTGCCAGTTGGGATGAAGTTTGGGTGATGCAATCCGGGCAACTGGTGCAGCAGGGGCAGTGGCAACAACTGATTGCTCAGGACGGGCCGTTGCGTGCCATGGTGCAGCATCGCCAGCAGGAGATTGTCTGATGAATCCACTATTGCCGTTTCTGCGCCTGTTTCGTCGTCATCCGTGGCGTTTAAGTCTGGGTATCATCTTAGCTATTGCGACTTTGCTCGCCAGTATCGGCTTGCTCACCCTATCTGGTTGGTTCCTCGCCGCCTCATCGCTGGCTGGCGTGGCTGGCCTGTACAGTTTCAACTATATGTTGCCCGCAGCAGGGGTGCGTGGAGCGGCAATCACTCGCACTGCGTCGCGTTACTTCGAGCGTTTAGTCAGTCACGATGCCACTTTCAGAGTGTTGCAGCATTTGCGTGTGTTCACCTTTAGCAAACTGATCGCGCTGGCCCCCGAACAACTGGCCTGTTTCAGACAGGGCGAACTGCTTAACCGCTTTGTCAGTGATGTCGATACGTTAGACCATCTCTATCTGCGCGTCATTTCACCGCTGGTCGGCGCGGCGGTAGTGATAGTGGTGGTCACTTGCGGTCTGGCGATATTGGATGTGCCACTGGCGCTGCTGTTGGGCGGAATGATGCTGCTGACGCTTTTGCTCATGCCGCCGCTGTTCTGGCGATTAGGCACCTCAGCCGGGCATCGCATCGCCCAGCACCAAGCCAGTTGGCGTTTGCAACTGACGCAGTGGGTAACCGGACTGGCTGAACTGCAAATTTATGGTGCTGCGGTCTTATGGCGTAAAAAACTGGATGCCGAAGAGATGCGCTGGCAGCAGGCTCAGCAGCATCAGCATCGCCTGCAAGCGCTGGCGCAAAGCCTGTTATTGTTAATCAGCGGCTCGACCGTCGTCTTGCTGCTGTGGATCTCCGCAGCGGGCGTAGGCGGCGATAGCGCACCTGGCGCATTCATCGCGCTTTTCGTGTTCTGCGGCCTGGCGGCATTTGAAGCGCTGGCACCGGTAGCAGGCGCATTTTTGCCGCTTTCGCAGGTCAGTGGCGCGGCACAGCGCGTACAGGAAATCATTGAGCAAACGCCTCTGATTCGTTTTCCCTCCTCGACCGTGTCCTCTGATTCGGGTATCAGCCTGACGCTGGAAAAGATCACTTTCAGCTATCCGCAGCGACCGGAGCCGGTACTCAGGCACTTCTCGCTTTCACTAAGAACCGGTGAGCATCTGGCACTGCTCGGCCCCACCGGCTGCGGCAAATCCAGTTTGCTGGCACTGATCACGCGTGGCTGGCAGGCGCAGCAGGGCGACATTCGACTGAATAATATTCCTCTTGCCGAGTGGGACGAAAAAAGTCTGCGTCAACGTATCAGCGTGATCACGCAACGCGTACATCTGTTTAGTCAGACGTTACGCGATAATTTGCTGCTGGCACACCCTGCCGCCAGTGATGCACAACTCAATGCAGTACTGCATCAGGTTGGACTCACCCATTTGGCGGAACATGATGAAGGGCTCAACGCGTGGATGGGCGAAGGTGGCCGCCCGCTGTCGGGAGGCGAACTGCGTCGCCTGGCCATTGCGCGCGCCCTGTTGCACAACGGCGATCTGTGGTTGCTTGATGAATCCACCGAAGGCCTGGATGCCACCACCGAACAGCAGATACTGACGCTGTTGCGTCAGGTCAGTCAGGGTAAGACGGTGATCATGGTGACCCATCGCCTCAGTGGCCTGGCAACAATGGATCGTATCTGTGTGATGGATCAGGGGCAGATTATTGAGTCGGGCACGCATGACGAATTAATCTCAAAAGCAGGACGCTATTGGCGTTTCCACCAGCGCTTTGCGCTATAGTCTTAGCGAGCAGCCCGAAGGGTAATTGACGCAATGAGACTGGTACAACTTTCACGGGATTCATTAAATTTTCCTCCGCCGGAGATGGCGCTGCGCGAGCCGAATGGATTATTGGCGATGGGCGGCGACCTCTCCCCTGCCCGACTGATGAACGCCTATCAGCGCGGCATTTTCCCCTGGTTTTCACCCGGCGATCCGATTCTATGGTGGTCGCCCGATCCGCGTGCCGTGATGCTTCCGGAATCTTTTCATCTCAGCCGCAGCATGGCGCGTTTTCACCGCCGTTCACCTTTTCGCGTCACCATGAATCATGCCTTCCCGCAGGTACTGGAAGGCTGTGCCAGCGGCAGACAAGAAGGCACCTGGATCACCTTTGAAGTGAAACGTGCGTGGCTACGCTTGTATGAACTGGGTCACGCGCATTCGATTGAAGTCTGGAGTGATAATCGACTGGTGGGCGGCATGTATGGCCTGGCACTTGGGCAGATATTTTGTGGTGAGTCGATGTTCAGCCGCCAGGAAAATGCCTCAAAAACCGCGCTATGGGTTTTCTCTCAGCATTTCCTCGCTCATCAGGGACGCTTGATTGATTGCCAGGTGCTTAACCCGCATACGGCTTCGTTGGGCGCCGTTGAAATCCCGCGTGTCGATTATTTACAGTACGTGCAAACACTGGCGTGGCAGCCTGTTTTAAGCGGTTGCTGGCAAACACAAACCCTTTTTTGACCCAGCTCGCAGATGTTTTGCACACAATTCCCGACAAAAGTGATACAATAAGCGAGTTTGGTATGTCGTCCGCGCTTCGCTGTGGCGAGCCGGAATTGCCAGGTTGGGAATCTCATCCATTTCCCGAAGCTGTTGCTGTTGTGCACTTGATGCTGATTGCGACAACTTCTTAGC
Organism: Pantoea sp. C8B4; assembly: GCF_051336905.1. Taxonomy (NCBI): domain Bacteria; kingdom Pseudomonadati; phylum Pseudomonadota; class Gammaproteobacteria; order Enterobacterales; family Erwiniaceae; genus Pantoea; species Pantoea sp. C8B4. The sequence goes on from NZ_JBGMNK010000008.1 coordinate 125,405, forward strand.
CCGCTAATCCCCCGCAGACGTCAATAAAAACACCCGAATTTTTCCGTAATGCACGCGCAATGGCGCGACGCACGGCGAAGCGTTGGCAAAATCGCCAACGGTTCTTTACATAAATCATGGAATTCGGCATTATCTTGCCGGTTCAACAGTTTGGTAGTTCACCCCAGAGGATTCGATGGCCAAAGAAGACAATATTGAAATGCAGGGTACCGTACTGGATACGTTACCTAACACCATGTTCCGCGTAGAACTTGAAAACGGGCACGTGGTTACCGCTCATATCTCCGGTAAAATGCGCAAAAACTACATCCGCATCCTGACGGGCGACAAAGTGACTGTCGAGTTGACCCCGTACGACCTGAGCAAAGGCCGCATTGTCTTCCGTAGTCGCTAAGTTGTTGTCCACATCTCGCGTTTGTGGCAATTAACTGAGCGCGAAAAAAAAGGCCGGATTTTCATCCGGCCTTTTCTTATCTGCGACTCAGCACATCAGTGCACAGTCCCTTCGGTTTTGCGTTTTTCCGCACTCAGGAAATGGTAGGTCAACTGGTTTTTTTCTTTATCCAGCGCCACCGAGACTGAACCGCCATCCACTAATGAACCAAACAGCAGTTCGTTAGCCAGTGGTTTCTTCAGATTCTCCTGCACCGCACGTGCCATTGGACGGGCACCCATCGCTTTGTCATAACCCTTATCCGCCAGCCAGTCACGAGCATCATCACTGACTTCCAGCGAGACGCCTTTTGCATCCAGTTGCGCTTGCAACTCGACGATGAACTTATCCACTACCTGATGGATCACCGCGGTATCCAGATGACGGAACCAGATAATGTTATCCAGACGGTTGCGGAACTCTGGCGTAAAGATCTTTTTGATCTCTTCCATCGCGTCGGTACTGTTGTCCTGCTGAATCAAGCCAATCGACTTACGTTCAGTTTCGCGAACACCGGCGTTGGTGGTCATCACCAGCACCACATTGCGGAAGTCCGCTTTGCGGCCGTTGTTATCGGTCAGCATGCCGTTATCCATCACCTGCAGCAGCAGGTTAAAGACATCCGGGTGCGCTTTCTCGATTTCATCCAGCAGCACCACCGCATGTGGATGCTTAATCACCGCATCGGTGAGCAAACCACCCTGATCGAAACCAACATATCCCGGAGGTGCACCGATCAAACGGCTCACGGTGTGGCGCTCCATATACTCAGACATATCGAAACGCAGCAGCTCAATCCCAAGGGCTTTCGCCAGCTGAACCGTCACCTCGGTTTTACCGACGCCGGTTGGACCAGCAAACAGGAATGACCCCACCGGTTTACGATCCTGACCGAGACCAGCACGGCTCATCTTGATGGCTTCAGTCAGTGCTTCAATCGCGTTATCCTGGCCAAACACCAGCATTTTCAGACGATCGCCGAGATTTTTCAGCGTGTCGCGATCGGTGGCTGACACACTTTGCTCTGGGATACGCGCAATACGTGCCACCACAGATTCTATATCAGACACATTGACCGTTTTCTTACGCTTACTCACCGGCACCAGGCGCGCACGCGCACCGGCTTCATCGATCACGTCAATCGCCTTATCCGGCAGATGACGATCGTTGATGTATTTCACCGCCAGTTCCACGGCTGCACGCACCGCCTTCGCGGTATAACGCACATCATGGTGAGCTTCATACTTCGGTTTCAGGCCGTTAAGAATCTGCACGGTTTCTTCGACAGAAGGTTCAGTAATGTCGATCTTCTGGAAACGACGCGCCAGCGCACGGTCCTTCTCAAAGATGTTGCTGAACTCCTGATAGGTGGTTGAACCCATCACGCGGATTTTCCCGCTGGAGAGCAACGGTTTGATCAGGTTAGCGGCATCCACCTGGCCACCGGAAGCGGCACCCGCACCGATAATGGTGTGAATTTCATCAATAAACAGGATGCTACTGGTGTCTTGTTCCAGCTGTTTTAGCAGCGCTTTGAAACGTTTTTCAAAATCACCACGGTACTTGGTACCCGCAAGCAGCGAACCGATATCCAGCGAGTAGATGGTGCAATCTTTCATCACTTCCGGAACATCGCCCTGCACAATGCGCCAGGCCAGCCCTTCCGCAATGGCGGTTTTACCCACGCCAGATTCACCCACCAGCAGCGGGTTATTCTTACGTCGACGGCACAATACCTGAATGGCACGCTCCAGCTCTTTATCGCGGCCGATCAGCGGATCGATTCCGCCGACACGAGCAAGCTGATTAAGATTGGTGGTGAAGTTTTCCATACGTTCCTCCCCGCCTGCTTGCTCTTCGTTAACCGGATTCTCCGCATTGTTTTGCGGCTGGCCCGGCTCATCTTTACGCGTACCATGGGAGATGAAGTTCACCACATCGAGGCGGCTGACTTCGTGTTTGCGCAGCAGGTAAGCCGCTTGTGACTCCTGCTCGCTGAAAATGGCGACCAGCACGTTCGCGCCTGCAACTTCGCTGCGACCGGATGACTGGACATGGAATACCGCACGTTGCAACACGCGCTGGAAGCTGAGCGTCGGTTGTGTATCGCGCTCCTCTTCACTGGCTGGCAGCACCGGTGTGGTTTGTTCGATGAAGGCTTCGAGTTCCTGTCGCAGAGCCACGATATCCACCGTACAGGCTTCCAGTGCCTCTCTGGCCGACGGGTTACTGAGCAATGCCAGCAACAGATGCTCGACGGTCATAAATTCATGACGGTGCTCGCGCGCTCTGGCGAAAGCCATGTTTAAACTGAGTTCCAGTTCTTGATTGAGCATTTGGCACCTCCCCCAATTATCGCTCTGACGACCTTTCCCCTATATGGAGACGGGCTCAGGCTTTTTCCAGCGTACACAGCAACGGATGTTCATTCTCTCGTGCGTAATTGTTCACCTGGGCGACTTTGGTTTCCGCCACTTCTGCAGTGAATACACCACAAATCGCCTTTCCGTGGTAGTGAACTTTCAACATCAGTTGCGTTGCACGTTCAACATCATAAGAAAAGAACTTTTGCAGAACGTCAATAACAAATTCCATAGGTGTATAATCGTCATTATTCAGAATGACTTTATACATCGAAGGCGGCTTTAACCCTTCGCGTACTTTATCTTCGGCTAAATGTTCAAAATTAAGCCAGTCGTTTGTGTTTGCCATAATGTTCCGTCGAAATTCTGCGTTACGATTGCGCGCATTTCTGCGCCCATTCCTAAGTTTAACATGTCTGTCAAGCCACCTTTCCCTTAAGAAAAAACGGTCCTAAAAGCCCATGCGCGACCTGTATCACAAAATTTGCAATAGCGTTAACTGCCTCAAATTTTGATGAATTTCTCCCCGTGCGCCAGGGCCGTTTGCTTGACGATAAGGACCGTTTCTCTACATTCTACTTACACAAGCTGATTGAGTTTTAAACAAACTCGACTCACAGCTTCAATGACCTCACCTACTGTTCAAAATGTCTTGCGAGGGAAGTAAAAGCATGGAGACGGGTACTGTTAAATGGTTCAACAACGCCAAGGGCTTCGGCTTTATCTGTCCGATTGGCGGCGGCGACGATATCTTCGCACACTACTCCACGATTCAGATGGAGGGATACAGAACGCTGAAGGCCGGCCAGCAGGTTCAGTTCGATGTCCATGAAGGGCCAAAAGGCAATCACGCCAGCTTGATTGTGCCCTGTGAAGTCACGCAAGTCGCCTGACGCGCGCCTCTTCATTCATTCTGACCACTCCCGAAAAAAAATGCCAGCCGCAGACGCTGGCATTTTTCTTTTGCGAATTTTCCCGCACTTCAATCCGCCCGTCCGCGTGCTAACCACATCACGCGAGCAAACAACTGATCCAGCAAGGCGGGAATCGCCTGCGGCCCACGCTCTGCCGCCGCCATGGCTACCGCAATCGCCAGCTCGGGTTTCGAGCTGTGATGAATCGCTTTGGTAATAATACGCCGCGCATTCATCGGCACGTTTAACGGCAGGTGCGCCATGTCGTGATAAACATCGCTGAACCCCTGCTTATAGAGAAAGTGTTCTATATCCGGGGCCGGGAACTGCGTCAGATGATCGTCTTGCCGTTCATGCTCCTGCAGTTGGCTCCGGGCGCTGGCTGCATACTTATTGCCCGCTTCATCGCCATCCGTTAACACATGCCAGGCGATGCCCATGCGTCTGGCAAACTTCAACAGCGGCTTTAGACCAGACTGCGCAAATTCGATGACTTTGACCCCTTCGGCCGCAAAATGGTAGCCGCGCTGCCGTGCCAGTTCATTGATGATCCACACTTCCGTTTCTCCCTCCACCAGTAACCAGCAGCGGGCAAAGAGTGCCGAGGGGCGATTCACGCGGATATGAAATCCAATACGGCGGCTCTCCTCTGCGCTCAATCCTTCAGGACCAATCCGCCATGCCGCAACGCGTGTAGGTTCACGCACCAGGCGACAAATATTCTCCAACGGCACCTGAGATAACAGCTCCCCCGAATTGGTGGTGGTGATTTTTTGCAGCGGCATTAAATCCAGCAGGTTCCACGCCACTGACAGCATAATCGGATGCAGTCGCGTTTCCGGATCCTCCACCAGCAGCAATGGGTGAGCGCCCGGCGGCAGCGCTTCATTGCCGTGCGCCTGAATCAGTAAAGAGAACATGCGCAATAAAATGACCTGGCGACTGCGTGATTCCGTTCCGGCAATCAGGTGGTTAAGCTTGTCGAGTGAGCGCCAGCCTTGCGAACCGTCGCGCAATTCAGGTGCGACACGCGCCGCGCTGACCCCCGGTTGCTGCACAAGGAAGTAGTGCTCCAGCAATTGCTGCATGGTGTGCAAGCCCTGACGCAGTAAATCGTCACTTAAATTCTGTGGCTGCACGACCAAATCCCGGGTTAATTTCTCGACTTCCTGTGACAATTCACTCAGCGTCGTGGCCCGGCGATCCGCATCGGTGCTGCTGTGTCGTCCACGGCGGCCAAAGCGCGCATCGCGCAGTCTGAGCACTGGATAGAAGGCACGCAGATGCGCCAGCGCCGCCTCAGTGCCTTCCATCGCCAGCACATCGCCATTTTGGTCGATGAAGCGCCAGGTGGTTTTCACGCCATGTTCATTGCGGCGCGCACGGGTGCTGAAGCGGATAAAGCGCCCGTTTTCATCACGCTGCCAGAAAGGCTGGAACACCGCTTCGTCATCGCCCGCTTGTGCACGAAAGCGAAACACCAGTTGCAGCTGACGCAGACGGGCTTCCAGATCGCCCGGTGGGAAGTGAAAATCATGTTCGGTAAATTGATAAGGTTCAGCCGCAGGCGCCAGTAATAGTGTCAGCGCATCCAGCAGGCTGGATTTACCCCAGGCATTTTCACCAATCAGCAGATTGGTATCAGTGAGTGGCAACGACAGCCGATTGATGCCACGAAAACCGCGAATATCGATATGTTCCAGAAACATCATGCCATCCCTTGAGTGCTTTGCCTGAGCATGGTTCGCCTCGTTAAGTTGGTCAAGTTAATGCATGGGTAAAAGGTTTACACTTCAACTCTTTTCCGATAGCTTGCGGCCCTCTCCCACGGATGGAAACGCTCTATGTATGGCTTAATCATCATTCTGTTGCCACTGATTGCTGGCTATTTACTGCATGTGACCCGTGCCAATCTGCTGCGTGGCGTCGCCCGCCTGTTGAGCGCTCTGGTGTACATCATCCTGTTTTTTATGGGCACCAGCCTCGCTTTCCTTGATAACCTCAGCAGTAATCTGCTCACCATTTTTCATACCGCGTTGATCAGTATGCTGTGCATTCTCGCTTGTTCCCTGATGGCTTTCTGGCTATTGGAGAAGCGCGTGCCGTGGCATCACCCGCACAAGCAGCAAGCCCTGCCTTCCCGTCTGCACATGGCGCTGGAATCCCTCAAGCTGTGTGGCTCGGTACTGGGCGGATTCCTGTTGGGATTAAGCCAGTGGTCAATTCTGCGCCACGCATCAACCATCAGTGAATATGCCCTGATGCTGATGTTGTTCCTGGTCGGCATTCAACTGCGCAGCAGCGGCATGACCTTGCGTCAAATCACGCTCAATCGTCGCGGCATGCTGGTGGCGGCGGTGTCGCTGTGCAGCGCCTTAATTGGTGGGATGCTGGCCGCATTATGGCTCGATTTGCCAATCAAAACCGGCCTGGCGCTTGCCAGCGGCTTCGGCTGGTACTCGCTTTCCGGCATTCTCATGACGGAATCGTTTGGGCCGGTGATTGGCAGTGCCGCTTTCTTTAACGATCTGCTGCGTGAACTGATCACCATTATGCTGATCCCGCTGTTGATCAGCCGTCAGCGCAGTATGACACTGGGTTTGAGTGGCGCCACCTCAATGGATTTCACCCTGCCGATTCTGCAACGCACCGGCGGCATGGAAATTGTCCCGGCCGCGATCGTGCACGGTTTTATCATGAGTTTACTGGCCCCGATTCTTATCGCGCTGTTTTCCACCTGAGCACCGAGCGCATTTTTTCACGGCTGCGCGCGCCTTCCTTCGTCTACGCTTTCTGACTGACACGTTTCCGCCATCGGGACGGATGGCAAAACACCAGAAAGGAGCGAACGATGAAGCAAACTGTGGCGGCACTGCTGGCCAAAACCCTGGAAAGCGCCGGTGTGAAACGCATTTGGGGTGTCACGGGTGATTCTCTTAATGGACTCAATGACAGCCTGAATCGCATGGGCACCATTGAATGGATGCCCACTCGCCATGAAGAGGTGGCGGCCTTTGCGGCAGGCGCTGAAGCGCAAATCAGCGGTGAACTAGCGGTATGCGCCGGTTCCTGCGGCCCAGGCAACCTGCATCTGATTAACGGCCTGTTTGACTGCCACCGCAACCATGTGCCAGTGCTGGCGATTGCGGCTCATATCCCCTCGAGCGAAATCGGCAGCGGTTACTTCCAGGAAACGCATCCGGAAGAGCTTTTCCGCGAATGCAGTCACTATTGCGAACTGGTGTCCAACCCTGAGCAACTGCCGCAGGTTCTCGGCATCGCCATGCGCAAAGCGATTCTCAATCGTGGTGTATCGGTCATCGTGCTTCCGGGCGACATTGCCCTGAAACCGGCGCCGGAAGGGGCGCGTAGCGAGTGGTATCCGCCACAATTACCCCATGTTGTGCCTAACGCCAGTGAAATCGCCCGGCTGGCCGACACGCTCAACCATGCCAAAAATATTACGCTGATGTGCGGCAGCGGCTGTGCTGGCGCGCACGCTGAAGTGGTGCAACTGGCAGAAACACTGAAAGCGCCCGTGGTGCACGCCATGCGCGGCAAAGAGCACATCGAGTACGATAATCCTTACGATGTCGGCATGACCGGCTTGATCGGCTTTTCATCCGGTTATCACGCCATGATGAACGCCGACACGCTGGTGCTACTGGGTACACAGTTCCCTTATCGGCCGTTTTATCCGGCTGATGCCCATATCATCCAGATTGATATCAATCCCGCCAGCCTCGGTGCGCATAGCCATGTCAACATGGCGCTGATTGGCGATATCAAAGCCACACTGCAGGCGCTGCAACCTCAGCTCGCCAGCAAAAGCGATCGGCACCATCTCGACAGCGCGCTGGAACACTATGCAGAGGCGCGAAAAGGCCTGGACGACCTGGCCACCGCCAATGATAAACAAGCGATTCATCCGCAATATCTGGCACAGCAAATCAGCCATTACGCGGCCGAGGATGCGATTTTCACTTGTGATGTGGGCACGCCTACGGTGTGGGCTGCGCGCTATCTGAAAATGAACGGCAAGCGCCGCCTGCTGGGATCGTTCAACCACGGTTCGATGGCCAACGCGATGCCACAGGCGCTCGGCGCTCAGGCCATCGATAAGCAACGGCAGGTCGTGGCGCTGTGTGGGGATGGTGGATTCAGTATGCTGATGGGCGATTTTATTTCCGTCGCCCAGTTAAAGCTGCCGGTAAAGCTGGTGATTTTCAACAACAGCGTGCTGGGCTTTGTGGCAATGGAAATGAAAGCGGGCGGCTACCTCACCGATGGCACCGATCTGGAAAACCCCGATTTTGCCGCGATTGCCACCGCCTGTGGCATTAAAGGCCTTCGCGTCGAGAAAGCCTCTGAACTTAACAGCGCGCTGGAACAGGCATTTGCGCATGACGGTCCGGTGCTAATCGATGCGATTACCGCTAAAGAAGAGCTTTCGATGCCACCGCAGATCAAAGCCGAGCAGGCCAAAGGGTTCAGCCTGTATATGCTGCGCGCGATTCTGAATGGACGTGGCGATGAGATCGTTGAACTGGCGAAAACTAACTGGCTGAGGTAAAACGGATAACCAGGCCAGATAACTCACAACGCGGGCGCTCAGCCCGCTTTTTTGTTTCAGGAGAGCGATGTGATCGATTTACGCAGTGATACCGTAACCCGCCCAAGTGCCGCCATGCTGGATGCGATGATGGCCGCCGAAACTGGCGATGATGTCTATCGCGATGATCCCACCGTCAATGCGCTGGAACGCGAGGCCGCACGCCTGAGTGGCAAAGCCGCTGCTCTGTTCTTCCCTACCGGGACCCAGGCCAACCTGGTGGCACTGCTGTGTCACTGCCAGCGCGGCGATGAATATATCGTCGGCCAGCAGGCACATAACTACAAATACGAAGCGGGTGGCGCGGCGGTGCTGGGCAGCATTCAGCCTCAACCTATTTCTCATGCCGAAGATGGATCGCTGCCGCTGGCGGATATTGTTGCCGCCATCAAACCGGATGACATCCATTTTGCGCGCACGCGCCTGCTAAGTCTGGAAAACACCCATCACGGCAAAGTGCTGTCGCAGAGCTATCTGGAGCAAGCGTGGAAGCTGACGCGTGAGCACAAACTGGCGCTGCACATTGATGGCGCCCGCATTTTCAATGCCGTGGTGGCGCAAAATGTTGAGCTGAAGGATATCGCTCGCTATTGCGATACGCTGACCATCTGCCTGTCCAAAGGGCTGGGCACGCCGGTCGGTTCACTGCTGTGCGGCGATGAAGCCTACATTGAGCAGGCACGTCGCTGGCGTAAAATGACCGGTGGCGGCATGCGTCAGGCAGGCATCCTGGCCGCGGCGGGTCTGTACGCACTGAAGCACAATGTGGCGCGCCTGAAAGAAGATCATGACAATGCCGCCTGGCTGGCGGAGCAGCTTAGCGCGATTGGCGTAGAGGTACTGAATCAGCACACCAACATGCTGTTTGTGAAAGTACCGGCGGATCAGGTTGACGCGCTTAAAAGCTGGATGCACTCGGGCGATGTGTTGATGAGCGTAGGCCCGGTCACACGTATTGCCACCCACCTCGATGTCAGCCGTCAGGATTTACAACGTCTGGTTGCACACTGGCAGGCGTTTTTAGCGTGACAGAGCTCAGGTTGCCTTACAGAGACGGTCTTCGGGCCGTCCACAAGCTCACCCTGGCGAGCACCCTACTTCAGCTTTACATCACCGCGCCGTACCGTACTTCGCCAGAAACGCCTGTGCTATCGCCAGCGTTTCTGCATCGGCGATGCCATACACCGTTTCATCACTGCGCTGCGCCGTATTTCACCAGTAACGCTCGGGCTATCGCCAGCGTTTCTGCATCGGCGATGCCTCGATAATCCCGCGCACGGAAGTGCATCTGAAACGCCGCGATCAGCTTACGCTGCATTTGCGGGGTATTCGCTGAATTGACGTCATAACCATAGCGCTGCAGCGCATCCAGCAGCTCGGCCTGATCGATGGGCGCACCCGCCACGTGCCCGTTCAAATAACGCTGTACCGTGTCGCGATCGGGCCATGCGCCCAGCCCCTGTTCCGCCAACTGCTGCCAGGGGAACAGCGGGCCAGGATCCTGCTTCCGCTGCGGCGCGATATCGCTGTGCCCCACCAGATTCTCTGGCGTAATGGCATAGCGCTGCGTGATATCTTTCACCAGCGCCACCAGCACGCTGATTTGCGCTGGCGTAAACGGCTGCCACTCCACGCCAGTTAATGTCCGCGTATAACCACGATTGACTATCTCGATACCAATCGACGTGTCATTGATGCGGGTCGCACCGCGCCAGAAACTCGGCCCGGCATGCCACGCCAGCTCAGGCTCCGGCACCAGTTGCCAGATCACACCCTTACCCCGTTTCTGCGCGGGCTGCTGTGGAATGAGATAGTGTGCGCTGACTTCACGATCGGTCAGCGTGGCCAGTGAGGAAGGCAGATCTTCGGCGGTATAGTGGATCACCACCACTTTGATACGAGGCCGCGCGCCCTGTGCCGGATGCGCGGTATCGACCCAATAACCCTGTCTTGATTCCAGCGAGGAGTGGCAGGCACTGAGCAGCAGCGCCATCATCAAAGCGACAACGACCCGCATCAGCGAATGATCACAGCCGTTCCGGTCACGCTGACCATCAGCATGCTACTGTCTTTACCCACAGTTTCATAATCGATATCAATGCCCACGACCGCATTCGCACCCAGCGCCTTTGCTTGCTCTTCCAGCTCTTCAAATGCAATCTGCCGCGCTTTGCGCAGCTCTTTTTCATAAGCTCCGGAACGACCACCGACGATATCGCGAATCCCGGCAAAGAAGTCGCGAAAAATATTGGCCCCGAGAATCGCTTCACCGGTAACCACACCGCAATATTCACTGATGCTGTGCCCTTCTAATGTGGGCGTGGTGGAAAATTTCATTTTTCTCTCCTGAGGTGAACAGCTCGTACGGCGTAAAAGCGAGACTATACTCTATGCTAAAAATGACGCTTTGCCAGTGAACAATAAGGAAATCGAGATGAGAAACAATGCCTTTGCGCTGCTTGTTCCCGCTGCGTTACTGCTCAGTGCCTGTACCACCGTCGAACCGGTGATCAAAGATAACGGACCGCGCACTGCCAGCTGTGTCGACGGTGGCCCAGATAGCGTCGCGCAGCAGTTTTACGATTTACGCATCAGCCAGCCCGGCCAGGGTCTGCCCGATAGCACCACGCTGGCAAAATATCGCCCTTACCTGAGCGATCACCTGTATCAAAAACTGCTGAGCGCCAGCACGCAGAGCAGCAAACCTGCCTCGTGGAGCCAGGGCGATTTGTTCTCCAGCCTCGCGCAGGGTCCAACATCGGCGGAAGTTGCCAGCGCCTCAACCATTCCTAATCGCGATGCACGTAATATTCCACTGCGCGTCGATTTGAGTCGCGAGGGCAAAAGCTGGCATGACGAGGTATTAATGATTCATGAAGGCACCTGCTGGGCTGTGGATGATATACGCTACGTCGGTGACTGGCCGCACGCAGGTGGCGGGTCGCTCAGCCAGCTGCTGGAAGAGAAGAAATAGCTGTTCAATTTTACCGCACTCAGTTCTAAACATAAGCGCGCCGCATCTTTGCGGCGTTTTTTGTTAATTTTTCATCAATAAATTGCAGCCAGCGAGCCCTTCCCGGCGTTGACCTGCGCGATATTGTGCTACGCTTTGGGGACTTCACTGCTGTTTAATAAATTTTAACCCACCACAATTGCATAACTATTCTGGTGACGTTAAGATCCGCGGCACTAATTACTATTCATTTTTTGCGCATGAGTATTCAACTAAACGCCATAAACTGTTTTTACGGTGCCCATCAGGCACTGTTCGATATCAACCTGGCTTGCCCGCAGGGAGAGACGCTGGTGTTGCTCGGGCCGAGTGGCGCGGGTAAAAGTTCGCTCCTGCGCGTCCTCAATCTGCTGGAGCAGCCGCGTTCCGGCAGCCTGCAGATTGCCGGGAATCATTTCGACTTCAGCAAAGCGCCGTCAGACAGCGCTATTCGTGAACTGCGCCAAAACGTGGGCATGGTGTTCCAGCAATACAATCTGTGGCCGCACCTCAGCGTGGTGCAGAATCTGATTGAAGCACCGTGTCGCGTGCTCGGTCTCAGCAAAGAAGCCGCACGCGCGCGCGCTGATAAACTGCTGGAACGTCTGCGTCTGACCCCTTTTGCCGATCGTTTTCCCTTGCATCTTTCCGGTGGCCAGCAACAGCGTGTGGCGATTGCCCGAGCGTTGATGATGGAGCCGCAGGTGCTGTTGTTTGACGAACCCACCGCAGCCCTCGACCCTGAAATCACCGCGCAGATCGTCAGCATCATTCGTGAGCTGGCACAGACGCAGATTACTCAGGTGATTGTGACCCACGAAGTGGAAGTGGCGCGTAAAACCGCCAGCCGCGTGGTGTACATGGAGAACGGCCATATCGTTGAGCAAGGCGATGCCAGCCACTTTACACAGCCGCAAACCGAAGCGTTTGCACATTATCTTTCGCACTAAGTCAGGATGCATCTAATGAAAAAAGTCGTACTTGCTGCACTGCTTGCCGGTCTGAGCCTCAGCGCTTCTGCTGCGCAAACCCTGCGTTTTGCCACCGAAGCTTCATATCCTCCGTTTGAATTTGTCGACTCTGACAACAAGATTCAGGGTTTCGATGTCGATCTGGCCAATGCGCTGTGTAAAGAGATTGATGCGACCTGTACTTTCACTAATCAGGCGTTTGACAGCCTGATCCCAAGCCTGAAATTCCGTCGTTTTGACGCCGTAATGGCGGGTATGGATATCACCCCAGAGCGTGAAAAGCAGGTGCTGTTCTCCAAGCCTTACTACGATAATTCCGCGATCTTTATTGCCCAGAAAGGCAAGCTGGCGAACGTTGATGCGCTGAAAGGTAAACGCGTTGGCGTTCAGAACGGCACCACGCACCAGAAATATCTGTCTGATAAACACAACGACATCACCGTTGTGCCTTACGATAGCTACCAGAACGCGGTTCTGGACCTGAAAAATGGTCGTATTGATGCGGTATTTGGTGACACCGCCGTGGTGAACGAATGGCTGAAACAAAATGCCAACCTCGCACCATTGGGTGAGAAAGTGACCGATAAAGATTACTTCGGTACCGGTCTGGGTATCGCCGTCCGTCAGGGCAACACCGAGCTGCAGGGCAAATTCAACACCGCCCTGGAAAAGATCAAAGCTGACGGCACCTACAAAACCATCTACAACAAATGGTTCCAGCAGTAATCCCTGATGAATGAAATGATTCCACTCGCAAGCGCCGCCGGCATGACTGTCGGCCTTGCTGTTTGTGCACTGATCGCCGGCCTTGTGCTGGCGATGATTTTTGCTGGCTGGGAAACCGTCCGCTGGAAACCGCTGGCGTGGATCGGTACCGCGCTGGTGACGCTGATCCGTGGTCTGCCGGAAATTCTGGTGGTGCTGTTTGTCTACTTTGGTGCCTCACAGCTGCTACTGACCTTATCCGATGGCTTCCATATCAATCTGGGCTTGTTCAGCATTCCCGTGCAGGTACAGATTGAAAACTTCGACGTCAGCCCCTTCCTGTGCGGTGTGATTGCCCTCGCGATGCTTTATTCTGCCTATGCCTCCCAAACGTTGCGCGGCGCACTGAAAGCCGTGCCTGTGGGCCAATGGGAATCCGGCCAGGCGTTGGGTATGAAGAAGTCGGCGATTTTTTTCCGCCTGATCATGCCGCAAATGTGGCGTCATGCGCTGCCGGGTCTTGGCAATCAGTGGTTGGTGTTACTGAAAGATACTGCGTTGGTGTCGCTGATTAGCGTGAATGACATCATGCTGCAAACCAAAAGCATTGCCACGCGCACACAAGAACCCTTTACCTGGTATCTGGTGGCTGCGGCCGTCTACCTGATTATTACGCTGTTCAGTCAGGCGATACTGCGCCGTATTGAATCGCGCACCACGCGTTTTGAACGGGGAGCCTGACGCATGCTGGATTACTTACCCGAGCTCCTGAAAGGGTTGCATACCAGTCTGACCCTGACGGTGGCATCACTGATTGCCGCGCTGCTGCTGTCGCTGCTGTGCACCATCGTGCTCTCACTGAAAGTCCCGGTGCTGAACTGGCTGGTGAAAGGCTACATCACGGTGTTTACCGGCACCCCGCTGCTGGTGCAAATCTTCCTGATTTATTACGGCCCAGGCCAGTTTCCCAGCATTCAAAATGTGCCGTGGTTATGGCATCTGCTATCACAGCCCTGGCTTTGCGCGCTGATTGCGCTGTCGCTCAACAGTGCAGCCTATACCACTCAACTGTTCTACGGTGCAGTTCGCGCTATCCCCTCCGGGCAGTGGCAATCCTGCGCTGCGCTGGGTATGAATCGCAAAGACACGTTGCGTATCCTACTGCCGTATGCGTTTAAACGTGCTCTATCTTCTTACTCAAATGAAGTGGTGCTGGTGTTTAAAAGTACCTCACTGGCGTACACCATTACGTTGATGGAAGTGATGGGACACGGTCAGTTGCTGTATGGGCGCACCTATGACATCACGGTGTATGCCGCTGCCGGGCTGATCTATCTGGTGGTCAACGGTTTGCTCACGCTGATGATGCGTTTAATCGAAAAGCGCGCACTGGCATTCGAACACCGCAATTGATTACTGTCGTGGCGCGATTTATCGCGTTTGTCTGAGATGAAAGTGTTGCGGACAAACGCGTCATATCTCGCGCAGCTACACCCCCCAACAACACATGTAATTTTTTAATCATATTATTTGCATATAAATTCATTTACTGGCATCGTGTAATCCGTTCTATCTCTGGCATGGTTTACAGGAGTCACATAATGAAAAAATGGATTGTTGCTGCGGCGCTGGCAACACTGGCAATGAATGCTTATGCGGCGGAAAAAATTCGTTTCGCCTCTTCTGCGACCTATCCCCCGTTTGAATCCCTCGATCACGACAACCAAATTGTCGGCTTCGATATCGATCTGGCAAAAGCCTTATGTCAGCAAATGAAAGCGGATTGCACCTTTACCAATAACGCGTTTGACAGTTTGATCCCTTCGCTGAAATTCCGTCGTTATGATGCGGTCATCTCAGGCATGGACATCACGGCAGAGCGCAGCAAACAGGTCGATTTCACTCAGCCTTACTACGCCAACTCCGCGATTGTGATTGCCCAAAAGGGACAGTTCACCGACTTTAGCCAGTTGAAAGGTAAGCGTGTAGGGGTAGAAAACGGCACCACGCACCAGAAATACCTGCTGGAGAAACATCCAGAAGTGATCGCCGTGTCTTACGACAGTTATCAGAACGCGATTCTCGACCTGAAAAATGGTCGTCTGAACGGCGTGTTTGGTGATAGCGCGGTGGTCAATCAGTGGCTGAAAGCCAACGACGATCTCAGCCCGGTGGGTGAACATATCACTGATGCTGAATACTTTGGCACTGGCTTAGGCATTGCGGTGCGTAAAGGCAATGCAGCGTTGTTGAAAGAGATGAATGACGCACTGGTGGCGCTGAAAGCCGATGGCACCTGGCAGCAAATCAACCAGAAGTGGTTCCCGGAATAAGCATTATGGAGCCGCGTGGCGTGCCACCTGACAGGTTCTGCACGTCCTCCGTTCAGGCGGTGGCTACGTGGCTCCACCCTTCTTAATCAGCAGCGTTAGCACTTCAAAGTGTGCCGTGTGTGGAAACATATCAAACAGCTGGACGCGGCTCACCGCGTAATCTGCCAGGCGCGCAATATCCTGCGCCATCGTAGTGGGATTGCAGCTTGAATAGAGAATGTAGTCTGGCGCCATTTCACTGAGATAAGCACACAGTTCAGCCCCAATACCGCGACGCGGCGGATTAACCAGCACCAGCTGTGGCACCTGTTCATGCGATGTCGCGAACCGGGTGGAATCCAGCGCGGCGAAACTCACTTTATCGAGACCCAACTGTTCAGCCGATTGCTGCGCACAGGCAATGGCTTCCGCATTGATTTCAATACCGGTCAGCTGCATCTCGGGCGTGGCACAGTGCAAACCGAAACCGCCCACGCCGCAGAACAGATCCCACATACTGGTCACCGGCAACTCTGCTACCCAATCACGCGCCGTAGCATACAGATCTGCTGCGACCTGCGGATTGGTCTGAAAGAAACTCTGCGGACGAATATACAGCGGGACCTGATTGAAACATTCTGCCAGTGCCTGATCGGGCGTCAAAGCAATCTCTTCTTCCCCTTCCAAAATCGCCATATGTACTGGCTGGATATTGGCGGAGATCACTTTCAACTGCGGCAACTGCTGCTGCAACCAGGGTAAAGCCGCGCGCAACTGCTCCAGCTTGCGGGTGGATCGCAGCACAAACCGCAGCATCATCCCACCTTGCGAACTCTCGGTAAGCAGCAGGAATTTCAGTTCGCCGCGTTGACGCGCCACGTTGTAGGGTGTCAATCCAGCGCGGGCAATAAAGGGTTTTAGCACATCAAACACGGGTGCAAAGCTGGCGGGATAGAGTGGGCAATCACACAGATCCACCGCTTCGCCATCACGCGCCATCATGCCGAAAATCGGCCGTTCGACGCTGCCACTCACCACCATTTTGGCTTTATTACGAAAACCCTGCAGCGGCGAGGTCACCGGCGGTAAATATTCTGCCACCGCGGTCTGCGACAGCAACTGCTCGAGCAGCGACTGTTTTTCGCTGAGCTGCTGCGGATAGGGTTTCTCCAGCCACTGGCATGAACGACAGCGACCGGCATCATAAAGCGCGCAATACATGGAAAGGCCTGTATATCAAAGTCGGGAGAAAAACGGGGGCAGATTGTATCACCGGGCGCGGAAAAAAGCGCGGCTGCTGGCCGGCACAAACAGTAGCAGCAACACCAGCGCATCCGGTACTTTCTGCATCAACGTGTGATGAATGATCTGCGCATTGGTTTCACCAGGAATACTGAAAATTTCCGGGTAGATCCAGCCGACTGATGCCATGAGCATATAACCGAGTACAATTATTTGCGCCACCACATAACCCCAGCGTCCGCGATTGCTGCCACGCAGCAGGGTAAAAGCACAGCGCAGTTCAAACAGAAAGATCAGCTGACTGGCGATAAAAATCAGCGTGGAATCCCACGCCTGCGCACTGCGGTGGACAAAGTTGGCTATTTCGTCGTAACCCAGCTCATTGGCCAGCATCAGCACGCTGAGACAGCGTGTGGCAATGATGGCGATCCCCGCGACCATCACTGGTGCAGGCGTTGAATTGGCCATCGCGTTTTTGAGGGTTTCCGACATGGTTTGACTCCGTAACCATAAAAAAACGGGCAAGTCTTACCTCAAAATAATTCACGTTTTAGCAAGGCGGCAAGTGTGCGAATCCTCAGGAGCTTACCTAAGTAAGAGACTGGGGTGAACACACTTAGCCAACGCCCCTACAACGTGAAGTATGAAGGGTAAACCGGCCCGTTATTATATTGGCAAATGTTACGGGTTTCAGCCACGTCTGGCTTTCTGAATATCGCGTAAACGTTGCTTTTCTTCGTGCGCCATAAAGCGCCAGGCGATGAAACCGACCAGGCCGACGACAAACAGAATCAATGAGGCTAACGCATTGATCTCTGGATTGACGCCGCGTCGCACAGTAGCAAAGATCGCCATCGGCAGCGTCGTGGCTCCCGGCCCGGTGACGAAGCTGGCAATCACCAGATCATCCAGCGACAGCGTAAAGGCCAGCAGCCAACCGGTGACAATTGCAGGAGCAATCATTGGCACGGTTATCACGAAGAACACTTTCAGCGGCGTCGCCCCGAGATCCATTGCCGCTTCTTCGATGGAACGATCCAGCTCGCGCAGACGGGAGTTGATCACCACCGCCACGTAAGCAGTACAGAAGGTGACGTGCGCCAGCCAGATGGTGAGCATGCCACGATCGCTCGGCCAGCCGAAGGTGTTGCCCATCGCCACAAACAGCAGCAGCAGTGACAACCCGGTGATCACATCTGGCATCACCAGCGGCGCGGTGAGCATAAATGCAAAACCGCTATGCCCACGGAAACGGCCGAAACGCACGATGATTACCGCAGCCATGGTGCCCAACACCACCGCCATGGTAGCGGAGAGCGCCGCAATGGTCAGGCTGAGGCCAACGGCATCCAGCATCGCATCGTCCTGGAACAGCACTTTGTACCAGTGGAACGAGAAGCTCTCCCACACAGTCACCAGCTGCGAGCTGTTGAAGGAGTAAACCACCAGCAGCAGCATCGGCGCGTACAGGAACAGGAAGCATGCGGCCAAAATCGCCGTACGCCATGGAGAGCGAATGGTTGGTAACTGATTCATTCCTTCTCTCCTAACTCACGATTTTGATGCTTGTGGAACCAGATGATTGGCAGAATCAGAATCAACAGAATGATCACCGCCAGCGCCGAAGCCACCGGCCAGTCGCGGTTGTTAAAGAACTCCTGCCACAGGATGCGGCCGATCATGATGCTGTCTGGCCCTCCCAGCAGTTCCGGGATCACGTACTCACCCACCGCCGGGATAAACACCAGCATCGAACCGGCGATAATGCCGCCTTTGGTCAGTGGCACGATCACGCTGAAGAAAGTTTTCAGCGGACGCGCGCCCAGGTCCAGCGAGGCTTCCACCAGCGAGTAGTCGATGCGTGTCAGCGCGGTATAGATCGGCAACACCATAAACGGCAGATAGCAGTAAACGATACCGATATACACCGCGGTATTGGTGTAAAGAATCACCAGCGGATGATCGATAACCCCCAACCACATCAGGAAGCGGTTAAGAATACCGTTGTTGTTCAGTAAGCCCATCCACGCGTATACGCGCACCAGGAACGAAGTCCAGGAGGGCAAGATCACCAGCAACAGCAGAATAGTGCGCATTGAAGGCTTACTGTGCGCCACCGCCCACGCCAGCGGGTATCCGATCAGCAGACAGATCACGGTAGAAATCGCCGCCACCTTGAGTGAAGTCAGATAGGCTTCGGCATATAGCGGATCATCCGTCAGTGTGATGTAGTTACCGAGATTCAGCACCAGATTGAGCTGGTCATCGGCCCAGGTCACCAGATCGGTGTAAGGAGGAATGGCACGCGCAATATCGGCGAAACTGATCTTCAGCACGATCAGGAACGGCAGCAGAAACAGCAGGATCAGCCACAGGTAAGGCAGTGCGATCACCAGCTTGCGGCCATGCAGCATTTTGATGCGCGTGCCCCAGCGCTGCAGTGGAGTGCCCACCACTTCCGGCTCGCTGCGTTGAGAAATCTGGCTCATTACGCCTCCTTAAACCGTCAGAACCACACAGCTGTCGGCGTCCCAGCACAGGCGAACTTCATCACCCCATGTTGGCGCACCTTTGCGGTAGCGATGTGCATTCTGCAGCTGCGCGCTGATCATCTGACCGCTACGCAGGCGAACGTGATAAATCGACAGGTCGCCGAGATAAGCGATATGCACCACTTCACCCACGGCAAAGTTGCAGCCATCTGCCGGCACTTCTTCGCACAGCATCACTTTTTCCGGACGTAAAGCGACATGCACGGGCACGTTATCGATGATGGAGACATCGGTCTGCACTTTAAGCGGATGCACCAGGCCCGGCGCATCGATCACCACGCCCTCTTCCGTGCGCTCACGCAGCAGGCCATCAAACACGTTAACTGAACCGATAAATTCGGCGCTGTAACGGCTGGTAGGATGCTCGTAGATCTCTTCCGGCTCACCAATCTGCACAAATTTGCCACGGTTCATGATCGCGATACGACCCGCCATAGTCATCGCTTCTTCCTGGTCGTGCGTGACCATTACGCAGGTCGCGCCAACGCGCTCCAGGATATCCACCACTTCATGCTGCATACGGTCGCGCAGTTTCTTATCCAGCGCACCCATCGGTTCATCCAGCAGCAGCAGTTTGGGCCGTTTCGCCAGACTACGCGCCAATGCCACACGCTGACGCTGACCGCCCGAAAGTTGATGCGGTTTGCGCTTAGCAAATTCCTGCATGTGCACCAGCGTCAGCATTTCTGCTACGCGGCTGCTGATTTCGCCTTTCGGCAATTTATCCTGCTTCAGTCCAAAGGCGATGTTCTGTTCCACCGTCATGTGCGGGAACAGTGCGTAAGACTGGAACATCATGTTGATCGGGCGCTGATAAGGCGGAACGTGCGACAGGTCTTGCCCATCCAGCACAATCTGCCCGCTGGTCGGTGGCTCAAAGCCTGCCAGCATGCGCAGCAAGGTCGATTTACCACAGCCGGAAGCACCCAGCAGGGCAAAAATCTCGCCTTTATAAATGGTCAGGCTGACATCATCCACGGCGTGCTGGCCGTCAAAAGATTTGGTCAGGTTGCGAATTTCCAGCAGCGGCGTTAACGCCTTAGCCGTTTTATTTGGGGGGCGGGGAATCGCGTCGTTCACTAACATTTCTCCGGCGCTAAGCGGTGTAGCGCGGCACAGCCAGCCGCTAAAATGGCACAACAGAGGCCATCACCGCGCCTCTGTTGTCGTCTACAGGTAATGAATCCGTTTAGAACGAATTACTTACCACTTTTTACTTTAGTCCATGCACGGGTGCGCGCACGATCCAGTTTCGGATCCTGGACTTTGAGCACAAACAGCTTGGCCATCGCATCCGGCGTTGGGAAGATGCCCGGATTGTTGCGCACATCCGCATTGATCAATGGCAGTGACGCCTTGTTGCCGTTGGCGTAGTTCATCTTGTTAGAGACATCCGCGATCACTTTTGGATCCATGATGTAGTTCAGCCACTGATAGGCTGCATCGAGGTTTTTCGCGTCTTTCGGAATCGCCATCATGTCGAAGAAGGCCAGAGCGCCCTCTTTCGGCACGCTGTAACCCAGATGCACGCCGTTGTTGGCTTTAGCGGCACGATCCTTCGCTTGCAGGATATCGCCCGACCAGCCGATCGCCACGCAGATGTTGCCATTGGCCAGGTCGTTAATGTACTGAGACGAATGGAAGTAACGGATATTAGGACGCAGCTTCAGCAACAGGTCAGTGGCGGCGCCGGTGTAATCTTTGGCGTCAGAGCTGTTCGGATCTTTGCCGAGATAATTCAGTACGGTGGCGAAAATCTCTTCCGGTGCGTCGAGGAAGGAAACACCACAGCTTTTCAGTTTTTCCAGGTTTTCTGGCTTCAGCACCAAATCCCAGCTGTTGACGGGCGCATCAGTGCCCAGCGCGGCTTTCACTTTATCGACGTTGTAGCCAATACCGGTGGTACCCCACAGATACGGAATCGCATATTTGTTGCCCGGATCGTGCTGCGCGACTTTCGCCATCAAATCAGGATCGAGGTTTTTGTAGTTTGGCAGTTTGCTCTTATCCAGCTCCTGGAACACACCGGATTGCAGCTGACGTGCGAGGAAGCTGGAAGAAGGCACGACGACGTCGTAACCGGTTGAACCGGCCATCAGTTTACCTTCCAGCACTTCGTTGGAATCGAAGACGTCGTAGACCACTTTGATGCCGGTCTGCTTTTCAAAATTCGGCACGGTGTCGGCCGAAATATAATCGGACCAGTTATAGACGTGCAGCGTTTTATCCTCTGCCTGAGCACTAACGGCCGCCGCCATCAGCACACCTGCAACCACACCTGGCAACCATTTTTTACGTTGGTTGATCATGTTTTACTTCCTCCTGAGGGGGTCATCACAACGCTGCATACACGCGATCCTGACGTTGCGTTTTTTCTGTTTAATCACAGACACACAATGAATCAATATTCAGCGGGAGTTTAATAGCAAAAACCTATAGTTGTGCTGAGGTTGCATGTCTCAAGCAGCCCCGCAAGAATAGCCCCCCTGCTTCACGCGTGCCAGATCTCAGCGTAAAAAACGCCTTTTTGCGATATTTTATGCATGTTTCTGCTATGGGGTTTGGCACTAGCGGCATAAAGCACGACTAATATCTGGCAATAAAGGGCAAAATGCAGAATAAAAAGTGGTAGGGCTAAAATGAAAACTGCCGCAAAAAGCGGCAGTTAGCGAGGCGGGGAACTCAGTGCAGCATCGCGTGGCTGCTGGAGCTGGGTTGGCGCTCCTCTTCTTCGCCCATCATCAGCAAATTATTAGCAAAGGCTTCCATGATCACCATGGAAACGCCCTCTTCACTTTGCTTCATAAAGTGCGAGAACTGACCAAAGGTTAATCCGGCAGTGGTACTGATCGACTGGCAGACAATCAGCTTGGGCAGATTGTCATCCTGAATATCGATAAAGGCCTTCACCGTAAGCGAACTGGCATTGATCTGCGATAAATCGCCGACCAAAGGAATAAGTGCTGTGGGTTTCACTTCCGCGAGGGCCGAGAAAAGGATGACGTTGTCCACCAGGTCGATTTTTGCATCAAACACCCCGTCAAAATTCTGCATGTGCGGCAGGTGCAGTGCCTGGCAGGCATCGCATTCGAACCAGGTGATATTTTGTTGATCCAGCCAGCGACGCAGGATGTCGATGTCAGGAACGACCAGTGAATCCATCGTTATGTCCTGTGGGGTGAAGAAATAAGCGCCTTAGCTTACGGAAAAAGTCCCTCTGATGCCACGAAAACCACGTAAAAGCGCGCCTAGCCCCCGGTTTTAAGACGATAGCCGGGGCAGGCATGTGCTTCTACCCAGTGAATCATCATTGAAGCGATGTCGAGGCCGGTGGTGCCTTCAATGCCCTCAAGCCCTGGCGAGGCATTCACCTCCATCACCAGCGGGCCGCGATTGGCGCGTAAAATATCCACCCCTGCGATTTCCAGCCCGAGCGTGGATGCGGCTTTCACCGCGATTTCGCGCTCTTTTTCGGTGATGGTCACCGCGTGCGCTTTACCACCACGATGAAGATTCGAGCG
This sequence comes from Pantoea sp. C8B4, assembly GCF_051336905.1. NCBI lineage: Bacteria > Pseudomonadati > Pseudomonadota > Gammaproteobacteria > Enterobacterales > Erwiniaceae > Pantoea > Pantoea sp. C8B4. The sequence continues at coordinate 148,022 of NZ_JBGMNK010000008.1, forward strand.
GAAATCCCCCTCTTTCGCTTCGCGCTCAATCGACGCCACCACTTCATTGCCGATCACCAGGCAGCGAATATCTCGCCCCTGTGCCTCTTTGATAAACTCTTGCACCAGAATGTGGGCGTTAAGGCCACGAAATGCATCAATCACGCTCTCTGCCGCCTGCCGCGTTTCAGCCAGCACCACGCCAATCCCCTGCGTGCCCTCCACTAATTTCACCACCAGCGGCGCACCACCCACCATGGCGATCACATCCTGAGTATCGTCAGGCGAAGAGGCGAACCCGGTGATCGGCATATCAATGCCTTCACGCGCCAGCAGCTGCAACGATCGCAATTTGTCACGCGCCCGGGTGATGGCCACCGATTCATTCAGCGGATAGCTGCCCAACATCTCGAACTGGCGCAGCACCGCCGTGCCGTAAAAGGTGGTCGCCGTGCCAATGCGCGGGATAACGGCATCAAAGTGGCCCAGCGGTTCGCCACGATAATGCACCGCGGGAGAATCGGAATTGATGTTCATGTAGCAGGAGAGTGGATCGATCATCTGCACCTGATGACCACGCTCTTCCGCGGCGTCGCGCAGGCGCTTACACGAATACAGCGTTCCATCACGCGTGAGAATGGCCATCTTCATTGCAGAGTTCCTTGTGCTTAGCGCGTTGCCCAGCCCTGTTGATGCAGATAATCCAGCATAAACGGACGCGTTTCTTTGATGATCAGGCGTTGAATCAGTTCGCTCCAGGTTTCCGAACGCTGGTTGCTGTCACGCTGCTGGTAATAAGCCGTGATTTGGTTATCGTACTGGGCCAGCACGCTTTTATCGACAGGTTGATAGCGATTTTCATGCACCAGCATCGCCGCTGGCATGCGGGGTTTCACGTCTGGGGCAGAAGCGGGATGACCGATGCAGAAACCAAACAGTGGCAGCACGAATTTCGGCAGTTCCAGCAAATCTGTGACTTGCGCGATGCTATTACGGATGCCACCAATAAACACCCCACCCAATCCCAGCGATTCCGCTGCGACCATGGCGTTTTGTGCCATCAATGCCGTATCCACACAGCCCAGCAGCAACTGTTCGGCACGCCCAAGATGGGCATCCGGGCAGATCTGCTGATGACGATTAAAGTCGGCACAAAACACCCAAAATTCAGCGGCGGCACTCACCCACGGTTGCCCGCCGGTGAGTTGCACCAGCTGTTGACGCTTTTCCTGGTCGGTAATGCGAATAATTGAGGAGCACTGCAAAAAGCTGGAGGTCGAGGCCGCTTGTGCTGCAGCAATGATCGCGCTGCGCTGGGCATCATCAATGCCCTGCTCAGTAAAGGCGCGAATGGAACGGTGGCTGCACAGTAAATCGATGGTCGGCGTCATAATCCTCTCCGGTTACTTCTTCTTGTGGTTGTGATTGAACAACTGCGGTGCCATCGCTTGCGCGGTACGCCACATCATCAGCCAGGCGGCTGGCAACATCAGCGCAATGCCAAGGAAAAACAGCAGCGTGGCCAGCGACTTTTTTGCCACAAAATCCGGCGCGCTAATCCAGTCGTTGACCAGCAACAGCGCCCCCGTCACCGCAAGTACGCCAAGCACTTCCAGCAACAAAACCGGTTTAGGCAACGTGGCCAGATTACGCATGGGTGATTTCCTCAGTTGCTCAATAGGTCAGTCGCATTTTAGACCCGAATAATTCGCTCTGCAGCAAGGTGTGGCTATCACCAGCCGCTTAACTGGAGCCAAACACATCTGCAGAGTGAAGTATGATGGACATAGATTGCGGTCATTAGAGTAACAGGCATTTTCTTCTTTGCTTAAGCAGGATGGGCGGGCATGATGTTAGCCATTATTCACGCTGTAATGTGAAACTGGTCACAAAACAGCAGCGGAAGGAGAGAAGCAATGATTGCAGTGATTTTTGGCCGTTCAAGCTGCCCATACTGCGTACGTGCGAAAGAGTTAGCCACCAAGCTGACCAGCGAGCGCGATGATTTCAACTATCAATACGTCGATATTCAGGCGACCGGCATCACCAAGGCCGACCTGGAAGCACGTGCCGGCAAACCGGTGACCACCGTGCCGCAGATTTTCCTTGATGACCAGCACATCGGTGGTTACACCGAATTTGCGGCCTGGACCAAAGAAAATCTGGGTGTTGAAGCCTAATCAAGCGGGCCTGCGGGCCCGTTTTTGATCCTGCTATTCGGCACGCATCGCCAGCATAATCCGCATCAGGCGGATCAGTAACGCCCCGCATCCAGCCCAAAACAGCGCACTTAAACTCCATGCAACAATCAGCAGCCAACTGTGCATCTGCGTGACGGTGAGCCACATCCAGGCCATACCCAATAGCGTGCCCACCACGGCGACCCACAGTGTACTGACCAGGGGGCTATCTGGCTGCAACACCGCCATTAACATGCCCGGCAATAAAAACAGCAATAATTCAGGCTGTCCGCGCATAGTTTGTTCCGCGGCAAGGGCCCAAAAATGGTGTGCAAAAATAAACACCAGCGTATAAAGCATCATACCCAGAACTGATGCTGGCCAGCGATTATTGCGCTGCAACATAACCATCCTCAACTTTGTTGTTAACAATATTGAAACGTTTACTGCCCTGATGCGCACAAGTGGAAATAAAAAGAAACAGCCGCTGGCAGAAGGATTAAAAACTGCTGATAGCTGAGGAAGTTATTTATGATTAGAATGACGCCGTTTTAAATAATGGTCTGCACCTTGCTGGCGGCAAGGACGCTAACGGCTGCCACAAGATAGCGAAAAAAGGCCTTCTCATCAACTTGTTACAGGTAAAGAAGAAGTTAAACCGTGAACATTAACGTCGCAGAATTGTTAAGCGGAAATGACGTTCTGTTATTATTTGTCGTCTTAGCCCTGGGGCTGTGCTTAGGTAAATTACGCCTGGGCTCGGTACAGCTAGGAAATTCCATTGGTGTCCTCGTTGTTTCATTGATTTTAGGCCAGCAGCACTTTGCGATAAATACCGACGCACTCAGCCTCGGCTTTATGTTGTTTATTTTTTGTGTCGGTGTTGAAGCCGGACCTAACTTTTTTTCGATCTTTTTCCGCGACGGTAAAAATTACTTCTTCCTCGCCATTGTGATGGTGGTCAGTGCGCTGCTCATTGCTCTTGGGCTGGGTAAAGTGTTCGGCTGGGATATCGGCCTGACGGCGGGCATGCTGGCCGGTTCCATGACTTCCACGCCGGTGCTGGTGGGCGCGGGTGACACGCTGCGGCAAAGCATCAGTGACAGCCATCAGCTCAACATGATGCAGGATAACCTCAGCCTCGGTTACGCCCTCACCTATTTAATCGGTCTGGTCAGCCTGATCTTTGGTGCACGCTATCTGCCCCGTCTGCAACATCAGGACTTACCGACTTGTGCGCAGCAGATTGCGCGAGAGCGCGGACTGGATGCCGACAGCCAGCGTAAAGTGTTCTTACCGGTCATCCGCGCCTATCGCGTTGGCCCGGAACTGGTGGAATGGAGCGGCGGCAAAAACCTGCGCGAGTTAGGCATTCATCGTCAGACCGGCTGCTACATTGAACGTCTGCGCCGTAACGGTATTCTCGCCAGCCCGGATGGGGATGCGATGCTGCAACTCGGTGATGAAATTTCGCTGGTGGGCTACCCCGATGCACACGCACGCCTTGACGCCAGCTTCCGTAACGGCAAAGAAGTGTTCGACCGCGATTTACTCGACATGCGTATCGTCACCGAAGAGATTGTGGTGAAAAACCACAATGCGGTGAACAAACGTTTGAGCCATCTGAAACTCACCGATCATGGATGCTTCCTCAATCGGGTGATTCGCAGCCAGATTGAGATGCCAATTGATGACAGCATCATGCTCAACAAGGGCGATGTGTTGCAGGTCAGTGGTGAAGCGCGCCGAGTGAAAAGCCTGGCAGATCGCATCGGCTTTATTGCCATTCACAGTCAAATGACCGATCTGCTGGCCTTCTGCGCCTTCTTTATCATTGGGTTGATGATCGGCATGATCACCTTCCAGTTCAGCAACTTTAGCTTCGGCATCGGCAACGCCGCCGGTTTGCTGTTCGCGGGTATCATGCTCGGCTTCCTGCGCGCGAACCATCCGACCTTCGGCTACATTCCGCAGGGTGCGCTGACCATGGTGAAGGAGTTCGGTTTGATGGTGTTTATGGCAGGTGTCGGTTTGAGCGCCGGTAGCGGCCTGCAACATGGCCTGGGCAGCGCAGGCGCTTTGATGTTGCTCAGCGGCCTGCTGGTGAGTTTGATCCCAGTGGTGATTTGCTATCTGTTTGGTGCCTACGTGTTACGCATGAACCGCGCGCTGCTGTTTGGCGCCATCATGGGCGCGCGCACCTGCGCCCCGGCGATGGAGATCATCAGCGATACCGCGCGCAGTAGCATTCCGGCACTGGGCTATGCAGGAACTTATGCGATTGCTAACGTTTTGCTGACGCTGGCCGGCACGCTTATTGTGATAATTTGGCCGCTTTTGCCTTTTTAAAAATATTTTTACCGCGTTCAGAACTTTCTATTTGGGGCGCAGTCTGAATAAGTGCCACTGCTTTTCTTTGAAATCCCCAAATTGTGGAGCCCGCCGGTCACTGACTTGCGGGTTTTTTTATGCCTGCAATTCCTGCCGCTTAAGGTTCTCCTAAGCGTAAATTGCGACCCTGCCACTCTGGTTTCGCTATTTTTAAATATTCATGCAACTTTCATCAAAGTTAAACACTCCAACAACCCACGATAAGATTAAGAGCCCGACTATTTATTGTTTGTCTGGTCGCTTTTACGCTATCAACTTTATTTTACTGGCAATTTCGGCACTGGTGTTTATGTGGTGGTCGCGCCACGAGAGCCTGGATATCGCCATCAGTCAGCTGTGGTTTGACCCACAGACGCAGACGTTTCCGTGGCAACACAACCGCTGGCTGGACCTGATCAATCATCGCTTGTTCAAGGATGTGATCATCGCCGGTGCGGTATTGATGTTGTTACGAGGTGTGCAGAAGCGTGATGGTCGCCGCGTGCTGGTGGCCCTGCTGTTTGGCATGGGGCCGCTAGTGGTGGGCATCCTGAAGGCGCACAGCGCGCACTCCTGCCCATGGGATTTGGCGATGTTTGGCGGTAAAGCGGCCAGTTTTGTGCTGCTGGACCCTACTCCGGCCAACAGCGGTCCCGGGCAATGCTTCCCAGGCGGTCACGCTTCCAGCGGCTTTGCCCTGATGGCGCTGTTCTTCCTGTGGTGGCCAGAGCGTCCGCGCCGCGCCGTGCTGGCGCTGTTGTTCGGTATCACCGTGGGCTTACTGATGGGATACGGACAGGTGATGCGCGGTGCCCACTTCTTCTCTCACAACTTGTGGGCAGGCTGGTGGGTGTGGCTGAGCCAGGTGCTGATTTTTGCTGGTGTTTCTTTTTGGGTAGACAAGATGAGGAAAAGCAAACGTGATGGAAGCGCTCAACCATAGCCTGTTTCTATGGATCAACGCCACGACGGATTCACCGCCATGGTTGATTAACCTGGCGACTTTTATCGCCAAAGATGTGATTGCCATTGTCCCGCTGCTGATTGTGGCCTTATGGTTTTGGGGGCCGCGCGATCAAGTGCAATCTCAACGCGCGCTGGTACTGAAAACCGGTATGGCGCTGATTTATGCATTGAGCATTTCATGGTGCGTGGGCCAACTGTTGCCGCATCCGCGTCCATTTGCCATTGGCTTAGGGCACCAATTCCTCGCTCACGCCGCCGATGACTCTTACCCCAGCGATCATGGCACCACCATCTTCACTTTTGCACTGGCGTTCATCTTCTGGCATCGCCTGTGGTCTGGCGTCATTCTGCTGGCCGTGGGCAGTGCGATTGCCTGGTCACGCGTTTATCTTGGCGTACATTGGCCTATGGATATGCTGGGCGGATTTTTGGTGGGCTTACTGGCGTGTCTGGCCTCGCATATGGCGTGGCAGTTGTACGGCGAACGCATGCTGGCATTCACCCACCAGCTGTATCGCGCTCTGTTCGCTATGCCGATCAAAAAAGGGTGGGTACGCGGATAAGGTAAAGGGCGGCTCACTCGGGCCGCCCGATAGGGGACTAGCTAAACCACTTCCCAAACAAGCCGTTAAATTTCATCATAATGAAATCCCAGATACGACCAATAAACCCGCCCTCCGGCACCGCTTCCATCACCACCAGCGGGCGCTGATCCACGGTTTTGCCATCCAGTTGGAAATCAATGGTCCCCACCACCTGGTTCTTCTCCAGCGGCGCCTCCAGCTGCGGTGAATTCAGGGTGAAACTCGCCTTAAGGTTTTTCATCTGACCTTTCGGGACGGTGATCGCCGCATCTTTCGCCACGCCGAGATTGACCTGGCTCTGTTCACCAAACCACACACGCTGCTGGGCAAAAGGCTTGTCGCTTTTTATCGGCGTCACGGTTTCGTAGAAACGGAAACCCCAGGTGAGCAACTTCTCACTTTCACGGAAGCGAATCGCATCACTTTGGGTACCCAGCACCACCGAAATTAAACGCATATCCCCGTCGACCGCAGACGCGACCAGGTTATTCCCCGCGCCCGAGGTATGTCCGGTTTTAATCCCATCCACTTTCAGGTTACTGCTCCACAACAGGCGGTTACGGTTCATCTGCTTGATGTGATTAAAAGTGAACTCTTTCTCGCTGTTTAACGCGTACTCTTCAGGCACATCGCTAATCAGACGCTGCCCGATGATCGCCATATCGCGCGCGGTGCTGTATTGCCCATCGGCATCCAGCCCGTGCACCGTCATAAAGTGGGTATTTTGTAGTCCAAACGCTTTAACGTAGTTGTTCATCAGGCCGATAAACGAGTCCTGGCTACCGGCGACATAATCGGCCAGCGCGATGCAGGCATCATTGCCTGACTGAATCACCACACCTTTATTGAGCTCAGAAACCGGAATACGGTCACCGGGTTTGAGGAACATTAGCGAGGAGCCGCGCAGTTTTGGATTGCCGGTTGCCCATGCATCCTGACCGATAGTCACCAGGTCATCGTTATGGATCTTACCGGCTTTCAGCGCCTGGCCGACCACATAGCTGGTCATCATTTTGGTCAGGCTGGCGGGATCCAACCGCTGGTCGGCATTGGACTCAGCCAGTACCTTGCCGCTGTTGTAGTCCATCAGAATCCAGGCTTTAGCCTCAATTTGAGGGGCTGCAGGCGCCTGTTCAGCCTGAGTGGTGACGGGAAGGAAAAGCACTAATAATGAAGTGGCAGCCAGCGGCCGCAAAGCAGAAATGACGGAGTTTTTTCTCATGAGCGTGACCAGATTGTCCTTGTTAAATCATGGTTTTCTAGCAGGTAAGACATGTCTTAATAAAAGCTACACGCTTACCACCTGCGAACAAAACCGTCCAACCGTAAAGTTTTATAGAGTTTATTAGAGTAACCCTGGCATCAACCCTGCTGCGCTGCCACTTTTACGCTTCGGCCGTAGTGGAAAAAGTGAGAGAAATTCCGATTTTTCGCAGAACGGTTAAGCCAGTCACAAAATTCCGCTAACCTGATGCCAATCAGCCCGAGGAGAACCACGATGGACTTAGCCGTTTTCGATCTGGACGAAACCCTGATTTGTGAAGACAGTACCAGCCTGTGGCTGCGCTGGCTGGTCTCACAGGGATTTGCCCCCGCAGCACTCATCTCTCAGGAACAAGCCTTGATGGAGAAATACCATGCCGGCACCCTGTCAATTGAAGAGTACATGAGCACGACGCTTTCCCCGCTCGCCGGTATGGCGACCCTGACGGTTGAGGGTTGGGTGCGGCGTTTTATCCATCGCGATATTCTGCCACGCGTCTTCCCTGCCGCACGGGAACGCATTAACTGGCATCAGCAGCGCGGCGATACCGTGATGATCATCACCGCCAGCGGCGATCATCTGGCGGTACCGATTGCGCAACGTCTGGGCGTGCATGGCGCGCTGGCGATTGGCGTGGAAGTGGTGGACGAGCGCTACAGCGGCCAGATTTACGGCACCGCCACCTATCGAGAAGGGAAAGTGACCCGTCTGAGTGACTGGAAGGCTTTGCAGCAGGATCAGCGCTTTGAAAAAACCTGGGCTTACAGCGACTCCATGAACGATTTACCCCTGCTCAATCACGCCGATCACGCCTGGGTGGTCAACCCTAATGCGCTGCTGCTGGAGCAAGCACAGCAGCGCGGTTGGGAAGTCTGTAACTGGGTGCGTTAAGTTATCCGCGCGAGGCGCTGGCGGGTTCCGCCAGCCCGACTTTTAGCAGCTTGCCGTTGGCTTCATCGGTGAGCACATAGAGATAACCATCCGGTCCCTGGCGCACATCGCGAATACGCTCACCGCGATCCCCCAGCAATCGCTGCTCTTCCACCACTTTCTCACCGTTCACCCGTAAGCGAATCAGACTTTTTTCCTTCAGTGCGCCGATGAACAGCGAATTTTTCCACTGCGGGAAACGTGCGCTGTTGTAAAACGCCATCCCGCTGATGGCCGGTGACACTTTCCACCAGAACTGCGGTTGTTCTGTTCCCGCAACATGCGTGCCCTGCGCTTCCGGCACTTTCTGCCCGCTGTAATCGATACCGTAAGTGGCCAATGGCCAGCCGTAATTTTTGCCTTTCTGCGGGATATTCACTTCATCGCCGCCACGTGGGCCGTGTTCACTTTCCCACATTTGCTGCGTCCACGGATTGAAAGCTAACCCCTGCGGATTACGCATGCCGTAGGACCAGATTTCTGCACGCGCGTCTTTACGTTGCACAAAGGGATTATCTGCTGGGACATCACCGTTCTGCGTCAGGCGCACGATTTTACCTGAGAGCTTGTCGAGCTGTTGCGCGCTCAGGCTGGAAAAATTGTCGCCAAACGCGATAAAGAGAAATCCCTGCTCATCAAACGCCAGCCGGGTTCCCATATTCGCGCCGCTGGAGAGTTTCGGTGTCTGTTCCAGCACCACCTTAAAGTCACTCAACTGACGATTATCTTCACTGAGACGGCCATAGCCGACGACACCGCCCGCTCGCCCCTGCGCATCAGCCGTGGTGTAACTGAGCCACACGCGGCGACTCTGGGCGAAATCCGGTGCCAATACCACATCCAGTAAGCCGCCCTGGCGGTTTGCCCACACGTTTGGCACACCGCTGATGGGCTGCGACAGTCCTTTTCCCGGCTGCCAACTGCGCAGTTGACCGCCGCGTTCGGTGATCAGCAGCGTTTGATTGTCGGGCAGGAAAGCCACCGACCACGGATGGTCGAGTTTATCCTGCAATACCTGAACCTGGACATCAGCAGCCAGAGTCGAGTGGGCATAGCTCATTGCGCCAAGCAACAGCGCGACAGGCAGTAAACGCATGGGATTCTCCTTTATCACGGTCTGCCGTTAAGGGTAGTCAGCCCGTAAGAAAGGATGTGCAGGATTTACAAAACATTAAGCCCGACATAGCGCCGGGCGACGGGATTAAGGCGCGGAGAAGGCCACAACATCACGAATCATTTCGTCGATGCCCGGACGAAGATCGTTGAGCGTAATTGGCGTACTGTTGTTCGGCAGGGATTTACCAAAGGCTTTGCGCACGACTTTGATCATTGGCTTGCCGGTCTGCGCATCGACCGCTTCCACTTCGAGGAACAGCGCACTGTTCTGAGTACGGTGGCCGGTGGCCGCCATGGTGCTTGCTACAACTGCCGCAATCGGCACCACTTCGTAGAACTGCACTCCTTCGTTTTCTGCCGTTACGGCGGTGATGGCGCTTTTCACCCTAAGCGTATGTGCACCAGGCTTGCCCACCACCGGTTTACGTTCTGCGACCGCGCGTTTTAACTGGCTATCGGTGTACTGACGGATTTGATCCAATGTTTGCTGGCTGATGCGTTCAGTCGGTCGCGCGGCGGGATAGTAAACCACGGGTTCGAACACCACGTTGGTGTAATCCGCGCTGTGATAATCCGGCGAGATCCAGCGCAATGTCGGTTTTCCGCTGGGAGATTGCTCAGATTTCAGCTGGCTGTAATCGCCGAGAAAGCCAGAAAACTGCTGTTTATCCGCAACATGAGAGGTACAACCCACCGCCAGCATAGCCAGCGTTAAAGCAGGAATATAAAGACGAAATCGCATGAGAAAGCCCTTATAAGAGGTAAATCGCTTCTCAAGTGTAGAGCGCACGCTGCGCTTTAGCGGGAAATTTTCACAGATTGAGAGAAGAAACCACCCGCATTGCAGGTGGTTAGAGGAATTACTCGAAGCAGGTTTCTGGATTCTCTGACAACGAAATGAAACTTTCGCCGCCTTTGGTCAGGGCAATAATGCCGCCGCTCTCAATATCATAAACCCACCCATGCAGACGCACTTTGCCTTTACGCAGCGCCACCGCTACCGAAGGGTGTGTTTTGATATTGTTCAGCTGAGCAATCACGTTCTCTTTGACCATTTCATTGAGACGGGTTTCCACCGCTTCATAGTTACGCTCTTCCACCACAGCTTTCGCTGCATTGGCGTAGTGCAACCAGTGATCAACTGCGGGCATGCTTTCCAAATCCGCATTGGATGCGATGGCGTTCATGGCGCCACAGTTGGAGTGACCGCAAATGATGATTTCAGTCACGCCCAGCGCAACTACCGCGTACTCAATCGTGGCGGACACACCACCCGGTTCGGGACCAAACGGCGGCACAATATTACCGGCGTTACGGATCACGAACAGTTGGCCTGGCTCGGATTGGGTGACCAGTTCAGGCACCAGACGGCTGTCTGAGCAGGAGATAAACAGGGCTTTGGGATTCTGGTTTGACGCCAGACTTTTGAAAAGATCCTTCCTTTCAGGGAACACATTCTGTTGGAAATTCAGAAAACCTTTAACGATCTCTTGCATTTGTCTGCTCTCACTTTATCCGCATCTGCGCTGGCGATACGATCGGCACCGTCAGCACGCGTTCAAATTCTTCAGTGTGGTGAATAACTTACAATCACCAACCGAACATTTAAGCAAAACAGGCTGGATTACACAACTCGGATCACGCTTTGCCATATTAAAGATAAGTTCAAAATTGACGATATTATCGTCGTTAAAAACATTTAACCTCTTAGATAAGGATAGCGATGAGTATGAAAAAAATGTTGATTATTTCTTTGCTGATGGCTTGTGGATCGGCTGCTGCTGCCCCTACTAACATTGCCAAACCGCTCGATGATCGCCTGCAAAATTGCAAAATGAATGCTAACAATACCCTTGAAACCGCTGATTGCTATCAAAAGGCCACTCAAGCCTGGGATAAGGAGCTCAATGTGCAATACAAAGCACTGTTGAGCGGCCAAAATGAAGCATTCAAACAACAAATGAAAATTTCTCAGCGTAGTTGGATAAAATATAAAGACGATTACTTTTCAGCTATGGAAACGTTCTACCAGCAACAGGAAGGGACTATATGGGGACTCGTTGCTGCTGAATCTAAATTAAACGTGATTCGTGATAAAGCGTTGGATTTATATCGATTACGCAATAGCACCAACATGGAAGGATAATTTCTTGCGGGGATTGCTCCCCGCAATGCATCTTCCCTATACATTTTCCCTCGCAACCTCTGTACAATCCCCCGCCTATCCACACTAATTATGATGAATTATTATCCTTATGAGCCATGTCAAAAATCCGCCGCGCGTAGGCTTCGTCTCACTCGGCTGCCCAAAAAACCTCGTCGACTCAGAACGCATCCTGACGGAACTGCGTACTGAAGGCTACGATGTGGTGCCACGCTACGATGATGCGGAGATCGTCATCGTTAACACCTGTGGATTTATTGATAGCGCCGTACAGGAATCACTGGAAGCGATCGGTGAAGCGCTGAACGAGAATGGCAAAGTGATCGTCACCGGTTGCCTGGGTGCCAAAGTGGATCAGATCCGCGAAGTGCATCCTAAGGTACTGGAAATCACCGGCCCGCACAGCTACGAGCAAGTGCTGTCGCACGTTCACACTTACGTGCCAAAGCCGGAACACAACCCGTTCCTGAGCTTAGTGCCAGAGCAAGGCGTGAAGTTGACGCCGCGCCACTACGCTTACCTGAAAATTTCCGAAGGCTGTAACCACCGTTGCACTTTCTGCATCATCCCTTCTATGCGTGGCGATCTCGACAGCCGCCCGATTGGTTCGGTTCTCGACGAAGCCAAGCGTCTGGTGGAAGCCGGCGTCAAAGAACTGCTGGTGATCTCACAGGATACCTCGGCTTATGGCGTTGACGTGAAACACCGCACCGGTTTCTGGAATGGATCCCCGGTGAAAACCAGCATGGTGAGCCTGTGCGAACAGCTGGCGAAACTCGGCGTGTGGGTGCGTCTGCACTATGTCTACCCTTACCCGCATGTGGATGACGTGATTCCGTTAATGGCCGAAGGGAAAATTCTGCCTTATCTTGATATTCCGCTGCAGCACGCCAGCCCACGCATCCTGAAGTTGATGAAGCGTCCAGGCGCGGTTGAACGCACGCTGGAGCGCATCAAACGCTGGCGCGAAATTTGCCCGGAACTGACGCTGCGTTCGACCTTTATCGTCGGCTTCCCCGGCGAAACCGAAGAAGATTTCCAGATGCTACTCGACTTCCTGAAGGAAGCGCGTCTGGATCGCGTTGGCTGCTTCCAGTACAGCCCGGTTGAAGGCGCGACGGCCAACCAGCTGCCGGATCAGGTGCCAGACGACGTGAAGCAGGAACGTTTCGATCGCTTCATGCAACTGCAGCAGAAAATCTCCAGCGAACGTTTGCAGGAGAAAATCGGCCGTGAAGTGTTGGTGATCATCGATGAAGTGGATGAAGAAGGCGCTGTGGGTCGCAGCATGGCCGATGCACCTGAGATCGACGGTGCGGTGTATCTGAATGGCGATCGTCAGGTGAAAGTCGGTGATGTGGTGCGTGTCAAAGTTGAACACGCCGATGAGTACGATTTATGGGGTACGCGCGTTTAACCGTGCTTCTGCTGGTGCGCACGTTTGCGCGCCAGATAATCGGTATCCGCTCTCAGCCGATCCCAGCATGATTTAAATATGGCCGCTGCAGCGGCCTTTTCTTTTTCTGTGGTGCGCGGCAGCTCATTGCCATCCGCATCATATTTTCGCCCGCCTTTGTGATTACTGTAGCGACGCGCGCGGGTATAGCCCATTTGAATAAATTTTCGCGCCATATCCATGCCGACAAAGTCGTCCTGTGCACGATACTCCTCAAACAATTGCATAATCTGAACGGAAGATTCCTGAGCCAATTCCACGGTACGGAAGCGCCAGAACGGCAGAATTTCGCTCTTGTAAGGCTCCACCATTAACACCCCCTGCTCACCGCGCCCAACCTGATAAAGGTCTGGCCGCTGTCGGAAATCGATATTCTTGAAGTCTTGTTCGTAATCAAAGGGTTTCACTGCATTTCTCCTGCACGACATTATCACATGCTGCAATTATTTTTCTTCGGCACTTAAGCAATGCGCTTTTACACCGATAACTTCACTACTAGCCTACTTTGCTCTGAGAAAATCATGTTGACGAAAATGAAAATTGTGACTGCCATCATATTGATGCTGTTGGTATTCACCGCTATGCAGGCCATCTCCGGCTCGCTGTTTTTATCTTCCCTGATCGCTGGCCAGCATAACTTCACTGCCAGTAACCAGCTGTCGCATCAACAGCGTGAATTCTCCGACAGTTGGCAAACGCTGGTGAAAACGCGCGTCATTATCAACCGCGTCGCGATTCGTATCCTGAAAAATCAGACTGATGATGCTTCACGCGCTGCCATTGACAAGCTGCTGGTTTCCGCGGGCGCATCGCTTGATGAAGCTAAGCAGCACTTTGACCGCTACAAAAGTGTCCCACGGATTGCGGGGCAAAGTGCAGAGTCCGCCCAGCTCATTGAGAGCAAGTTCACGGCTTATTATCAGCTTTTAAACCAATCCGCCGCATTCCTGAAAGCCAACAACTACGCCGCCTATGGTGAGTTGGATGCACAGCAGGCGCAGGATGATTTGGAAGCGGCCTACAAGCAATGGCGTGGCGACAACGTACAGTTGATCAATGCGCGCACTGCGGATAACGATAGCACTTATCAGCATATGCTGGTGATGGTCGCCGTGATGGCAGTGATTGTGGTGCTGTTATTGCTGGTCGTATGGCTGCTAGTTCGCCGCATTCTGTTAGCGCCGATGAAGCAAGTGCAGCAGCAGATGGAGCGCTTCGCCGAGGGCGATCTTTCCGCCAGTTTGACGATTGAAGGACACAGTGAAATGGCCGCCATTGCCGCGAGCCTCAACCATATGCAGCAAGCACTGTTGGGCACTATTAACAATGTTCGCGACAGTGCCGATGCCATTTTCGGCAGTGCCAGCGCGATTGCTAATGGTAACAACGATCTCTCCTCCCGCACTGAACAACAGGCCGCCTCGCTGGAAGAGACCGCCGCCAGCATGGAAGAGCTGACCGCCACCGTTAAACAGAATGCCGATAACGCACGTCAGGCGACGCAGTTGGCGAAAACCGCATCGGAAACGGCTGACCGAGGCGGCAACGTGGTGGATGGCGTCGTAAAAACCATGCGTGACATCGCCGACAGCTCGAAAAAAATCGCCGACATTACCAGCGTGATCGACGGCATTGCTTTCCAGACCAATATTCTGGCGCTGAATGCTGCCGTTGAGGCAGCGCGCGCAGGTGAGCAGGGGCGTGGCTTTGCGGTGGTAGCGGGTGAAGTCCGAAGCCTGGCGCAGCGCAGTGCACAGGCAGCGAAAGAGATTAAGCTGCTGATTGAGGGCTCCGTGCAGCGCGTCAATTTAGGCTCACAACAGGTAAGCAGCGCCGGCGATACCATGCAGGAGATCGTCAGTGCGGTAACGCGCGTGACTGACATCATGGGCGAAATTGCATCAGCTTCAGACGAGCAGAGTCGCGGTATCGACCAGATTGGTGTGGCGGTGAACGAGATGGATCGCGTGACGCAACAGAATGCCACGCTGGTGCAGGAATCGGCTAACGCCTCGGCTTCGCTGGAGCAGCAGGCCAGCAGCTTGTCCTCAGCGGTGGCGCGCTTTAAAACCGGGACGCGGGCTGTGATTACACCGGTAACAAAAACCGTGAAAGCCCCTGTCGCAGCCACACCACGCGCTTTACCCGCTGCCGGTGCACACAGCAACGACAACTGGGAAACCTTCTGAGGTAACTGAAAAACAGGGGAGCCAAAAATGGCGACCTGCTCGTCTGTTTAGCAATGGATGATGACGCATTGCTCATTGTTAAAAAGCGCACGATAGTGGAGGCCAGAGCGCCTCTGCTGCTGCAAGGGCTATCCGCAGCGCTGAGGCTTTTACGTTGGGCCAGGAGCCCGGCACAACGTGGAAGCCGAAGGCACCGCGTCAGCGGCGCGAGGACGGCCCGGCAGCAGCTGTGGTGCGCTGGCCCGCACCTCTACATTCTCAGCCAAACGAAAAAAGCTGCCACTTTTAACCGTGACAGCCTTTGCGAAAATGACCTCAGCTGACGAACTCTGCACCCTAAGGCGTGCAAACGGGATCAGGTCTTTAACTTCGGATCCAACGCATCTCGCAGTCCATCCCCCAACAGATTAAACGCCAACACC
The DNA here is from genome assembly GCF_051336905.1 of Pantoea sp. C8B4. NCBI lineage: Bacteria > Pseudomonadati > Pseudomonadota > Gammaproteobacteria > Enterobacterales > Erwiniaceae > Pantoea > Pantoea sp. C8B4. The sequence continues at coordinate 163,642 of NZ_JBGMNK010000008.1, forward strand.
GTCAGGAAAATCGCCAGACTGGGGAAGATCGCCACATGCGGCGCAATCACCATATCGGCCCGCGCTTCATTCAGCATCGCGCCCCATTCCGGCGTGGGCGGCTGTGCGCCCAGTCCGAGGAACGACAAACTCGCCGCCGTGATGATCGACGTGCCGATACGCATGGTGAAATAGACCACAATTGACGACACGGTACCGGGCAGAATGTGACGCATAATGATCGTCCAGTCTGATGCGCCGATGCTGCGGGCTGATTCAATAAAAGTTTGGTGTTTCAACACCAGCGTATTGCCACGCACCAGACGAGCAAAGGCTGGAATACTGAAAATCGCCACCGCCACAATCACATTGCTCATGCCGCTGCCCATGATCGCCACCACCGCAATCGCCAGCAGAATGCCAGGGAAAGCAAACAGCACGTCACAGATACGCATGGTAATGCGATCCCACCAGCCCTCGTAATAACCGGCCAGCAAGCCCAGTAACGTACCTATCAGCGCACCGATCGCCACCGAGAAAAAACCGGCAATCAGTGAAATCCGCGTACCGACCAGTACGCGGCTAAATATGTCACGGCCCAGCGAATCCACACCAAACCAGTGCATCATCGATGGCCCATCATTCAGCCGGTCGTAGTCAAAGTAGTTTTCTGCATCAAACGGGGCAATAAACGGAGCGATAAACGCCACCACAATCAACAGCAGCACAAATAAGCCCGCCACCATCGCCACATGTTGATGACGAAAGCGGCGCCAGAATTCACGCCACGGCGTACGTACCCGAGTTTCCGTCATCATCGGCATGGTTTTCAATGCCGCTGCGCGTCGCCAGTTTTTCAAGTGCGACTCCTTACCTGTAACGGATGGCCGGGTTGATCGCCGCATACAGCATATCGACAATCAAATTGATCAAAATGAACTCCAGCGAGAACAGCAGCACCTCGGCTTGAATGACCGGGTAATCGCGCATCTCAACAGAATCCACCAACAGGCGGCCTAAACCGGGCCAGTTGAACACCACCTCCACCACAATTGAGCCACCCAGCAGGAAACCAAACTGCAGGCCCATCATGGTCACCACCGGGATCATCGCATTGCGCAGACCGTGTTTGACCACCACCAGCGACTCACGTACCCCTTTGGCGCGCGCGGTACGCATGTAATCTTCCTGCATCACCTCGACAAACGAGGCGCGGGTAAAGCGTGCCATCACCGCCGCCACGGCTGCACCCAGGGTTATCGACGGCAGAATGTAGTGTTTCCAGCTGTCGGCACCGACCGTTGGCAGCCAACCCAGCTCAACAGAGAACACCTGCATCAGCAGCATGCCTAAGGCGAAAGCGGGAAAAGAGATACCGGACACAGCCAGCGTCATACCGATGCGATCGGGCCAGCGGTTGCGCCAGACGGCCGATGTAATGCCGATGGTCATACCGAAAACCACCGCCCATACCATGCTGGTCAGCGTCAGCCACAGCGTCGGGAAGAAGCGTGCAGCAATCTCTTCCGAGACCGGACGTTTCGATACCATCGACTGGCCGAAATCCCCCTGCAAGGCATTGAGAATAAAGTGCCAGAACTGCTGGATCAGCGGTTGGTCGAGGCCCAGCTCCTGGCGCACCAGTGCCACCACCGAGGCATCCGCTTCCGGACCCGCAATCAGGCGCGCCGGATCGCCCGGCAGCAGGTGGACAAACAAGAACACCAGCACCGCAACAATCAGCAGCGTGGGGATCAACCCCAGTAGTCGTTTGAGAAAATAGTTGAGCATGCAAAATCCTGCGCAGCAACGGCCAGCCTCGCAAGGCTGGCCTTGCCAGTTACTTCAGATCCGCCTCATCAAAATTGAATGAGGTATCGGGCATGACATAAAAACCGGTGAGGTTTTTATTGTTCGCGGAGAGCAACTGCTCAACCACCAGCGGAATCCACGGATGGTCGTTCCAGATACGATCCTGAGCGTCTTTGTACAGTTTGGCTTTCTGCTCGCGATCGGTGGTTTTCAATGCATCACTCAGATCTTTATCCACCTGCGGATTGCTGTAGAACGCCGTGTTAAAGATGGCTGGTGGCCAGGAGGTGGTGGCAAACAGCGGCGTCAGTGCCCAATCTGCTTCACCGGTCGAAGCCGACCAGCCCGTGTAGAACATGCGGACACCGCTCTCCTTCTGCCCTTTACTCTCGACTTCTGCGGCACGTTGGCCAGCATCCATCGCGGTGACTTTAACCTTCACGCCGACCTGCGCCAGCTGCTGCTGAGTGAACTGCAACACTTTCTGCGCCGTGCTGTGGTTGTGAGAGGACCACAGTGTGGTCTCGAAACCGTTCGGGAACCCGGCTTCCTTCAACAGCTCACGCGCTTTGGCCGGATCATATTTGATTGCCGGATAGGTCTGCGCAAAATCAATCGCCGGCGGCACGATGCCGGTAGCCGGTGTGGCATAACCCGCAAACGCCACTTTGACCAGCGCCTCACGGTTAATGGCGTACTCCAGCGCTTCACGCACTTTCGGGTTATCAAACGGCTTCTGCGTCACGTTGAGGCTGATGTAACGCTGCATAATTGATGGCGTGGTGACGACGTCGAGTTTGCTGTTGCCCTGCAGCAATTTCGCCTGCTCAAACGGTACCGGGAATGCAAAGGTCGCTTCGCCGGTCTGCAACATCGCCGCACGGGTATTGTTGTCTACCACCGGGCGGAAAGTGATGCTGTCCAGCTTCGGATAGCCTTTCTTCCAGTAGCCATCCCACCTCTTCACTTTGACGAAGTCGGTCTGATTCCAGGTGACGAACTCATACGGACCGGTCCCCACCGGATGGAAGCCAATGTCCTTACCGTATTTCTTCAGGGCGGTGGGCGAAATCATCACTGCCGCCGGGTGTGCCAGATTGTTGATGAAGGCCGAGAACGGCTGCTTCAGCGTAATTTTCACCGTGGTCGGATCCACCGCCTCGGTGCTGGCGACATACTTAAACAGGTTATAACGCTTGAGATGATTATCCGGGTTGCTGGCACGGTCGATGTTGGCCTTCACCGCTTCGGCATTGAAATCGGTGCCATCCTGAAACTTGACGCCCGAGCGCAGTTTGATGGTGTAAGTTAAGCCATCACTGCTCGCCTGATAGCTTTCCGCCAGCACGTTTTGCAGCTTCATGTCCTTATCAAAGCCGAACAGTCCCTGATAGAACGCCTTGGCCACTGACTGCGACAATGTGTCATTGGCGTCGTACGGATCCATAGTGGTAAAGGTTGACGCCACAGCAATTACCGCGTCCTTCGCTGCCCACGCTGGCATTGCCAACGCTGAACTCAACAACCCGGCAGTGATAACCCCTTTTCGCATAATGTGGTGCATTGTTATCGTTCTCCTGTAATCCCTGTCATGCGCGACATCCGTGGATGACGCGGTTGCTTGCTGCTCAGGCGCCGCTAATGGCGTGGCGGGCAACAAAATGCCCCGGTGCCACTTCCAGTAACGGTGCCACTTCTGGCTCATCACCCAAGGGGCGAATCGGGCTGGGGATCTCATCCACCATTAATGCCCGCTCACGATGACGGTGCGCCGGATCGGCGACCGGCACCGCGGCCATCAGTTTTTTGGTATAGGGATGGCGCGGCTGCTCAAACACCGCCTGGCGCGGCCCCATTTCCACAATCTGTCCGAGATACATGACGGCCACGCGATGGCTGATGCGTTCTACCACCGCCATATCGTGAGAAATAAATAAGAAGGCGATACCAAACTCGCGCTGCAAGTCGAGCATTAAATTGATAATTTGCGCCTGTATCGAGACATCCAGCGCCGAGACCGACTCATCGGCAATCACCACTTTAGGATTCAACGCTAACGCACGGGCGATGCAGATACGCTGACGCTGGCCGCCGGAGAACTCGTGTGGATAGCGCTGCGCATGCTCCGGCAGCAAGCCAACGCGCTCCAGCAGCCAGGCTACGCGCTTCTCCGCCTGTTGCCGATTCATGGTTTTGTGCACCAGCAGCGGTTCCATAATCGAGAAACCCACCGTCAGGCGCGGATCGAGCGAAGCGTAAGGATCCTGAAAAATGAACTGAATATCGCGCCGCAGCGAAGCCAGCGCGTTGCCTTGTAGCGCATCAATGCGCTGACCATTGAAAGTAATCGTGCCACCCTGGCTGGCGACTAAGCGCAGCAGCGATCGACCGGTAGTGGATTTTCCGCAGCCGGATTCACCGACCAGCGCCAGCGTCTCGCCAGCATGCAGATCAAAGCTGACCTTCTCCACCGCATGCACACGGCGCTTAACGCGATTCAGTAAACCACCACGAATATCAAAGCGCGTCACCAGGTCGCGCACCTGCAAAATCGGCGGTTCATTGCTGCGCACCGTATCCTGCGGTGTCGCCACCTCTTCACGACCATTAGTGTGCAGCAACGGGAATTTGGCCGGCAACGGCTGGCCGCTCATCGCCCCCAACTTCGGTACTGCCGCCAGCAAGGCGCGGGTGTAAGGCTGTTGCGGCGCATCAAACAGCTGCTGCACCGGCGCACGCTCAACCACATCGCCGCGATACATCACCTGCACGCGATCGGCCATCTCCGCCACCACGCCCATGTCGTGAGTGATAAAAATCACCCCCATCTGCATCTCTTTTTGCAGCACGCGAATCAGCTGCAGAATTTGCGCCTGGATGGTCACGTCCAGCGCGGTGGTGGGTTCATCGGCAATGAGCAGCGCCGGTTTGCACGACAGCGCCATGGCAATCATCACGCGTTGACGCATGCCGCCAGAGAGTTGATGCGGAAAACGCGATAACACATTATGGGCTTCAGGGATGCGCACCAGATCCAGCATACGCCGTGCTTCGGCCTGCGCTTGCTGGTGGCTTTTGCCCTGATGTAAACGGATGGATTCGGCGATCTGCTCACCCACGGTGAAAACCGGGTTGAGTGAGGTCATTGGCTCCTGGAAAATCATCGCCATATCGGCACCGCGCACTTTGCGCATCTGGCTGGCGGTGGCGTGCATCACATCCAGCACCTCGCCGTTACGTCGACGCAGGCGGATATCACCACTGACATCGCCGCCCGCCTGCTGAATCAAGCGCATCAGCGCCAGCGACGTGACCGATTTGCCCGAACCGGATTCGCCAACCAGTGCCAGCGTTTCCCCACGATGCAAATCCAGCGACAGGTGACGAACCGCTTCGGTGATTCGCCCTTCATGCTCAAACCGTACGTTGAGGTCACGCACCGCCAAAACCTGCTCGGGTGCAAACTGCTGATGCTGCTGCGTCATGCCTGCTCCTTAGCTATCGCGGTAAATCGCTACCTCGACTTCGCCACCGACATAGGCGAATCCCCGATACATCCCTTCGCTGTTGAAGGGCAGCGCCACATTGCCGTGGCTGTCGACGGCAATCAGCCCGCCGCTGCCTTCCAGCTCCTGCACTTTGTCATGAATCACGTTGGCGGTGGCTTGCTGCAGGCTACGGCCACCGTACTCCATCTGTGCAGAAACGTCATACGCTGCCAGAGTACGAATAAACACTTCACCGGTGCCGGTACAAGAGACCGCCACAGTTTCATTATTAGCGTAGCAGCCCGCACCGACGAGCGGGGAATCACCCACGCGCCCGACCTGCTTGTTGGTCATACCGCCGGTTGAGGTCGCCGCGGCCAGATTACCCTGAAGATCGAGCGCCACGGCACCCACGGTGCCGAATTTGCGATCGGGGTCGAGCGGATCGTCGCTGTGACTTTGCGCGGCGCCATCATGATCGAGCACCATCTGCTGGCTGCTCAGCGCACGCTGTAATTGCTCCCAGCGTTCAGGCGTGGAGAAGAAATCCGGTGCAACCTGTTCCAGCCCCTGTTCTGCGGCAAAGGCTTCTGCCCCCGCACCGATAAACAGCACGTGAGGGCTATTTTCCATCACTTTACGCGCCGCCAGAATCGGGTTACGAATGTGATTCACGCCCGCCACCGCACCGACATCAAGGGTACGACCATCCATAATGCTGGCATCGAGTTCGTGGGTGCCCTGATGGGTAAACACCGCGCCTTTGCCTGCGTTGAACAGTGGGCACTCCTCTAGCAACCGTACCGCCTCGGTCACCGCATCCAGCGCACTGCCGCCTGCAGCCAAAATCTGCTGGCCTGCGGTAACGATTGCGTTCAGTTGCTGACGATAGTGCTGCTCTTTTTCGGCGCTCATGGCGGCACGCGTGATTGCGCCCGCACCGCCGTGAATTGCGATAACTGCTTTAGCCATAACCGGTACCCTGTCAGGAAATCAGAGCCAAAAACACTGATTTAGAATGGTTTTCATCTTTTTTTGGCAATTTTCGACTATAGAAAGGCACTCCCGGCTTGTAAAGCAGAAAGTGTATCTCCGGTCATAACCTTTTAATGTGGATTATGCTTTTTTAGTCGCATGTGACTCGGCAGACAAATGCCACCATAATAGGCAGCATCTGAAATTCATCACGCAGAGACAGACATGGAACCTTTCACCGCAGGATTAATCTCCCTCGAAGACGCGCAGCAAAAAATGCTGCAACAGCTTACCCCCATCAGCGATTGCCTCAGCGTCTCGCTGTTTGAAGCGGCAGGACGCATCACGGCAAAACCGGTCACTTCCCCGCTGGATGTGCCACCGTTCGATAATTCCGCAATGGACGGTTATGCCCTACGTCTCAGCGATATCTCGCCAGAACATGTGTTTCCCGTTGCGGGCAAAGCTTTTGCCGGTGCACCGTTCAACGGCGAATGGCCCGCTGGCAGCGTGATTCGTATTATGACCGGTGCGCCGATTCCGGCTGGTTGCGATGCGGTGGTGATGCAGGAGCAAACCGAACAGCGTGCGGGTGGCATCGCCCTCACCGCCGCCGTGACACCCGGGCAAAATATCCGCCGTATTGGTGAAGACATTCAGGCTGGCAAACAGGTGCTGGAGGCGGGGGTTCGCCTCGGTGCCGCCGAGTTGCCGCTGCTGGCTTCACTGGGGATTGCCGAAGTGAGCGTGCTGCGCAAACTGCGCGTGGCGATTTTCTCCACCGGCGATGAATTGCAGGCGGTGGGCCAGCCTTTGGCTGACGGGCAAATCTACGACACCAACCGCTTTACCGTTTCGTTGATGCTCAACAAACTGGGCTGCGAAGTGATCGATTTGGGCGTGATTGCGGACGATCCCGAGGCGCTGCGCCAGGCGTTCAGCGAGGCCGATCGTCAGGCGGATGTGGTGATCAGTACCGGCGGCGTGTCCGTCGGCGAGGCGGATTTCACCAAAGCGATGCTGGAAGAGTTAGGCGTGATTACCTTCTGGAAACTGGCGATGAAGCCGGGCAAACCGTTCGCTTTTGGCCGTTTAGCGAACAGCTGGTTCTGCGGCCTGCCTGGCAATCCCGTTTCAGCCGCCGTGACCTTCTATCAGCTGGTGCAACCGCTTCTGGCGACCCTCACCGGCCAGACCACGCGCATTATGCCGCTGCGCCAACGCGCTCGCGCCATTCAGCGTTTGAAAAAATCGCCTGGCCGCCTCGATTTTCAGCGCGGCATTCTCAGTCGTGGTGAAGACGGCGTACTGGAAGTCCGCAGCACCGGCGCCCAGGGTTCGCACGTGTTTAGCTCTTTCGCCCTGGCCGACTGCTTTATTGTGCTCGACCGCGATCGTGCGGATGTGGAGCCCGGCGAATGGGTTGAGGTTGAAGTTTTCAATAGCCTGCTGGAGGGCTAATGAGCGTCGAACTGAGCCATGAGGAGATGCTGCGTTACAACCGTCAGATCATACTGCGGGATTTTGATTTTGACGGTCAGGAGAAGCTTAAAGCCTCGCGCGTTTTGCTCGTCGGACTCGGCGGACTCGGCTGTGCTGCTGCACCCTATCTTGCTTCGGCTGGCGTGGGCCATCTTACCTTGCTGGATTTCGACACCGTAAGCCTGAGTAACCTGCAGCGCCAGATTCTGCACAGTGATGCCACCCTCGGTCTGCCCAAGGTGGAGTCTGCGCGTCAGCAACTGTCGGCGATGAATCCTTATTGCCAGCTTGAAGCGATTGATGCACAGCTGGATGATGCCCAACTCAGCGCCCTGATCGCGCGCCATGATGCGGTGCTGGACTGTACTGATAACGTCAGTGCGCGTGAACAGATCAATCGTCTGTGTTTCCAGCACAAGGTGCCGCTGATTTCCGGTGCGGCCATTCGTATGGAAGGTCAACTCAGCGTGTTTACCTGGCAGCAGGACGAGCCGTGTTATCGCTGTATTAGCCGCATGTTTGGCGATCAGACATTAAGCTGCGTGGAAGCCGGCGTGCTGGCGCCGTTGGTCGGTGTCATTGGTGCGATGCAAGCTTTAGAGGCCATAAAAGTGCTGACCGCGCTAGGGCAACCTGCCCGTTCACGCTTGTTGATCTATGACGCGATGAGTGCAGAATTCCGTAGCATGAAGGTGATGCAGGACAGGCATTGCGAGGTGTGCGGCCAGAAATAATCAAGGTGCGCATGGCTGCGCACCTTGTGGTTTTACTCCTGCGGGAAGATGGTGCCTTTATTCATGATCCCGTTCGGGTCAAACGCGGTTTTCAACGCCTGCAAGATGGGCCATGCGCTGCCATGTTCTTGCTTCGCCCACTGCACACGATGCTTACCGATACCGTGGTGATGCACCATGGAACCGCCAAGCTTCAACGTCTCCTCCACGATCATGCCATTCAGCGGTACGTGATATTTCGCCATCTCCTCTTCAGGACGGCAATCCACCACGTTGTAATCGTAAACGAAGTACATATTGGTGCCGTTGATGTAACTGTGCGAGGAGTGACCGCCCAGCATGGTGATGTCTTTGGCATGTGGGAATTCAGTGCGAATACGCTTCAGGACATTTTCATAGATAGCGTTAATCGTTGACCAGTCACCGGACACTTCCGTGGTAAAGCCCATGTTGCCGGTACGCTGGATGAAATCACGCTCCGCCTGTACCTTCTCCGGGCCCCAGTTGAGGTGCTCAAACCAGGTCTGGATCAACTGGCTGTCCACCTGCTGGCACTCGCGATGTTTGGCCACGATCGCTGCAATGCCATTACCTGTGGCTTCGCTAATGCCCGCCGAGCCTTCTGCCATAAAGATCAGCACACACTTGTCTTTCGAGAAATGGCTGAAGTGCTGCTTCGCATCTTCCGGATCGTAAAGACGAGCAATTGAAGGACGATAGCCGTCTACCATCACTTCACGCAGGATGGCGAAACCGGTCTGCATTGAGTCCAGCAGATAGCCGTAGAAGCGATTATTTTCCGGCTGATATTTGAATATTTTTACCGTGACTTCCGTGATGTAACACAGCGCACCTTCATTGCCGATAATCACATGGCGAATATCCGGCCCCGCTGCACGACGCGGCACGTTTTTGATGCGAGTGATGTCGCCATTCGGAAATACGGCTTCCAGCCCCACCACCATATCTTCAATCGCGCCATACAGCGTCGAGAATTGACCAATACTGCGCGTCGCCACCAGACCGCCCATTTGCGCCAGCGGTTTCGACTGCGGCGAGTGACCCGTGGTGTAACCCTGTGCCCGCAGTTGGTTTTCCAGCACTTCCAGCGTGACGCCGCACTGTGCAGTGACCTGCATGTTTTCGATATCGATCTTAATGACCTGATTCATACTGGATCCATCCAGCACCACCGAGTTTGGCGCGGCGGTTTCCAGCCCCCCTTCCGTAGCCGATGCACCGGTTCGTGGTACGCCATTGATGTGGTGGCGATTCATAAAAGCTAAGACATCCGAAACCTGCTGTGTACTTTGCAGTTTTACCACCGCAGCCGGGATCGGCAAGGTGTAAACACCGTGAATATCGGCATATTTACGAAAACGGTCATGACTGCTGCGCTTTAATTCAGCTTCGTCGGTCACGACCTGTTGTGGGCCAACGATCTCTTTTAACTGCTCGACAATGGCTTCACGTGAAAGCGTCATAATATTCTTCCTCTCAACAAATATGATTAATTAACGAACCCGATATCCACCATCGACAACCAATAAATGGCCGTTGACGTAATTCGAAGCACGGCTGGCTAAATACACCATCGCACCCATTAAATCTTGCGTATCTCCCCAACGATTCGCCGGAATATGATCCAGCACCCGTTGATTCGTTTCGGGATTACTGCGAGTCGCAGTCGTGATGGCCGTTGCGTAATAGCCAGGCGCGATACCGTTGACCTGAATATTGTATTGCCCCAGTTCATCACAATAAGATTTGGTTAAACCGGCCAGTGCATGTTTGGTGGCGGAATAAGCCGGTGACCATTGACCACCCAGCCAGGAAAAGAGCGAACAAATATTAATAATTTTACCGCTCTGCTGCGGCACCATGATTTTTGCCGCCTGATGACTCATCTCAAAGGCAGCGGTGAGATTCACCGAGATCATGGGATCCCAATCTTCACGACCGAAATCCAGCACCTTGTTGAGCTTACAGATGCCGGCATTGTTGACCAAAATATCCAGTCGACCAAAGCGCTCCAGACACTCCGCGACAATGCGCGCCGGTTCGCCGGCCTGGGTGATATCCGCTTGCATAAACTCTGCACGAACACCCTGTTTTTCAATCAGTTGCTTTGTCTCTGGATTGGCAGGCGCCAGGTCGGGAATAAAGACATTGGCACCCGCTTTCGCCAGCGCGACGGCAAAGGCCTGGCCCAAACCCGTGTTACCGCCAGTGACAATGGCGCACTGCCCTCGCAGCGAAAAGAAATCGAGTGAAAATGTATCCAGCGATTCCGTCATGATTCCATCTCCTGGTCTGAATAACGGGCAAAAAAAAGGAGAAAAGCAAGCTCCTTCGCAGTAAAGCGAAGGAGTTACTTTTCTCCAGATCTCGAGTAACTGGGTATTACGCTAGCATGGGTATTTCGAAATAAAAAGCGATCGCAATCACAAAAAAATCCGTTCACACTAAGGTGCTGGAATAAGCAGCAGATTAAATATCCAGGCAAAAAATATATAAGAATAAACCGAGTCAGTTTAATAACGCCATTCTGTGACTTCCTTCACAACGTTATGGCAAGTTGTCATGCTAAAAATGCTCCCCGTTACTGTCTGAGACCAAGAGAAAAGTAACTTTCTGCAATTGCGGAAAGGACGCTTTTCTCTTTTTTTTGTTTCTAATTTGGGGGCGAAGATGCAAACCAAAAACTCAATCCGTTGGTTAACATTAGCGGTTATTAGCATCAGCGGTGGCATTAGTTTTGATTTGGCGTATTTACGTTATATCTATCAAATCCCGATGGCGAAATTCATGGGATTTTCGAATACCGAAATCGGCGTTATTATGAGCACCTTTGGTATTACCGCTATTTTACTTTATGCCCCCGGCGGCTTAATTTCCGACAAATTCTCCCATCGTAAAGTGATGTCCTGCGCCATGATTGCCACCGGTATTTTGGGTGCCATTATGGCCACTTACCCGCCGTTGTGGGCGATGCTGCTGATTCAGGTCGCCTTCGCCATCACCACCATTCTGCTGTTGTGGGCAGTATCGATCAAAGCGGCTTCACTGCTGGGCACACGTGAAGAGCAAGGCAAAATTATGGGTTGGATGGAGGGCCTGCGCGGCGTCGGCGTGATGGGTTTGGCGCTGTTTACCGTCTGGGTATTTGCTCAATTCCATCCTGACGATCCTAATAGCCTGAAAGCGGTGATCCTGATTTACAGTGGGACCTATGTGGCGCTCGGCATTGCCTGCTGGTTTTTGGTGAGCGACGGTTTTGCCCAGCAGGATGAGGAGCAATCATCAGCCTTTAGTCTGCAGCATGCACTTCGCGTGCTGAAAATGCCCACCACCTGGTACTGCAGCATGATCATTTTTGGCGTTTACACCATTTACGCCATCCTCAGCTACTCCACCAACTATCTGTCCGAAATCTATGGCATGTCATTAGTGGCTGCCAGCTACATGGGCATCATCATCAACAAAGTGTTCCGCGCCATCTGCGGTCCGCTGGGCGGCATGGTCACCAGTTACAGCCGCTGGCGTTCGCCAACGCGTGTGATCCAGTTCCTGTCTGGGCTCTGCCTGTGCGTGATTGCCTTGCTGTATGTCGTCACACAATCCCCGCTCAGCCTGGCACTGGCGATTGGCCTGATCTTATTGATGGGATTCACCTGTTACGCCTCACGCGGCCTCTATTTTGCCTGCATCGGCGAAGTGAATACCCCGAAGCAGATCCTCGGCACCACCATTGGTATTTGCTCAGTCATTGGCTTCTTACCCGATGTGTTCGTCTATCCATTGGTGGGTTACTGGCAGGATACGCTGCCGCCTGCGCTTGCCTATCGCAACATGTGGGTCATGGGGGGCTGCGCCAGCCTGCTGGTGCTGTTGTTTACCGCGTTACTGATTAGCCAGATCAAGCGGGGCTCACCTGCTGGTCACGCCGCGCCATTAAAAGGAGTCTGATATGTCTGCGCGTTATTTGATGGGAATTGATGTCGGCACACAGAGTGCCAAAGTGGTGATTTTCCGTACCGACGGAGAGGTGATGTGCAGTGCACAGCAGCCGCTACGTGCGCTGGAGATCCCTCAGCCAAATCGTGCTGAGCATCCTGATGACGATCTTTGGTACTCGGTCCAACAAGCCTGCCGTGCGGCGATGACGCGTTTCCATCAGTTCGGTGGTCAGGATCATCAGCTGCTGGCTGCTGGACTGTGCGTGATCCGCTGCTGCCGGGTGCTGATGCGTCAGGATGGTGAACTGGCCTGGCCGGTGATCAACTGGATGGATGTACGGCTCAATCAGCCTTATCAACCCGAGCCAGAATACGGTGAAGTGCGCTGGGTCACCACCACGTCAGGCTATATCACCCATCGCCTGACAGGCCAGGCGCGCGATACTAGCGCCAACTACATTGGCTGCTGGCCGATGGATGATGCACGCCAGACGTGGGACGACAACAAAATGACGAGCTGCCATGTGCGCCGGGAGCAGCTATTTGATGTGGTGCGCCCCGGCGAAATGCTGGGCGAGGTCACCTCAACCGCCGCGCGGGCGAGCGGTTTACCGCTGGGCTTACCGATTATCGCAACCGCCCATGACAAAGCGGTGGAAGCCTTAGGTGCTGGCGCACTGGCTCAGGGCGAAGCGCTGATTTCACTGGGCACCTACATTGGGGCGATGGTGCATGGTGACGCGCAACCGCACGCCAGCGAACACTTCTGGCCGTTCCAGGCTGCGTTGCCGGGCCATTTTCTCTACGAGTGCATGGGCGTTCGGCGAGGGATGTGGACGGTGAGTTGGTTCCGCGATCAGTTTGGCGCGGCGGCACTGCAGGATGCACAGGACACCGGTGTGGATATTGAAACCCTGCTCGGCGCTGAAGCCAGTGTGGTTCCGGCCGGCAGCGATGGACTCATCACGCTGCACGATTGGTCCGCACCGGCCGAAGCACCGTGGCGCAAAGGGGCGATCATCGGTTTTGATGGTCGCCACACCCGCGCGCACCTGTTCCGTTCTCTGCTGGAAGGCATCGTGTTCACCATGAAAAACCATCTGGACCCGATGATGCAGGCGCTGGATCGCCCGCTGACACAGTTAGTGATTTCCGGCGGCGGTGCCAACAGCGATCTGTTTATGCAACTGTTCGCCGATATCTTTGGTGTGCCTGCCCGCCGCAATGCGATGCGTAGCTCCGCCGCTATTGGCTGTGCCCTCAATGCGGGCATGGCATTGGGTGTGTGGCAAAGTTATCAGGAAGGCGTGGCCGCGCTGGTGAAAACCGGCGAGACATTCCTGCCGAATGCTCGCCATCATGCGCTGTATCAGCAACTGAATCAGCAGGTTTACCAGCAACTTCATCGCGCGCTCGATCCCCTGCTAAAGCGCCTTAGCCCACTCGCGGAGGCTTAGCGTCGCTGCGCCAATGGCCAGACGCCAGCGTTGGTGGTGGAGACGGCCAGCGCACCCGCCGCTAATGCCCGCTGTGCATCCTCTTCGTCGCATACCAGTCCGCCGGCAATGATCGGTTGACTGATGCGCTCGGTGATCCAGCCCAGCACCTTCGGCATACAGCCTGGCAGGATCTCCACAATGTCGGGCTGCGACTGCGCCACTTGTTTATCAATGTTGTTGAAGGAGATGGAATCCAGCACGAACAGGCGATGGATTGCCCAGAAACCATGCTGCCGTGCGGCTTTCAGCATCGCGGGTTTGGTACTGATGATGCCATCAGCCTGCGTCACGATTTTCAGGAACTGGATCACCACTTCCTGGCGTGAACTGCCTTCCAGCAAATCGACGTGTACAAAGGCAATTTTCCCGGCCTGTTTTATCTGTCCGACAATGCGCCCGATATTGCATATGTTGCCATACAACACCGACACCACCTGGCAAGGTGAGTCAATCGCCTGTTGCAGGCTTTGGGCATCTTTGACAGCGGCAACCACCGGCGAGCTCTTTAACAATTCAACTAAATCCACCACATACCCACCTGTTCACTAAAGGATAACGCTGGCTGCAGGCGTGGCAGCGTTGAAACGTTGCATCTCCGCCAGCAGCCAATCCCGAAATACCGCCACGCGTGGCAACATCTGTTTGCCGAATGGCACCTCCAGCCAGTAGCCATTGGCGCTGGAAAGCAATTGCGGCGAGATTTGAACCAACACGCCGCTGTTCAGTTCGTTACGCACCATGGCACGATCCAGCACGGCAAAACCTGCGCCAGTGACACAGGCATTAATCACCTGATCCTGCGTACTGAACGCTAATCCGTTATCTTCCAGTGGTGCAGTTTCACCGCAGGCCTGATACCAGCGCGACCAATTATCCAGCCGACTGTCGCCATTCAACACGTGCAACTGCGGCATCAGGCTGATATCTGGCCAGATGCCATCCAGCATCAGCAGCGGACTGCCCACCAGCACCAGCGTTTCATGACACAGCCATTCTCCTTCCGCGCCTGCCTCTTGCGCATCCTGCTGCGAGCCAAAACGAATCGCGCAATCGAAGTCGCTGTATTTCTGCCGCGCTTCACTGATCAGCATGATTTGCAACTGACGATGCTGTTGACGCAATGACACCAGACGCGGCGCTAACCAGCGCGTGGCAAACGTAGGGGCGACCTGTAAACGCAGGTGTTGACGGGGGTTGTGTTGCTGCACGCTGCGTACGCCCTCTTCCAGCAGATCCAGCGACTGACGAACCACTGGCAAAAGCTGGATGGCTTCCGGCGTCAGCATCAATCCGCTGTGGCTACGAACGAACAGATCTTTCCCAAGGAAGGTTTCCAGCTGGCGCATCTGGCGGCTGGCGGCGCTCTGCGTCATGAACAAGGCATCGGCGGCTTTACTGAAGCTCAGCGTACGACAGGTCTCTTCGAACAGCCGTAACATACTGAGTGAAGGCAACTTTCTCATTCTGACTCCAGCAGCCAGGCGGTAAAACATCGCGCCAATCTAACCACAACCCAGACGGTAACGGAGAACGTAAACCTAAATTTTTGAGTGCAATCACAGGAAATTGCGGAATAGGGGTATGACTTTTTCGCACTGGCCTGCCCCCGGCTCCAATGCCACAGTAATTTCTCATCCAGATAACAATAAAATAACAACCATCTCTCCCCGAAGGAGGAAGGAACATGACGCAAACGACTCTGATGGATGATGTACCCTTAAATCGCTTTCACCTCAAAATCACCGGGCTCACCTTCGGTGCGCATCTCACCGATGGCTACATTCTCGGTTCCGTTGGCTTTGCGCTGACACAGATGACGCCGCAAATGTCACTCACGCCTTTCTGGCAAGGCATGATTGGCAGCTCGGCGTTGATCGGGTTATTTCTCGGTAGCCTGATTCTCGGTTGGATCGCCGACAGCGTCGGCCGCCAAAAGATTTTCTGCTTTAGCTTTATCCTGATTACCCTCGCATCTGGTATGCAGTTTTTTGCCCAGTCAGCAGAGCAACTGTTCCTGCTGCGCGTGCTGATTGGCTTCGGCTTAGGCGGTGACTTCTCGGTCGGTCATACCATTCTGGCGGAGTTTGCCCCGCGCAAACATCGCGGCGTACTGTTAGGGGCCTTCAGCGTGCTGTGGACTGTCGGCTATGTCGCCGCCAGCTTTGCTGGACATCTGGCACTGCAGGCACACGTTGATGGCTGGCGCTGGTTACTCGCGTCCTCTGCTCTACCGGCTTTGGCGATCTTGCTGTTGCGTATTGGTACGCCGGAATCCCCGCGCTGGCTATTACGTCGTGGCCGTCGAGAGGAAGCCATGGCCATCGTTCATCGTTTGTTTGGCTCACACGTCACATTACAGGAAGAGAAACAGCAGGAGCAGGATGGCAGCCTGAGCGCACTTTTCCGCCCGCGCTATCGTCGCCGTACCGCCTTTAACTGCCTGTTCTTTGTCTGTCTGGTGATCCCTTATTTCGCCATCTACACCTTCCTGCCCGCCATCCTGCGCGAGATGGGTCTTGATCAAGGCTTTGCCACCGACCTGCTGCTAAGCGGTCTGCTGCTGGTAGGTGCCGTGCTGGGCATCGTGCTCACGGCGATGTGCTCGCGCCGAGGCTTCCTGATCGGTTCCTTTATTTTCCTTGCGGCCAGTTTGCTGCTGCTGAGCCTGCTGCACACCAGTCCCGGTATCTGGCTGATTCTGCTGTTTGCCGCTTTCACGCTGATTATGTCGGCAGTGAGCAACCTGGTGGGCGTGTTCCCGGCGGAGAGCTTCCCTACCGATGTGCGATCTCGCGGCGTAGGTTTCGCCACCTCGATGAGCCGACTGGGCTCGGCGGTGGGTACGCTGCTGCTGCCACTCGCCATCGTCAATTACGGCATCGCCGGCACCATGGGTTTGCTGGCGGCCATTCTGGTGCTCGGCGCGCTGGTGTCCATCGCCTGGGCACCCGAAACCAAAGGTCTGACGCTCACTGACGCTTCTCAAGAGACCCCGACGGTAGATAAAGCGCTCAGCCCTAACGCTTCAACTTCAACACAACATCTGTAACTGGAGGCAATGATGGAAATGTATATCGGTGAAGGCTTTGCAGGCGACGGCGTTAACGCTTCGCATATCAATATCATGATTGGACCGCGCAGCGGCGTGGTAGGTCAGGCCTTCTCCACCAGCCTGGCGACGCCTTCCCAGGGCCACTGCCCATTTATGGTGGTGATCAAGCCTAACGTGCCAGCCAAACCGATGACGCTGTATGTCAACAAAGCCGCTATCAGTAGCGATCTGCACGGCAACGCCACCTGGGGTGCTTCACAGGCAGCGATTGCCAAAGCCGTAACCGAGGCGCAGTTGCAAGGCACGTTGCCACCGGAAGCCGAAGATGAGTGGTGCATTGTCACTGCTAACTGGGTGAATCCGGGCTGTACCGATCTCGATGAAGTGTTTGCTAATAACTATCGCGCCTGCAAGGTGGCGATAGAAGCGGCCATGGAGAAGCTGCCAGGACGTCAGCAGTTAATCAATGCCCTGCCCGAGTTGGGCAATCCCTTTTATTCCCCGAAGTAGCAGGAGTTGCAGCATGGAATACATCAAACTGGGCCACAGTGGTTTACAGGTGTCGCGTCTTTGCCTCGGCACCATGAATATGGGCAGCAAGAGCTGGAAACCGTGGATTTTTGACGAGGCACAAAGCGAGCCGATTATTCGTCACGCGCTGGAGAGCGGGATTAACTTTATCGATCTGGCCGATTTCTACTCCAGCGGTGCCGGTGAAGAAGTGGTAGGCCGCGTTTTAAAACGTATCGCCCAGCGTGATGAACTGGTGCTGACCACCAAAGTCGGTTATCCCCTTGGCGGAGGTCAGAACAATCAGGGCCACTCGCGTAAGCACATTCTCGACAGTATTGATGGCAGTCTGCGCCGTCTTGGCACCGACTATGTTGATATCTACATGCTGCACTACTTCGACGTGAACACGCCAATCGAAGAGACGTGGGAAGCGATGAACAGCATCGTGCGTAGCGGCAAAGCACGCTACGTCGGCGTTTCCACCATGTATTGCTGGCAACTGGCGAAGATTTTGTGGTGCTGCGAACGCAACGGGTTTGTGAAACCGATCAATATGCAACTGCAGCTGAACTGCGCTTACCGCGAGGAGGAACGCGAAATGATGCCGTTCTGCCGTGATCAGGGGCTGGGCGTTTCCGTGTTTAGCCCACTGGCGCGCGGGCTGTTGAGTGGCGATGCGCAATCCATCCGCAATCAAACTGATTTTTTCACGCGTGAAATGTATGCCGATGAAGCCTCGATCCAGATTGCGGAATCCGTTGGCCGTGTTGCCGCCGCGCGCGGGTTGACCAGTGCGCAGATTGCTCAGGCCTGGGTGTTGTCCCATCCGGGTGTGGATTCGATGCTGGTAGGCGCAGACAGCGTTGCCCAACTGGATAGCGCGATTGCTGCACTGCATACCCCGCTGGATAGCGAGGAGCGCTTCGAACTGGAACGCAACTATACGCCGTGCGACGTGATCAACGATTACACCGCAGGTAAACGTATCGCCCGTCATAGTCGTGCTGCGCGCACGGTGTTTACGGATAACTCACTTCAATCTGCAAGGAATATCGCATGACATCTTCACTGCTGCGTACCGGCTGGTATTGCAATGGACAATGGCTGGAAAGCGATCGCACTTATGATGTGATCAATCCCGCTGACAACAGCGTGGTGGCGCAGGTGGCCAACGTTGGCGCGGCGGAAACCACCCGCGCGATTGATGCCGCCGCCGCCGCCCTACCCGCCTGGCGTGCCTTAACCGCCAAAGCGCGTGCAGCGATCTTACAGCGCTGGTATCAATTGATTCTCGAGAATCAGGAAGCGCTGGCGCAGTTGGTGGTACAGGAACAAGGAAAAGTGCTGGCAGAAGCGCGTGGCGAAGTGCTTTACGCCGCCAGTTTTATTGAATGGTTTGCCGAGGAAGGCAAGCGTGCCAACGGCAAGACGATCCCTTCAACCAAGGCCGGAAATCTGATCCTGACGCTGAAACAGCCCGTGGGCGTGGTCGCCGCGATAACGCCATGGAATTTCCCGCTGGCGATGTTGACGCGCAAGCTGGGCCCGGCGCTAGCCGCCGGTTGTACCGCGATTGTGAAGCCGGCGAATGAGACACCGCTGTCAGCCTTTGCCCTGTTGGTGCTGGCGGAACAGGCTGGCGTTCCGTCTGGCGTGCTGAATGCGGTGAGCGGGGAAACGGTGGAGATTGGCCACACGCTGACGCACCACGATACGGTACGGAAAATTTCCTTCACCGGCTCTACGGCCGTTGGCCAGTTGCTGATGCGTGATGCCGCGAGTTCAGTGAAGAAGTTGTCGCTGGAGCTGGGCGGTAATGCACCGTTTATCGTGTTCGATGATGCCGATATTGATGCCGCAATCGAAAGCGCCATGGCCGCCAAATTCCGCAACAGCGGACAGACCTGCATCTGCGTGAACCGCTTTTACGTGCAGGATGGCGTGTATGATCAATTCGTCACCAAACTGGCTGCGGCGGCTAACGCGTTGAAAGTCGCACCGGGCCTGACACCAGGCGCACAGCAGGGGCCACTGATTCATCAGCGAGCCATGGAGAAGGTCGAAGCGCATGTGCAGGATGCCTTGCAGCACGGTGCGCGTTTGGTTTGCGGCGGGGAGCGTCATGCATTGGGTGGCAGCTTTTATCAGCCCACGGTGCTGGCCGATGCCAATGAACAGATGCGTCTGGCGCACGAAGAGACTTTCGGCCCGGTTGCCGCCTGCTTCCGATTCCGTACGGAACAGGAAGTGATTGAGCGCGCCAATAATACGCCTTATGGCCTTGCCGCCTATCTGTTTACCCGTGATCTGGCGCGGGCGCTGCGCGTCACTCCGCAACTAGAGAGCGGCATGGTCGGCGTTAACGAAGGGATTATCTCCACAGAAGTGGCGCCGTTTGGTGGCGTGAAAGCCTCAGGATTAGGGCGCGAGGGCGCGGATGTTGGGCTGGAGGAGTACCTGGAAACCCAGTATGTGAATATTGGGCAGATTGGGTAGTTTGGCTGGTTTAGCCGATTTGGCTGGTTTAGCCGATTTGGCTGGTTTGGCTGGTTTGGCTGGTTTGGCTGGTTTGGCTGGTTTGGGGAGTTTCGCGGGTTTCGCTGAAGGTCAGGTGCAGGGTCAGATAAGGTCCGCCCGATCGCAAAGGAAACCGGCATCCATGCCGATCGGCTGGGCCATCCATGGCCCAGACGCTTTGCTCTTCGGGCGAACCTTATCTTCCCTATAACCTGGGGTGCTGCTGTTTTAACCGGATAGGCCATGCTAGTTGAATTAACCAACAGAGAGTACAAATGTTGATAAAGGCAGGAATGGTGGGTCCGGAGTAAAGCGTTCGCCGCAGGGATGCGGCGGTCGAGGCTACAGGGATGTATTCACGCCGTCTTTACGGAGCGACCCACCATTTATGCCTGAAGGTGCAACACTTACAGGCTAAATAGCAAACCAGGGTAAAGCGCCCGCCACTGGGATGCGGCGGTCACATCTACATGGTTAGATGTACGTTTGTTTGGTTTTTTTTTCGCTGAAGGTCGGGCGCAGGGTCAGATAAGGTCCGCCCGATCGCAAAGGAAACCGGCATCCATGCCGATCGGCTGGGCCATCCCTGGCCCAGACGCTTTGCTCTTCGGGCGAACCTTATCTTCCCTATAACCTGGGGTGCTGCTGTTTAAACCACCTATGGTGCCAGGATGAGCCGTGCAGAGTGCCTTAACCAAAGAGAGCACAAATGTTGATAAAGGCAGGAATGGTGGGTCCGGAGTAAAGCGTTCGCCGCAGGGATGCGGCGGTCGAGGCTACAGGGATGTATTCACGCCGTCTTTACGGAGCGGCCCACCATTTATGCCTGAAGGTGCAACACTGACAGGCGCAATAGCAAGCCACAGTAAAGCGCCCGCCACTGGGATGCGGCGGACGAGGCTATAGGGGTGTAACGATCTTAAACGATACCCTGACTGCGCAGATAATCTTCGTAGTTGCCGGTGAAGTCGATAATGCGATCGCCCTTCATCTCCATCACGCGGGTTGCCAGTGAACTGACAAACTCACGGTCATGCGAAACGAAAATCAGGGTGCCTTCGTAACCTTCAAGTGCCAGGTTAAGCGATTCAATCGATTCCATATCGAGGTGGTTGGTCGGTTCATCCATGATCAAGATGTTCGGCTTCTGCATCATCAGCTTGCCAAACAGCATGCGGCCTTTCTCACCACCGGACAGCACTTTAGCAGGCTTCTTGATTTCATCATGACCAAACAGCAGACGGCCCAGAATACTGCGCACCGCTTGCTCGTCATCACCTTCCTGCTTCCACTGGCTCATCCAGTCGAACACACTCAGGTCATCGGCGAAATCATCTGCGTGATCCTGCGCGTAATAACCAATGAGCGCATTCTCGGACCATTTCACGGTGCCGTTGTCAGGCGTTAGCTCACCGACCAATGTTTTCAGCAACGTGGTTTTACCGATACCGTTGGCGCCCAAAATAGCCACTTTCTCGCCAACTTCAACCATCAGATTAAGCTTGCTGAACAGCGGACCGTTATCGAATCCTTTCGTCAGTGCCTCAACTTCCAGCGCATTACGGAACAGCTTCTTATCCTGGTCAAAACGGATATAAGGGTTCTGACGGCTGGACGCCTTAACTTCATCCAGTTTAATTTTATCAATCTGCTTGGCACGCGAAGTAGCCTGACGCGATTTAGAGGCGTTGGCACTAAAACGGCTAACGAACGATTGCAGGTCAGCAATTTGCGCTTTCTTCTTCGCGTTATCAGAAATTAAACGTTCACGCGCTTGCGTCGCCGCGGTCATATATTCGTCATAATTTCCTGGATACACGCGCAGCTCGCCGTAATCCAGATCCGCCATGTGCGTACACACCATATTCAGGAAGTGACGGTCATGCGAAATGATAATCATGGTACTGTTACGTTCGTTTAGCACCTGCTCCAGCCAACGAATGGTATCAATATCCAGGTTGTTCGTCGGTTCGTCGAGCAGCAAAATATCCGGGTTTGAGAATAATGCCTGCGCCAACAGCACACGCAGTTTCCAACCTGGTGCGATTTCGCTCATCGGACCGTAATGCTGTTCCACCGGAATACCCACGCCCAGTAATAATTCACCGGCACGAGATTCCGCGCTGTAACCATCCATTTCACCGTATTCGACTTCCAGGTCGGCAACTTTATAGCCTTCCTCTTCGCTCATTTCTGGCAAAGCATAAATACGGTCGCGCTCTTCCTTCACCGCCCATAATTCGGCGTGCCCCATAATCACCGTATCCAGCACGCTAAATTGCTCAAAAGCAAATTGGTCCTGGCGTAACTTACCGATACGCTCGTTAGGGTCGAGTGAAACATTACCGTTGGTCGGTACCAGGTCGCCGCCCAGTATTTTCATGAAGGTCGATTTACCGCTGCCGTTCGCACCGATTAAACCGTAACGATTACCGCCGCCAAACTTAACGGAGATATTCTCAAACAGCGGCTTACTGCCGAACTGCATAGTAATATTGCTGGAAACTAACACGGCATTGACCTTTGTTACGCAGTGGAGGAAAAAACAGCGGGCATTATGCCAGAAAGCAGCACCGGGACGCCACCTCTGCGCCTGCGGGCAGCGAGCGAAGGCGTTGAACGCGTTGTTGCAAATAGAGAAATAAAAAAGCCGAAGACAACGTGGTCTTCGGCTCCCGCTTACAAGGATTGTGTAGATTATTTGATCAGGAAGCTGTCCAGGCTTTTACCAGAGTCCAGCGCTTTCTTAATCGCTGCTGGGGTACGGCCCTGGCCGGTCCATGATTTCTCTTCACCGTTCTCATCGGTGTAAGAATATTTAGCCGGACGCGGTGCACGCTTCGCGCGTTTTTTACCGGTTTCCAGCGCACCCAGTAATTCGTTCGGGTCAATACCGTCAGCCAGCAGCATTTCGCGGTATTTAGACAGCTTTTCTTCTTTCTCGCGATTCTGCGCTTCTTCTGCATGAACTTCGTCGCGGCGCTCAGTCACCACCACGGTTAATTTCTCCAGAATCTCTTCCAGATCGGTCAATGGCAGTTCACGAGCCTGCGCACGTAATGTGCGAATGTTGTTCAGAACTTTAAATGCGTCACTCATCACAAGGTCCTTGCTTAAGGGGGTTTAAATAAACTGTAGTGGCAAGATTACCCAATTCAAATAAAAAAATAAATTAATTTATGCGGACGGATAATTCCTAACTGATTAACGTATTCACAATTTGAGCGATCCCCCCAGCGAGAAGCTTTAATTAACGGTGAATTAACAACAGCATTTTAGTACCACCGACTGGAACTGGTACCGATTTCAGAGGTTATTCCCGGCTGATAAACAAGCATTTAGCGGCTAATGCCTTGCCTGGCTGAAGTGTGTTAGCAGATTAATGAAGATTAATGTTATGGACAAAAATCTATTTTCACAGGTGATTATTATATTTTTACAGTTGAGAGCACAATCGCATTTTTATCCCCCTTTACGATAAAAAGCCAGCGCATGCACCGGCTTTTACCCTCATAAAACGTCACCTCAGGTTACGAGCTTTTCTTCACAGCGTGCGTCAACTGCGGTTGCGGTTCTTCATTTGACAGCCAGTCGTGCAAATAATGCTCGATCTGTTCCAGCGAACGATTTCGTGTTTCTGGTACATAGCGAACCACAAAAATGGCTCCCCCTATTCCGACTAGCGCAAAAATAAAGAACGCTCCCGATAAACCCACCGATGCCAACAGGATCGGGAACATCAGCGAGATAAGGAAATTAGCGATCCACATAGCAAACACGGCGCCGCCCATAAATATCCCACGCAGACGTGTAGGGAAAATTTCAGACAATAGCAACCAGGTCACGGGTGAGAGTGCTCCTTGCTGGAAGCTCAAAAACATCAGCATTCCCAGCAGCACCATATAACTGCGCAGTACATCAGGTTGACCATTTACCGTCTCCGGCATGAAATAACTGACGGCACCAATAAACACCAGACAGGCGGTACAGCCAAACTGTCCCAACATCGTCATGGTACGACGCCCAATGCGCCCCAGCAGCCAGATACCAACGAAAGTCATTAATACCGAAATAACGCCATTGGCGATGGTGGCAATTAATGCTGCGTTATCGCTCATGCCCACGGCTTTTAACATGGTCGGAGCGTAATACATGATGGTATTCACCCCGGTTAACTGCTGTATGACCGCAATCCCCACGCCAATCAAAAATAATTTAAACAGCCAGGGTTGGCGAAGTTCACGCAGGCGTGGGCGCGTTTCATGTTGCTCTTCAGCTAAGGTCTCTTCTATTTCCGTGAGTTCCCACTCAACATCTTGTTTAGCTCGCGTGCGTTCCAGCACCTGACGCGCTTCCGCCAACCGCCCTTTCATCGCATACCAACGCGGTGAGTCGGGCATAAACAGCATGCCAAACCACAGCAGCACGGCAGGCACCGTCGCGACCGCCAGCATCCAGCGCCAGGTGGTATCACCGCCCCATACCGCGTTAAATCCGGCGTTGGAGATGTAAGCCAACATCTGCCCGGAGACGATCATCAGTTCTTGCATGGTCACTAACTGGCCACGTTTGTTGGCGGGCGCCATCTCCGCGATGTACACCGGAACCGTTGCTGACGCACCTCCCACCGCTACACCCAATACCAGGCGGAAGAAAATCATCCATTCAACGTCAGGTGCTAACGCGGTGCCGATTGCGCCAATGGCGAAAATCACCGCCAGCACCAGAATGATTTTTCTCCGCCCGGCCGCGGCGGCAAAGTGGCCTGACGCCAGGGCACCAAAAGCCGCGCCAAACAGCAGGCTGCTGGTGACCAACCCCGTGGTAAAGGGTGTCAGATGGAGATCGTTACCCATAAATAACAGTGCGCCAGAAATCACACCGGTGTCATAGCCGAACAGCAACCCCCCTAAGGTGGCAATCATTGCTATCACCTTCACAAAGGGTTCAGTGCGCGTGCTGCTGTTCGGCCCTGATGCTTTGTTGGGGGTAAGGTAGTTTTCCCGCGGCATAATCCACTCCTTAACAGTGAGAGAAGATTTAAAAATAGTTTATTTCAACCAACAGGAATAATTATGAAATTTAAATTTTGCGCGACAGATCATAAACACCGCATTTACATGCGGAGCAGATCACAAAAAGGGGCTTTGCTGCGTGTAAATCAGTGAAGAGTGATCAGAGGGAAATTTGCATTTAATCCAAAACGAAAATTTTCGTTCCAAAATGGGCGGAGTGGGATGCCTGATGCTGGGGCAACCCACAGACTGCCCCTTTTTACGATTAAGGCACCGTGGTGGCAGGGCCAAACACAGAATATTCAGGCAGATTAACGTTCTGATAAGGTTCCCAGCCGCCGCCCAGCGCTTTGTACAACGCGACTAAATCCAGTGCACTTTGCATTCGTGCCTGTGTCGATTGTGCTTCTGCCTGCGCTAACTGGCGCTGTGCGTCCAACACATCCAGGAAGGTGGAAATCCCCTGCTTGTAGCTATCACTGGCGAGATCAAATGCTCTCTGCAATGCGCCAGTGGTTTCATCCAAAGCTGTCACCTGCTGCTGATCGGCGCGATAGCTGACCAGGGCATTCTCGACATCCTGCAAGGCGGTCAGCACCGTCTGGCGATATTCCAGCGCCGCATTGGCCTGCTGCGCGCGCGCCAGTTTCACACTGGAGACCAAACGCCCGCCCTGGAAAATCGGAATGGAGAGCGAGGGTCCAATGCTGTAGAAATGGCTGCTCCAGTCATCCAGATAGCTGGCATCGGTGTTGCGAACCCCGAGTTGACCCGTCAGTGACAGGCTTGGGAACAGATCCGCCACCGACACGCCGATGTTGGCGGTCTGCGCATGCAGATTGGCTTCCGCTTGCCGAATATCCGGACGTCGTCGCGCCAGCGTGGATGGGATCCCCACCGCCACCATTTTCGGCAGCGCGGGTAACGCTTTACTGCTCATCAACTCGTTATCCAGTGCGCCCGGCGTTTTGCCCAGCAAAACCGCTAAGCCATTCATGGCCTGCCGCTCCTGCGATTGATAACCTGGCAATTGCGCATTCAACGAGGCCAGCTGTGCACGCGCGTTTTCCACATCGGTGAGCGGTGCCATGCCGTTACGCTGCTGGCTTTGCGTCAGTTCCCAGGTTTGCTGCGCCACATCGATTTGCTGCTGCAGCGTGTTGAGCACCGCTTGCGCGCCGCGCAGTTGCAGATAGGCGCGCGCCACTTCCGCTTCGAGCGACACGAGCGCATCATTGCGCTGTTCGATGGCGGCCTGCTGCTGCGCATCTGCGGCTTCCATCTGACGCCGCACTTTGCCCCACAGATCCAGCTCCCAGCTGGCGTCAAAGCTACCCTGGTACAGCGTGACAGAGTGATCGAGGCCATTCAGCTGGCTGGCAACGTCACTGTCCACCTGATCGTAAACCCCGTTGGACTTAAGTAAGCCTTTTAAACCCAACTGCTGACGAGTCACTTTGGCTGAACCATTGAGTGACGGAAAAAGCCCTCCGCGCGCCTGTGCCAGTTGCTCACGTGCACCGGCAATGCGCAGCACCGATTGCTGCAAAGTTAAGTTACCTGCGATGGCGCGTTCGATCAGGCTATCCAGCTGTGGGTCATTGAAGCTTTTCCACCATAGCGGGTTGGTGGCCGCCGATTGCGGCTTTGAGGCTTCCTGCGACGGTAAATCGCGATAGCTGCCCGGTGCCTGTGCATGGGGAGGCTGATAATCAGGACCCACAGCGCAACCCGCCAGAAGCAGAGAGAGCGCCAGCAAACTCAAGCGCGAAGAGGTGATCATTTTAGTGTGCTCCTGCACTGCCTTCGCTCTTGATCGGCGAAAGCAACCAACAAAATGGAATCAACAGCAAGGCCACAATACTCAGACCCATAAATACGTCGATATACGCAAGGATACGCGCCTGCGCAATCATCTCTTTGTACAGCTGACCGGTCGCCAGCGTCAGTGGATCACCGACGGCGCTGGTAAAGTCGCGAATCGCCTGCGCCCAATGCTGCAAAGTCAGGTTGAACGGCTCATTAAGCGGCGTCATGTTATGCACCATATTCGCTGAGCGCGTCTGCATACGTTCGGTAATCCCTGCCGTTGCCAGTGAAATCCCGATCGATCCCGCCACATTACGGAACATGGTAAACAATGCCGATGCATCCGCATTGAGCCGTTGCGGCACCGTAATAAAAGCAATGGTAGTCAGCGGCACAAACAGAAAACCCAGCCCTATCGATTGCGCACTGCGCATTAATACCAGGGTGGTAAAATCAACGTTCGGCGTTAAGGTCGTGGAATAAAAGAAGGCGCTGGCGAGACAGGTAAAGCCGAAAGCAATGATGTAGCGTGTTTGCACAATCGGCATCAGCTTCAGCACCAGCGGAATAGTCAGGACGATCAATATCGCACCAGGCGAGAGTACCAGCCCAGACCAGGTCGCGGTATAGCCCAGATCCTGCTGCGCCAGCTGTGGAAGTACCACCGAACTGCCATACAGAATCATCGCCATGCCTGCCATCAGCAAACCGGCCACCCAGAAGTTACGATCTTTCATGACCGTGATATCTACCACTGGTTTACGTGCATACAGCAACCAATAGACAGCGCCGACAATGCCGATCACCGCCAGCATGCAAAACAGGCGAATAAAGTGCGAGGCAAACCAGTCTTCATCTTCGCCACGGTCGAGGAACACCTGCAAACAGCCGAGTCCAAGGGTGATCAAGCTGATGCCGATGTAATCGATCTTCAGCTTGCCCTTCGCCCATTTACGCTCCCACGGCGGATCTTCCAGCAGCTGATAGATCGCCAGCACCGTTAAAATTCCGACCGGGATGTTAATGAAGAACACCCAGCGCCAGCTGTAGTTATCGGTGATCCAGCCGCCGAGTGTGGGGCCGATCACTGGCGCAACGATAATCGCAATCGACGAGAGACCAAAAGCTTTGCCACGATCTTCCGCTTTAAAGTAATCGAGGAGCACCGATTGCTGCACCGGCTGCAAACCGCCGCCGAAAAAGCCCTGCAACACGCGGAACAGAATGATTTGCCATAGCTCGGTGGCGATACCGCACAGGAACGAGCAGATGGTGAACATGACAATACAGATCAGGAAGAACTGTTTACGCCCAAACAAGCGGCTAAAGAAGGCGGAAATGGGCAACACAATGCCGTTGGCTACCAAATAGGAAGTCAGCACCCAGGTGGATTCGTCGTAACTGGAAGAGAGTGAGCCGGCAATGTGCGGCAGCGCCACGTTAACGATGGTGGTGTCGAGGATTTCCATAAACACCGCCAGCGTCACCGTGATGGCGACCAGCCAGGGATTGCTGGCCGGACGCCAGCTTTCGCTCGCACTCATTCGACAGTGACCTTCGGCTCAACCGACAGGCCCAGCGGCAGCGGATGATTCGGATCCAACCCTTTATCGATAACGATTTTCACCGGCACGCGCTGAACAATTTTCACATAGTTACCGGTGGCATTTTCGGCCGGGAAGGTGGAGAAGCGCGAGCCGGAGCCCATCTGCACGCTATCAACGTGCCCTTCCAGCTTCATATCAGGCCAGGCATCGATACTGATATCCACTTTGTCACCGGGATTCATTCGTGCCAGCTGTGACTCTTTGAAGTTGGCATTGATCCAGATATCCGGCGACACCAGTGAAAACAGCGCCGTGCCGGCCTGTACCAGTGTGCCGACCTGCACGTTACGCTTGGTGACAAAGCCATCGTAGGGGGCGCGCACTTGGGTATAAGAGAGATTCAGTTCGGCGGTGTTGAGCTGTGCCTGCGCCTGCTCAACCTGCTGCTGGCGCGCCTCCACATTGGTTTCCTGCTGACGAATCTGCAATTGCACCTGTGAAGCCACTTCGACCTGTGCTTTAGCACTTTGCATTTGTGCTTCAGCGGAGCGCAACTGCGCGGCCGCAGTATCGATGTTACGTTGGGAAGTCGCGCGAGGATCTACGCCGCGCTGACGACGATAATCCGCCTGCGCATTCAAAAGATTGGCCTGAGCTTTTGCTTGATCGGCTAACGCCTGATCGCGCTGCGCAGGATACTGCACGCGAGACAGCGCTAATTGCGCCTGTGCCTGATGCAGTTGCGCCTTCGCCAGACCGAGTTGGGCTTTGGCCTGATCGCGTTGGGCACTGGTATCGCGCGGATCGATCTCCACCAGCAAATCGCCCTGCTTCACCCGCTGGTTGTCTCTCACCAGCAGCTTCACCACATAACCCGCTGCTTTCGGCGCAATAGTCACCGCATCGCCTTCGGTAAAGGCATCATCCGTGGTTTCAATATTGCGCGTGGTAAACCAGAACCACAGTCCCACCAGCAGCATGATCACGACCACGATGGCAAGAATGATCAGGGGCTTTTTGCCGGGGCGTTTACGTTGCGGTTCGTTGTTTTCTAGACTGGAGTCTGAAGCGTGCTGTGCATCCTGCTGCTCGCGAGCGGGCGGCTGATTTTGGTTATCACTCATAGGTTATCATCGCTGGCTGTGATCCCGATCCACGGGCAAAAACGGTCAACTTAACCTTAGATCGAAAATTGACAAATGCCAGTACAACTTTACACAAGCCAACAATCAACGCATTTTCTGCCACTGAGTGCGATAACGCGCTGAATAATCAGCGCGTCAGCTCATCGCGCAGAACAAAATGGCAGGCTTAATGTAGCCAGCGTAACAGGAACCAGCCACACAGCATCGACCACGCCAGCATGGGCAGAGAAAACAGGTGAAAACGCCACCAGACTTTGCTGTCCTGCGCCATACGCAGCGCAATCAGGTTAGCCAATGAACCCGGCAGCAAGCCAAACCCGCCAATGTTGACGGCCCAGGCGAGCGCCTCGGTGGGCGGCACTTTTTGCAGCAAAAGAATGGTTGCCGGCACATTACTGATGACCTGTGAAAGACCGATCGCCAGCAAATATAACCCCCCTTCGCTTAAATGACCTATCGCGGCGAAATACGGTTGCAGCAGGGGAAGATGCATCAGTAAAAACACATCGATGAACATCGCGACAAATACCAGTAACAAGCTCCAGTCAATACTGATCAATACGCTGCGCGCCATGATCAGGAAGCAGCCTGCCACCAATAACAGTGCCCATCCGGTCATTTTCAGCTCTAAAGCGACAATAAACACCAGATAGAGCAGCACGCTGATGATAAACAACGGTTTTTGCCATTGATGCGCTTCGCTTTGCGCATGCTTCTGGATGGTTCGTTTGGGAAAACTCCACCAGGTGAGCGCCATCAGGCTGATCATTAATACCGCAGCCAGCGGTGACATCTGCAGGATAAATCCCGGCACGCTGAGCGTACCGTGGCTCCATAACAGAATATTTTGCGGATTGCCCACCGGCGTCAACAGCGATCCGGCATTCACCGCCAGCGCTTCAAAAATGATCAGTCGGGAAATCGGCAGACGTGAGAATTTGCGCAACGTCAGCGTCAGCGGCACCAGAATAAAAAGTGCCACATCGTTGGTGAGAAAGGTGGAAAGCAGCGCTGCGGCACAGACCATAAACAGCGCCAGCGTGCGCTCATGTTGAAAGCGCTGTACCAGACGTGCGCCGAGCACATCAAAATAGCCGCTGTTTTCCAGCCCTTTGGTCAACATCAATAGCCCGGTGAGCGTCATGATAGTGTGCCAGTCAACGGCGGCAGGCAATTGCGACCAACGATACTCCGCCAGCGGCAATAAAATCACACCCAACAGCAACAGCAAATGCAAAATACGATCACGCATTAAGGAACGCAGCACGATGGGCATGATGGCGGAAGGCCTTGTAGGTTAGCGGCTCTCGTAAAACTTCTGGAAGACGGCGAGGGTTTCATCACTGACGTGATGTTCCAGACCTTCAGAATCCCGGCGGGCAGTTTCCGGGCTAATACCTAAAGCCAGCAAGAAGGTTTCCACAATGTGGTGGCGCACACGGCTCGCTTCAGCCAGCTTTTCACCTTCAGCCGTCAGAAAAACGCCGCGATAGGGAACCTGTTCCACCAGACCAGTTGTGCCTAAACGCTTCAACATCTTTGCCACGGTGGGTTGTGAAACGCCGAGGCGCGCGGCCATATCGACCTGGCGGGCTTCACCAAATTCACGAATCAAATCAGAGATTAACTCTACGTAGTCATCAATAAGTTCACGTCGATGCGCTTCGCGCACCTGGCGAAATCCTTCGACATGCTCCTCTATATCTTTAAGCGGCCCCTGGGGCGTATTGGTGGCGCTCTTTGCACGACGACTCATTCAGCTTCCTCTTTATTATCTGCCGCACTTTACCTGCGGTGCGGGCCTGACTGCGCTCATTGTAAACCAGGCACAAATAAGCACAAATTTTTCCTAAATAGTGTTGGCTAAAGAGTATAGCCAGTGCTATCTTTGTTCGTAATGTAAGCGAATAGCTTATTTAGGAGGCAATGATGAACGCACCCTATCTGCTGCTACTCCTTTTCCTGCTGTTTATCGCAGGTTTATGCTTACTGTTACGTCGTTATTCATTCGGGAGGTGAACATGACCACCATGAAAAACTGCCTCGACTGTGGCAAATGCTTCCAGGTTGAGCAGAGCAAACCGGCTTTTGAGCTGAAATCGCTGCTGTGCCTGTTTAAACGCTCGCCCTTTGCCCTGCGTCTGATGCTGATTGAAAAGCTGACCGGCAAACAGTTGACCGAGCGCCCTTGCCCTAATCTCATCTGGCGCGGCTGATTCATCCATAAATTCCTTCACAGGATCCGTTTCTCTGACGGATCCTTTGCACGATCTCACATTTTGTTACCTTTTTAGTCCCACTCTTTCTATTGTTATTGAACGAATTCCCGATCCCTGCGCTCACTGTGGCTGAATCGCTTCAGGCACTGACATAACTTTACCTTCAACGACATCTAAACGATTAGGCTGCTAACATTTAGCTTGCAACCTGTTGTGACGTCTGATTAATCTTCTAATAACAAAAAATTACATACTTATAACAAAATCAACCCAGGGTGGGTTTTTCGTAAGGAAGATTAGCAATGTCACTTAAAAAGCCTGAAGAGCAACCATCGGGCAGGAGACGATTTTTACAAAAATCGCTCTCGCTCATTCCCCTCGCCGCCGCAGCCAGTACCGGTGTGGTGTCACTCTCCTCCCCCGCTGCCGACAAGCCGCAAGGCGTGTTATCCGACTATGTTCCCGCTTACTTCAACGATAAAGAGTGGAAATTTCTGCTCGCCGCGCTGGATCGCCTGATCCCTGCCGATGCCAACGGCCCTGGCGCCGTCAGTGAAGGTGTACAGGTGTTTATCGATAAGCAGATGGAATTGCCCTACGGCTATGGTCGCTTGTGGTACATGCAAGGTCCGTTCGCCGATTCGATTCCGGAAATGGGTTACCAATCCCATCTGGTGCCACGCGATACTTATCGATTAGGCATCGCCTTAGCTGACCAGCATTGTCAGCAGCAGTACCAAAAAGATTTTTATCAACTGGAAACGGCGCAACAGGAAGAGGTTTTGCACGCGCTGGAAGCCGACAAACTGCATAACGATGCCATTCACGGCAAGCTGTTTTTCGAGCAACTGCTGGAGAACGCCAAAGAGGGTTATCTCGCCGATCCGATTCACGGCGGCAACCAAACGCTGGCCTCGTGGAAAATGATTGGTTTTCCCGGTGCACGTGCGGATTTCGTCGATACCGTACAGCAGCCTAATAAACCCTACCCTCTTGGCCCAGTCAGCATTTCCAGTAAAAGGAGCGTGTAATGGCGGCAGTAAAAAAAGCGCCCGTCGATGTGGTCATCGTTGGGTTCGGCTGGACCGGTTCGCTCATGGCGATGGAACTGGCCAGTTCTGGTTTGAATATAGTGGCACTGGAGCGCGGCGAAAATCGCGATACCTACCCCGACTTCTCTTATCCACGTATTGCCGATGAACTGACTTACGGCATTCGTTTAAAACTGTTCCAAAACGCCTCGAAAGAGACTGTGACGGTTCGCCATACCACGCAGGAAACCGCGCTGCCATATCGTCGCTTCGGTTCCTTCCTGCCCGGTGATGGCGTGGGTGGTGCCGGTACGCACTGGAACGGTCAGCTGTGGCGTCCGCTGGAAGCTGACTTGAAAATGCGCAGCACGGTCATCGAAAAATACGGGGCTGATTTCATCCCGAAAGACATGACGGTGCAGGATTACCCATTCACTTATGACGAGATGGAACCCTACTTCGATAAGTTTGAGAAAATTTGCGGTGCAGCGGGTCAGGTCGGTAATCTCAACGGTGAGAAAATCGAAGGGGGTAACCCGTTCGAGTCTCCACGTAAAAATGGCTATCCCACCAAACCGTTAAAAACGCTGTATGCCGGCGAGTTATTCTCTAAGGCCGCAAAACAACTGGGCTATCACCCCTTTGAGTGCCCTGCAGCCAACACCACCGAACCCTGGACCAACCCTTACAACGTGCAACTTGGCGTGTGTAACTACTGTGGTTATTGCGAACGCTTCGGTTGCTTCAACTATTCCAAAGGTTCACCGCAAAGCTGTGTTATCCCTGCTCTGAAACCGTTTAGTAACTTTGAGTTACGCACTCAGGCACACGTGATTCGCGTTAATACCGACAGCAGCGGCAAAAAAGCCACCGGCGTAACCTATATCGATGCGCAAGGTAACGAAGTCGAGCAACCGGCTGACCTGGTCATCCTCAGCGCCTTCCAGCTGCACAATGTGCGCTTACTGCTGCTATCAAAAATCGGTAAGCCATATGATCCTCAAACCGGCGACGGCGTGGTGGGCAGAAACTATGCCTACCAGATGACCGGCGGCATCAAGCTGTTTTATGACAACGACAACTGGTTCAATCCGTTTGCGGCAACCGGTGCAACCTCTACCGTTATCGATGATTTCAATGCAGAAAACTTCGATCACAGCAAAGTCGGCTTTGTTGGCGGTGCCACCATTTCGGCAGCCTTCTCCGGTGGACGTCCCATCCAGCAGATGGGTATCCCTAAAGATGCGCCGCGCTGGGGCTCCGGCTGGAAACAGGCCATCAAAGATAATTATCTGCACAACATGAACGTCGGCTCGTCCGGTTCCGTGATGCCGTATAAGCAGTGCTATCTCGACCTTGATCCCACGTACCGTGATATCTACGGCCAACCACTGCTGCGTATGACGTTCGACTGGCAGCAGAACGAGCTGAAGATGACCAACTTCATCAAAGATAAGGCCGAGGAGATCGTCAAGGTGATGAATCCTAAGCACTATGAAGTGGGCTTCAAAACGCTCAACAGCCATTACGATGTCCGCCCTTACCAATCAACGCACACCACAGGTGGTGCTGTGATGGGCGACGATCCGCGTACCAGCGTGGTGAACAAGTTCCTGCAAAGCTGGGATGTACCGAACGTGTTCGTGACGGGCGCATGCTGCTTCCCGCAAAACCTGGCGTACAACCCCACCGGGATTGTCTGTGCCACCGCATTATTCGCGGCGGATGAGATTCGCAACCGCTATCTTGCTAACCCTGGTCCGCTGGTTCAGGCCTGATAAGGAGCGTTATAGTGAAATTTTCCGCACTCTTTTTCGCTCTCAGCGGCGCGCTGATCAGCCACGCCGCATCGGCCGCGACTGATGCATCGGTTAAGCAAGGCGAGTATCTGGCCAAAGCGGGCGATTGCGCCGCATGCCATACCGCAGCAGGTGGGAAACCTTTCGCCGGTGGGCTCAAAATGAGCACGCCGATCGGCGCCATTTATTCCACCAACATTACGCCAGATAAAACACACGGTATTGGTGACTACAGCTACGACGACTTCGTCAAAGCGGTACGCGGGGGTGTCGCCAAAGATGGCAGTTCGCTCTATCCGGCTATGCCATACCCGTC
Source organism: Pantoea sp. C8B4 (assembly GCF_051336905.1). NCBI lineage: Bacteria > Pseudomonadati > Pseudomonadota > Gammaproteobacteria > Enterobacterales > Erwiniaceae > Pantoea > Pantoea sp. C8B4. The sequence continues at coordinate 198,533 of NZ_JBGMNK010000008.1, forward strand.
ATATGCCAAAATCAGCGACAGTGATATGCACGCGTTGTATGACTACTTTATGCAGGGTGTGAAGCCGGTGAGCCAGGAGAATCACAAAAGTGATATCCCGTGGCCGCTCAGCATGCGTTGGCCGCTGGCGTTCTGGCGCTGGACCTTTGCCGATGACAGCACTTACGCTCCGGTTGCCGGTCAATCGGCACAGTGGCAACGCGGTGCTTATCTGGTGCAGGGGCTCGGCCACTGTGGCTCATGCCACACTCCTCGTGGCATCGGCTTCCAGGAGAAAGCCATGGATCAGAACAGCAAAGGCTATCTGACCGGCGGCACACTGGAAGGCTGGCATGCGCCAGACCTTACCGCCAGCCCGGCAGCGGGTTTAGGCAGCTGGTCCGAACAAGATATCGCCCTCTTCCTGAAAACCGGCGCGAATAAGCAAGGCGCTGCCTTTGGTTCGATGACGGATGTGATTGCACACAGTACTCAGTACCTCAGTGATGAAGATCTGAATGCGATTGCCGTCTATCTGAAGTCTTTACCGGCTGCGGATAACACCGTTGCACCACAGGCCAGCGATGCGACGTCGCAAGCGCTGTTCAAAGGGGATGTCAGCCAGCCAGGCGCGCAGGTTTACGTGGATAACTGCGCTGCCTGCCATCGTACGGACGGTAAAGGCTATGCCAGTACCTTCCCGGCGCTGGCGCACAATCCGGCCTTGTTGAGTGAAGACCCGTCATCAGTGATCAGTGTCATTCTGAAAGGCGGTCAGCGTGCGATTACGCAACAGGCACCGACCGGTTTCACCATGCCAGATTTCGCCTGGCGCCTGGATGATCAGCAGGTCGCTGATGTCGCTAACTTCATTCGCAATGGATGGGGTAATAAAGCGGCACCGGTAACGGCCGATCAGGTGAAAAAGATCCGCGCGACCCTGCCTCCTGCCCCGCAAAAATAGGCATAAAAAAACGGCCCATAATGGGCCGTTTCTTGTGCAACTCTGGTCTAAGCAAAAACTTAGAAGCTGTAGCCTACGCCAGCAATCCAGGTGCCTACGTCTACGCTACGGATACGGCTCTGCTCGTAACCCACGTCAACAGCAACGTTCTGGATTGGGTTGAACTGCATGCCTGCGCCGTAGGAGAAACCGTAATCGCTGGTGTCAGATTTAGACTGTGCAGCAGCGTCATTTGCCTGGTATTTACCGTAACCGATACCGACCACGCCGTAGATGCTTGCCCAGTCGTTCAGACGGTAAGCAGGACCACCGGTGATGCCGTAGTACTGGCCTTTGTTGTAAACGCCAGCGTCAGTGCGGTCTTTCTCGGTGTAGGTGAAAGAACCGATCCAACCCAGTGGGTTAGTACCATCTTCGTAACGGTATTTCAGGTTGAAGCCGTTTGCTTTGTTAGCAACGCCCTGATAATCGCTCTGCGCGTAACCAGCAGAAACGGTGCTCTGCGCCATGGCTGAACCTGCTGAAACTGCCAGTACACAAGCCAGTGCTGAAAGACATGCAATTTTTTTCATAAACCACCTCAAATGTGAATATACTTCTCTCCTGACAACGCTGAAAATATAACAAAAATTAGCAAGAAACTCTGCCCGCTATTTGTTGTCTAACAGATTGTTTGGTGTAACAGAAAGTTAATGAAGTTTCCTATGTCATTCATTTTACTTATAAAAAGCGTCATCTTCCTGCAATAATATTTCGGGCTGCAAATAATGCCTTTAAGGATATTCCTAAACTAACCTGACATTTCTTTACTTAAATGGCCCGGAAAACGGTTATTTCCCAGGCTGTCGCAGCATTTATTTTCCCTCTTACACACCTCCTTATTTCCTTAAGATTCCTTTACACTGGCGTTTTGTTGCTGTGTTGTTAATCACTACAGGATTGAATTACAGGATGTCTACGCCTCAGACGAACGCCAAAATGGCCCCGGTTTTGTTTCCGATTGCCGTGCTACTGATTGCCATGCTCTCGCTTCAGGGCGGTGCTTCCCTGGCAAAATCACTGTTTCCTACCGTAGGGGCTCCGGGCATCACCGCATTGCGTCTCGGGTTGGGCACCCTGATTTTGTGCGTCATCTTTAAGCCGTGGCGTTTACGTTTTACCCGCGCACAGCGTAAACCGCTCTTGATGTACGGTCTGGCGCTAGGTTGTATGAACTATCTCTTCTATCTATCGATCCGCACCGTGCCGCTTGGCGTGGCGGTTGGCCTGGAATTTCTGGGTCCCTTAACCCTGGCGCTGGCCGGTGCGCGACGTCCCCTCGATTTCCTGTGGGTACTGCTGGCGGTTACCGGTTTGTGGTTTCTACTGCCGATTGGTGATGGCATCAGCCATATCGATCCGCTGGGTGCGCTATTAGCCGTGGGAGCTGGTGCCTGTTGGGCGGTCTATATTCTGGCGGGGCAACGCGCCGGTGAGGAACATGGTCCAGCGACGGTTGCCATGGGATCGTTGATCGCCTCAGTGATCTTCGTCCCCCTCGGGTTAACTTTTGCTGCGCCCGGCATCTGGCACTGGGAAATACTGCCACTGGCGCTGATTATCGCCCTGCTCTCCAGTGCCATTCCTTATTCGCTGGAGATGATGGCCTTAACCCGCTTGCCGGCTCGCATCTTTGGCACGCTGATGAGCCTGGAACCCGCGATGGCCGCACTTTCAGGGATGTTGTTCCTCGGTGAATTGCTGTCACTGAAACAGTGGATTGCGCTGCTGGCCATTATTGCCGCTTCGGCGGGTTCGACACTCACCATGAAACAAAAGAGAGCCAAAATAAACGAAGTGGATATTAATAACCCGCAATAAATAACGCCCTATTCAGCCTGTAAAACTGCAGGCTGAATATATAAGCATTCTCATTCTCTTTTTTTCTTCTCTGCCTCAAACTTTGTTATTATTTTGCAACATCGTTGAAAAATAATTAACACATCAGATAACTCACTGTTATAAAAGACAAATAAATAAACCGCTTAAATCCCGCGCAACATAAAGGTTTATCTATTCCTGTCATCGGTTTAAACAATCCGGCACAGCTGAAAACTGCTGCTATACTTATTCCCGTGCTTGATTAGGACAACCATCAATTAGAGGACAATAATGATGAGTACCGCAAAACTGGTTAAAACTAAATCGTCTGATCTCATTTACACCCGTAACGATGTTGCTGATAGCGATAAGAAAGCGACCATCGAGGTGCTCAACCGTCTGGTAGTGGAATACATTGACCTGTCACTGATCACCAAACAGGCGCACTGGAACATGCGTGGCGCCAATTTTATTGCAGTACACGAAATGTTAGATGGCTTCCGTACTGCCATTACCGATCATCAGGACACCATTGCAGAGCGTGTTGTACAGCTCGGCGGCGTAGCTCTGGGGACCACCCAGATCGTTAACGATAAGACGCCTTTGAAGAGCTATCCGCTCAACATTCATACCGTTCAGGATCACCTGAAGGCGCTGGCCGATCGTTACGCTATTGTCGCGAACGACACCCGTAAGGCCATCAGCGAAGTGAGTGATGAAGATAGCGCTGATATTTTCACGGCGGCATCGCGTGATTTGGATAAATTCCTGTGGTTTATCGAATCGAACATCGAGTAATGCATGTTACAGCGAAGGCGGGTTATCCCGCCTTTTTTTATATCTGTAACATTTTGGTGCTTTTTTTGACGTCGTTAACAAAATCTTAATCCTGCCTTTCCCTTGCTAAGCCCTTGGTGCACACTGTGCCTGCACCACAACAGCACGATGCACTATTTTGGTGAGCCATATTGGTGCAGACTTTTCGACTACAGCAAAATCGCTTCAGCCAGGCCCTGCATCCTGCTGATTTCGACCAAAATGAAAAGTTGGCATAATTTTTTCATATGAATAGCCGTACATCAGGCCATCAGGTCTGAAGGGTAATAAGGAAAATAATGATGAAGTCTTTGATTAAAGTCTCCGTGGCCGCGCTGGCGCTGGCCTTCTCGCTTTCTTCCACTGCAGCAGATAAGAAACTGGTCGTTGCGACCGACACCGCATTCGTTCCTTTTGAATTCAAACAGGGCAACGACTATGTTGGTTTCGATATCGACCTGTGGGCCGCTATCGCCAAAGAACTGAAGCTGGATTACACCCTGAAGCCAATGGATTTCAGCGGTATCATCCCAGCACTGCAAACCAAAAACGTTGACGTGGCTCTGGCCGGTATCACCATTACCGACGAGCGCAAAAAAGCCATCGACTTCTCTGACGGCTACTACAAAAGTGGTCTGTTGGTGATGGTGCGTGAGAACGAAAACAACATCAAAGGCATCGACGATCTGAACGGCAAAGTGGTTGCGGTGAAGAGCGGTACCGGTTCTGTTGATTACGCAAAAGCGCACATCAAGTCTAAAGATCTGCGTCAGTTCCCGAACATCGATAACGCTTACATGGAGTTGGGCACCAACCGTGCTGACGCCGTGCTGCACGACACGCCAAACATCCTGTACTTCATCCACACCGCCGGTAAAGGTCGCTTCAAAGCGGTTGGCGAGTCTATCGAAGCTCAGCAGTATGGCATCGCCCTGCCAAAAGGCAGTGATGAGCTGCGTAATCAGATTAATGGCGCGCTGAAAACCCTGCGCGACAACGGCACGTACAATACAATTTATAAAAAATGGTTCGGCAGCGAGCCAAAATAATTCCGGCTTAAGCCGATTTTTTCCAGCAGGGAGCTTCGTCTCCCTGCTTTTTACATTTCCATTGCAACAGATTTTGGAGTTACACCATGGAGTTTGACTGGAGCGTCATTTGGCCAGCCCTGCCGATTTTGATCGAAGGCGCCAAAATGACCCTGATAATTTCCGTTCTCGGCTTAATTGGCGGGTTAATCATTGGTTTAGTCGCCGGCTTCGCACGCGCGTACGGTGGATGGATCGCCAATAACATCGCGCTGGTGTTCATCGAGCTGATTCGCGGTACGCCAATCGTGGTGCAGGTAATGTTTATTTACTTCGCCTTGCCGATGGCCTTCCCGGACCTGCGTATCGATCCGTTTACCGCTGCCGTGGTCACCATCATGATTAACTCCGGTGCCTATATCGCGGAAATCACGCGTGGTGCCGTGCTGTCGATCAACAAAGGCTTCCGTGAAGCAGGTCTGGCGCTGGGTCTTTCCCGCCGTGAAACCCTGCGTTACGTCATCATGCCGCTGGCACTGCGTCGTATGCTGCCACCGCTCGGTAACCAGTGGATCGTGAGTATCAAAGATACCTCGCTGTTTATCGTGATCGGCGTGGCGGAACTGACCCGTCAGGGTCAGGAAATCATCGCCGGAAACTTCCGCGCGCTGGAGATCTGGAGTGCCGTTGCGATTATCTATCTGGTTATTACGTTGGTGTTGAGCTTTGTACTGCGCCGTATTGAGAAGAAGGTGAAAATCCTGTGATTGAATTTAAAAACGTCTCTAAAAACTTCGGCCAGACCAAAGTCCTGCACGACATTAACCTGAAGATCAATCAGGGTGAAGTGGTGGTGATTATCGGGCCATCTGGCTCAGGTAAATCGACCCTGCTGCGCTGCATCAACAAGCTTGAAGAGATCACTACCGGTGACCTGATTGTTGATGGCATGAAAGTTAACGATCCTAAAGTCGATGAGCGTCTGATTCGCCAGGAAGCCGGTATGGTGTTCCAGCAGTTCCATCTGTTCCCACAGATGAGTGCGCTGGACAACGTGGCTTTCGGCCCAATTCGTGTGCGCGGTGCGAAGAAGGACGACGCACAGAAACTGGCACGTGAACTGTTAGGTAAAGTGGGCCTCGCCGAGCGTGCGCACCACTTCCCAGCTGAACTGTCTGGTGGTCAGCAGCAGCGTGTCGCCATCGCCCGTGCACTGGCGGTGAAGCCGAAAATGATGCTGTTTGATGAGCCAACCTCTGCACTCGATCCAGAACTGCGCCATGAAGTGCTCAAGGTGATGCAGGATCTGGCTGAAGAAGGCATGACGATGGTGATTGTGACGCACGAAGTGGGCTTCGCTCAGAAAGTGGCTTCGCGTCTGATCTTCATTGATAAAGGCACCATCGCTGAAGATGGCAATCCGGATGAGTTGATCACCAACCCACCGAGCGATCGTCTGCGTGAGTTCCTGCAGCACGTATCATAAATGACGAGGCGGCTGTAAAGCCGCCTCTTCTTCCGTAAAGAATTTTCCTTTCAGAATCTTCACCTTCCATCACTGACTATACTTTTTCTCTTGTGCCGTTGCGCGTTGCTCAAGGAGAAGGTCATGTCGTTTGCCCGCCCATCATGGTGCCTTACCATATGGATGCTGCTCTGTCTGTTCCTCGTTCCCACCGCAAACGCGGTCAATCTGCCGCAGGCCGCCGTCGCCGCTCAACAAACGTCAACGCCCGCTGCCAACACCACCGCTGAAGCAGAGCCAACGCTGGAAGATAAAAAAGCCGCTTATGCCGCGCTGGCGAATATTCTGGAGAATAACGATTCGCGTCAGGAATTGATCGATCAGCTGCGTCAGGCCGCCACCAGTAAAGCCAACAATGAACAACCCGTCCTGGCACCACCGCAGGCTGAGCAGGAAGATCCCACGGTGCTGGAGAGCGTCACCAACGTCACACGCGAATACGGGGGCGCCGTCGCCTCGCAGTTTGTCCGTTTGCACGACAACATCGTTAACGCGCCGCACAAATCCTTTAATCAGCAAACCTTCTTCAATGCACTCAAATATTTCGCCGGGCTCGCCGCTGCCGTTTTTGCTTTTTACTGGTTCACGCGGCTGTTGATGTATCCCGTGTGGCAGCGCATGGGCCGCTGGGGGCGCAATCATAATCTGGAGCGTACCAAGTGGCTGCATCTTCCTGCCACCATCGTCGTCGCCTTTCTGCTCGACTTAGTGCTCCTGGCGCTGACGCTGTTTGTGGGTCAAATCATCAGTGATAACTACCACAACAACAACCGCACCATTGCCTATCAGCAGGGGCTATTCCTCAATGCCTTCGCGTTGATTGAGTTTTTCAAAGCGGTGTTGCGATTAATATTCTGCCCACGCTTCCCCACGCTGCGCTTCTTTCATCTTTCCGATGTGCGTGCCGCTTACTGGAATACGCGTCTCAGTTGGCTCAGCGGCATCATCGGTTATGGCTTGCTGGTGGTGGTGCCGATTGTCGGCAATCAGGTCAATATGCAAATCGCTGCATTGGTGAATGTGCTGATCATGTGCATTATGACCGGCTGGGCGCTGTGGCTGATTTTCCGCAATCGACGCAACATCCACGATGAATTATCGCGTTTGGCCGATCGCAGTATGAGCTTCTTTGCCTTGTTTATCCGCGCCTTCGGCATGGTGTGGCATTGGCTGGCGAGCGCCTACTTTATCGCGCTGTTCCTGTTCTCGATCTTCAATCCGGGTGACAGCCTGAAGTTTATGATGTCGGCCACGGTGCGCAGCATGGCGATTATTGTTATCGCTGCACTGGTTTCTGGCATGCTGACGCGCTGGATTGGCAAAACGCTGACGCTGTCGCCGGATTTGCGTCGCAACTATCCTGAGCTGCAGAAACGCGTCAATGACTGGGTGAAAGCACTGCTGAAACTGGCGCGCGTGATCACCGTGTTCGCCACGCTATTGCTGCTGCTTAATGCCTGGAATCTGTTTGATCTCTGGCACTGGCTCACGCTGGGAGCCGGGCAGAAAATGGTGGATGTGCTGATTCGTATCGTGATGATTTTACTGCTTTCCGCCATCGGCTGGACACTGCTGGCTAGCCTGATCGAAAGCCGTCTGGCTTCGGATTCACACGGAAGGCCGATGCCCAGCGCACGTACGCGCACCTTACTGACGCTATTCCGTAACGCGCTGGCGGTGGTGATCAGCACCATCACCATTATGATTCTGCTGTCAGAAGTGGGCGTTAACATCGCCCCGCTGCTGGCGGGTGCCGGTGCGCTGGGGCTGGCAGTGTCATTCGGTTCGCAAACGCTGGTGAAGGATATTATCACCGGTATCTTTATTCAGTTTGAGAATGGCATGAATACCGGCGATCTGGTGACCATTGGCCCAATTACCGGCACGGTGGAGCGCATGTCGATTCGTTCCGTCGGCGTGCGTCAGGATACCGGTGCCTATCACATCATTCCCTGGTCTTCGATTACCACTTTCGCCAACTTTGTGCGCGGTATTGGCTCGTTTGTCGCCAACTATGATGTAGACCGCAGTGAAGACACCGAGCGCGTGAATGCGACCTTGCAGGCCGCGGTGAAAGCGTTGCTGGAGAATCCGGATATTCGCGGCATGGTGATTGGCGAACCGAGTTTTTCCGGGCTGGTAGGCTTGACCAATCAATCCTTTACCGTGCGCGTCTCATTCACCACCCAACCGCTGAAGCAGTGGACAGTGCGTTTTGCGCTGGATGATAAGGTGAAGAAGCATTTTGATGCCGCAGGGATTAGAACGCCGCATCAGACGGTGGAAGTGATGCAGACGGGTAACGACGTGGCTTCGGCGGCTACGCTGGCAGCACTGCCGCCGCCCAATCCATCGTAGCATCACACAGGGACGGCACCTGGTTGTCAGATTCCGCGTCTGCATGACGGGGCCGGAACTCGCACCTGCCGTCTAACCGGTGCCGATGGCGATCGCTAAATTCAGCGCGAGAACTGAAGTGGGACATTACCAGGGCTCATTTCAATGTGGACTGCAAACACAAGGCGGTACGGCTTAGCGCAAGTGATCAAATGGGCGGGCCAGAACCCGCCTCCATGTTTTACACCCAGAGAAATACGGCCTCCGCGCCCGTTGAATCAGCGCACGAGGCGTTTAGTGCGCGCAGCGGGCGGCAGGAAAGTCCAGGCGATAAAGCGGCTCTGTTTCTGCCCCTGTGCCATCTCAATGATTCGCACTTCCTCAACATCGAGATCGCGCAACTGATCGCGCAGCGCAGGCAGGTTCTCTTTGCGCGAAACCAGTGAGGTAAACCAGACAATACGATCCGCGTAAGCCACACTCTCGTCGATCATCTTACCCACGAACTGACGTTCTCCGCCCTCGCACCACAGTTCCTTGTGCTGACCACCAAAGTTGAGCGGTGCATTTTTACCTAAGCCCAGATTACGCGTTTTACGCTGACCCACCATCGCCGCTTCCTGTGCCGACGCATGGAACGGTGGGTTACACAGCACCGCATGGTAGCGCTCATTTTTGTGCACCACACCGGCGAAAATGGCGGAATCGTCTTTCTGACGACGCAGGCGCACACCGCGTTGTAAGCCGGGATTGCTGGCGACAATCTGGTTAGCAGCGGTAATTGCTTCAGCCGTGATATCCGTACCGGTGAAACGCCAACCGTATTCCGCGTGTCCGATTAACGGATAGATGAGGTTGGCACCGCAACCGATATCCATAATATCGACATCGCGTGGCACTATGCCGCCGTTGTCACTGGCCAGCAAATCAGCCAGCGCATGCACATAGTCAGCACGACCTGGTACGGGGGGTGTCAGGTAGCCTTCCGGTAACTGCCAGTTCAGGTTATAAAACAGTTTGATCAGCGCCTGATTGAGCAGCATCACCGCTGCGGGATCGGCAAAATCTACCGACAGCTCGCCGTAGCCATTTGGACGCACTTTCACCGCCAGCGGCGGATGGGCGGCGGTCAGAGCAGCAAAATCATAACGGCCCTGATGGCGATTACGGGGATGGAATGGCGAGGTGGCGGTTGGCTTGTTCATAGATTCTCCGGAAAGTAGCGCGGGCGTAAGATACGCTGGATGGCGGCATCGCACAATCCGCTTACACGATTATCTGTATTGCATTTAAACCTAATATCCCCAAATTGAGTCCCAAATAATTCGTGCTACCACCAGACGGGCATTAAAGTCATCCCTTTCCCGATAACCGTGATTGGGATGCCATGATACCGTTGTGGTGCGAAGTTTATCAGACAAGCCAGGAGCGCTAATGCGACAACGTTACACTTATCAGCCACGAAGCGGGCATGGTTTACCACACGATCCGCTGAACGCTATTGTTGGTCCCCGCCCCATCGGCTGGGTGAGTTCGCTGAGCGCCAGTGGCCAGCGCAACCTGGCACCCTACAGTTTCTTCAACTGTTTTAACTATCATCCCCCCATCATCGGTTTTGCCAGCAGCGGCTGGAAAGACAGCGTACGCAATATCAGTGAGAGCAAAGAGTTTGTCTGGAATCTGGCCACTCGTCCGCTCGCCGAAGCGATGAATGAAAGCTCTGCTTCAGTACCGCCTGAACAAGATGAGTTCGCACTCGCAGGATTGACACCAATCGCTGCCTCGCACGTCAACGTCAGCATGGTGGCAGAGAGCCCGGTTAATTTTGAGTGCCGCCTGACCCAGCTGATTCGTCTGCAGGATGTGCAAGGCACTGAACTGGAGAGTTGGCTGGTGTTGGGTGAAGTGGTGGCGATCCATATTGATGAGACGCTGCTGGAAGATGGCATCTACCAGACCGCAAAGGCGCAACCTATTCTGCGAGCCGGTGGCCCATCGGCGTATTACGGCATCAGCGAGGATTTGCGGTTTGATTTGGTGCGCCCGGATGCGCGTCGGGGGTAAATTTTGTGGGTTGCCGGTTACGGTTGGACTAATGATTTAAAAGCAGTTTGAAACACAGGTTTGGATTGCAGGCTGAAATGCGGGTTGGCTTACAACCGAGTTAACGCTGGCTGGGGGCGCAAGGGGGCTGGCGTCCTCGCGCCGCTGACGCGGTGCCCTCACTTCGTTCTTCTGCCTCACGGAACGGCGGGGGATGGCACATCCCTGTGCCGCCCCGCCTTTCGCCCGCGTCCTGCGGGCTATCCTGGCAGAATCACTCTGCTCGGCGCTGCGGATTGCCTGCCCCCTTGCGCCCCCAGCCAGCTCATAAACTTTCGTGCGTTTTGTTTAAAGGCACTCTCATTTCCATGAATTTCAGTGCGTTTTTGTTTAAAGACACTTCCCTTCCCATAAGCTTCAGTGCGTTTTGTCATCAGGCGTATTTCTGTTCATAAACTTGAATTTGTGATGCTAATAAGAGCATCAGCCGACTCATAAACTTCAGCCGATAAGAACTCACATCGGCTCACAAGCCAGCTCATAAACTTCAATACGCGTTGTTAAAACAGCATAAGTGTTAGTGGCCGTAGCACCTTCGATGCTGCAAGGGCTATCCGCAGCGCTGAGGCTTTTACGTTGGGCCAGGAGATCCACGCAGGGATGCGTGGATCAGTTCGGGGCCGACCAGGGATGGTCGATCCCCGAACGGTCCGTCGGCACGACGTGGAAGCCGAGGGCACCGCGTCAGCGGCGCGAGGACTGCCCGGCGGCAGCAGAGATGCTGCGGCCCGCCCCCACACGCACCCAGCAGTTCAGCAGTTCAGCAGTTAAGCAGTTAAGCAGTTAAGCATCGCTTAAGAACACTCAGCCCACACCGTTCTTCATCACCTCAACCGCCCGGGCAATTTCCGGTGCCAGCCAGCGGTCTTCCTGCCAGTTCGCCACCACTGCCCGCAAACGGCGCAACGCCTGTTTCGTACCTTCCGCCAACTCCGCCTCGCCATGAAAATCCAGCGCCTGCGCTGCCAGCAAATACTCAATCGCCAGAATCTGCCATACGTTCCCTACCAGCTTCAGCAACTTAAGCGCGGCCCCGGTACCCAGGCTAAGATGATCCTCCTGCAAACCCGAGGTCACGTAATTATCCAGCACCGCCGGTTGCGCCAGCTGGCGGTTCTCCGCGCACAACGATGCCGCCACATACTGGGCAATCATCATGCCGGAATTCACGCCCGGCTGCGCCACCAGAAACGCCGGTAAACCACTGACCAGCGGATTCACTAAACGATCCAGGCGCCGCTCAGCAATACTGCCAACCTCCGCCATGGCAATGGCCAACACATCAGCCGCCATCGCCACCGATTCACCATGCGGATTGGCCTGCGACACCACACGCCAATTATCCACGGTACCCAATACCAAAGGATTATCGGTACAGGCATTCAACTCGGTATTCACCTGTCGCGCGGCGTGATCAAACTGATCGCGGCTGGCACCGTGCACTTGCGGCATCGAGCGTAAACTCAACGCATCCTGCGTGCGCACGCCCACGCTTTTTGCCAGCAGCGGGCTGTCGCTCAGCAACTGACGCAAACGCAGGCCACTCACCTGCATGCCAGGACTGGCTTTCAGCGCAATCACTTCTGCATCAAATGCCACTAACTGGCCACGCAGCGCCTCAAAACTCATCGCGCCGGTCACGTCAGCCCAATCCAACAGCCGCGCCGCATCATCCAGTGCCAGGCAAGACAAACCGGTCATGCACGGCGTACCGTTCACCAGGCTCAACCCCTCTTTGGCACCGGGTCGATAAGGTGTTAACCCGGCCTGCGTCAGCGCTTGCCCGGCAGGCACGATCTGTTGCTGATACTCAACATCGCCCACGCCAATCAGCGCGAGCCCAATATGCGCCATATGGCTGAGGTAACCCACAGAACCTTGCGACGGCACCTGCGGCGTAATCTGATGATTCAGCAGCGCCAGCAAATGCTGCACCAGCGCCACCGACACGCCCGATTTACCGTGGCTGTAGTTCGCAATCGCCGCACACAGGATGGCGCGCACCTGTTCGCGCGCCAGCAGTGGGCCCACGCCACAAGCGTGACTCAACAGCGTATTGCGCGACAGCTGGCTCAGTTGTTCCTCCGGCAAAGTGATATTGCACAGCGCACCCAACCCGGTATTGATGCCATAAGCGATATGACCGCTGGCCACAATCTGCTCGACGATCTCACGCCCCTGAGCAATACGCTGCCAGGCACTGGCGCTTAACGTCAGTTCGGCATTGTGCCGCGCCACCTGCACCACATCCTGCCAGGACAGCGTTTCATCGCCCCACACTAACGTCATGCTGGTTGCTCCGTGTGATGGCTCTGATGGCTGGAGATAAACTGCTTAAAGCGCTGCGAGCCCTGTGCGCCAAACATCTCTTCCGGCGTCCCCTGACAATCAATGGTCCCCTGATGCATAAACACCACGCGGTTGGAAACGTTACGCGCAAAGCCCATTTCGTGGGTCACCACCAGCATGGTGCGCCCCTCTTCTGCCAGGCTGCGCATCACTTTCAATACTTCGCCCACCAACTCCGGATCGAGCGCCGAAGTTGGCTCATCAAACAGCATCACTTCCGGATCCATCGCCAGTGCACGGGCAATCGCCACTCGCTGCTGCTGGCCGCCGGAAAGCTGCGCCGGGTAGAAATCTTTGCGATTCAACAGGCCAACGCGATCCAGCAACTGCTCCGCCTGGGCAATGCAGCTTTTCTTATCGCGCTTCAGAACATAGTGCGGCCCTTCAATCACGTTTTGTAGCACCGTCATATGCGACCACAGGTTAAAACTCTGGAACACCATGCCCAGACGCGAGCGCAAACGCTCAATCTGTTTTGGGTTGGCCGCCAGCTGATGGCCACGCGCATGGCGCTTCATCTCAATCGTTTCACCACCGACGCTCACCACGCCAGCATCCGGCGTTTCCAGCAGATTGATGCAGCGCAATAAGGTACTTTTACCCGAGCCGCTGGCACCGAGAATCGAGATGACATCGCCTTGGTGCGCCTGCAGCGAAATGCCTTTCAGTACTTCCATCGCGCCAAAGGATTTATGAATATCGGTGGCGCTTAAGGTTACGGGGGACGTGGATTGCATATCACTCTCCGGCAAGCGGTTTAACGACGGGTAACGGCTTTTTTTCAACGCGATGCACCGGGGTTAAACGGCGTTCTAACAACGCGTAAAGCTGGACGATAATGAAGTTCAGGATCAGATAAATGGCGGCGGCGCAGATAAACACTTCCATGGTGCGATAGGTACGCTGAATGATCTGCTGCGCCACACCAGTGACATCCCATACGGTGACCAGACTGGCCAGCGCCGTGGACTTCACCAGCAAAATCGCTTCGGTGGAATAAGCCGGCAGAGCATAACGCAGCATGATGGGCGCGATGATACGACGCAGTAGCAGCCAGCGCGACATGCCGCAGGCCAGCCCGGCTTCAGCCTGGCCGGGCGGCACCGCCAGCAAAGCACCACGTAAGATCTCCGCAGTATAAGCCGCCGTACACAGCGACAGTGCCAGCACGGCGCAGGTAAACGGCTCGCGCAGGAATGGCCAGACAAAGCTATGGCGGATCACCCCAAACTGGCCCAATCCGTAATAGATCAAGAACAGTTGAATCAGCAGCGGTGAGCCGCGAAACACCAGAATGTAGCCGCGCGCAAAGCCGCTCAGCACCCGCCAGCGACTCATGCGCAGTGACAGAATCCCGATGGCGAGAATGCCACCACAGAGAAATGCACTGATAAACAGCCCCAGCGTTACCGGCAACGCTGCGCTTAGCTTGAGGAAAGTGTCAGTCAGAAAGGCGAAGTCAATCATACTGCTGCTCCTTAGTGCTGTGCCGCAGTGCGACTTTGCCATGCGCGTCCGAGGCGGGATTCTGCCCGACGGAATGCATGATTAGACAGCAGCGTCAGCACCAGATAGCAGCCACCGCCAATCAGATAGAAAGTGAAGTAATCGCGCGTGGATCCCGCCGCCACCTGGCTGGCACGCATCAGCTCAACGATGCCTGTCACCGACACCAGCGCCGAATCTTTCAGGCTCATCTGCCAGACATTCGACATGCCCGGCAGCGCATAGCGCACAATCTGCGGCAGCAAAATGCGCTGTGCGATGCGCCAGCGCGGCATGCCAATCGCCACCGCGGCTTCCACTTCGCCTTTGGCCAGTGCCAGACGTGCCGCACGATACACTTCACCTTGATAGGATCCCGAGATGAGCCCGATTGCCAGTGCACCAATAAGGAACGGTGGCGCTTCGATAAAGCCATCCGCACCGAACATCTGCCCAACGAGGGTAATCAGGCCCGATCCGCCAAAATAGAACAGGTAGATCACCAGCAGTTCCGGGATGCCGCGAAACACCGTGGAATAGGCTTCACCCAACCAGCGAACCCAGCGCTGTGGCGACAGTTTCGCTGCCGCCACGCCAGAACCGACCACTGCGCCAATCATCAGCGCCGCCAGCGACAACAGCAGCGTGGTGAAGGCAGCCCCCAAAATCAGGCGGCCCCAGCCATCAGCACCAAAACTCAGCAGGCTCATCATCTTTCACCTCACTTACGGGGTTACGTCAGTTTTAAACCACTTCTCACTTAGCTTTTTCACGGTGCCATCGGCCAGTGCGCCTTTAATGGCCTCGTCGAGTTTGGCCTTCAGATCGTTGTCAGCCATGCGCACGCCCATCGCCTCGCCCTCACCCCAGATCGGGCCACCCAACTGCGGGCCACTGAAGGTCAGGTTGCTGTTCTCTTTGCGCGCCAGCATCGATTGGGCGAAGGTCACATCGTCGAATACCGCATCAATACGCCCCGCCTGAAGATCGAGAATCGCATCTGCTGAGGAAGTGTATTCACGCACGTCGGCGACATCTTTGAAGTACTTATCAATAAATGGCGTGTAAACCGTGCCGGACGCGATGCCAATGGTTTTGCCTTTTAACGCAGCTTTCAGAGGGGCAATCGCCGTATTGATCTCCTTCTCATCATCATGCAGCTTGATGATGTTGTGATCGGCAGGCATCAGCGGGCTGTCTTTGGTGGTGATAAAGGTGGCCGGCGTGGACGCGTAAGGCACGGTGAAATTGACCACTTTTTTGCGGTCCGGCGTAATGACAATCGCATCCATGATCACGTCATATTTGCCAGCATTCAGTCCGGCGATCATGCCATCCCAGTTTTGCACCACCAGCTTGCACTGGATGCCCATGCGCTTACACAGGTCTTCCATCAGTTCAGGTTCAAAGCCACCTAACTTGCCGCCCGGCAGCGTCAGGTTCCAGGGTTCATAACTGCCTTCGGTAGCGATGGTGATCGATTTCCACTCTTTCGCCTGCACAGCCATCCCGCTGATCATCAGGCTGGCAAACAGGGTCGTGAGGCAAAAACGGCGAATCGGGGCGCGGTGCGTCATGCGGCTTCTCCTGGTCATTAATCGAATTGGCTGTCTCTGTTGGCTGATACAGCGCAGATGACATTTCATGTATATACAAGTTAGCTTGCGGCAGATCATTGTCGGCATAAGCTTTTTGTGAGCCAGCCAGAATAAAAAGTGATAATTACCACGTGGTCTTTACTTGTACATACAACCTAGCAAGCGGTGTGCCAGATCGGCAGAAGCGATGGAATCAGGGAATGGTCACGGTGTGGACGTATAGGTGCACATTTTTGGGGCGCGATTGCACTGTTATGGGGATGTCAGGGTTTAAATGGAAGTGAGATGGGTATGGCGCGTGGCATGAGTTTGCACTTCAACACCCATCAAAAACTGCCACCTTTCAAAGGTGGCAGCCTGATGCAATTTAGCCCTGGCAAGCATGACGTCTTGCCATACCACTCAGGCGATTAACGCGGCTTTCCGGCCTGTAAAAACGCCTGCATCATTGGTTTTAACACTTTCTGCAGCTGCGCGGCACGATCCTGCTGCCAGGCAAACGGCGGGGTTTCATCCATATAATTCAGCTGCGCCAGTTCGAGCTGTACGGCCTGTACGCCCTGCTGCGGCTGACCGTAGGCACGCGTGATATAGCCGCCTTTGAAACGTCCGTTGACGACCCAGCTGTAATCGCTTTGCGCGGCACAGACATCCTTGATCGCTTCGATCACCGCGCCAGAGCAACTCTCACCGCTGTTGGTGCCAATATTGATATCCGGCAACTGACCATCAAACAAGCGCGGAATCACTGAGGCAATGGAGTGGGCGTCAAACAGCAGCGCATAACCGTGTTCCGCTTTCAGTCGCGCCAGCTCTTGCTGGATCTGCTGATGATACGGCTGCCAGATATTATCGAGATAACCCTGACGCGCGGCGGCACTGGGCGTTTTCCCCTCGGCGAAGGTCGGCGTACCATCAAATAACGTCTCTGGGTACAGCCCTGTCGTCGCGGTGGTATACAGCGGCTGATTATCCGCCGGACGATTCAGGTCGATGACAAAACGGGAGTAATGGCCAATCAGCAGGCTGGCCCCCAGATCACGCACAAAATCGTACAGCAGCGGAATGTGCCAGTCGGTATCCGGCAGGCCGCGTGCCGCGTCGCTTAATCCGGCGTCCACTTCAGGCGTTAACTGAGTACCCGCATGCGGGATACTGACCAGCAGCGGCAGCTTACCGGCGGTGAAATGAAAAGGTGTCATTGCGCTTCTCCACGATAGATAACCTGGCACGGCAACTCGCCGCCCAACCAGTAAACCAGTTCTGCCGGACGCGCCAGCGGCCAGTGTACAAAGTTCGCCACCTTGCCGACCTCCAGCGAACCGTGCGAATGCTGTAATCCCAGCGCTTTCGCCCCCCACAGGGTCACACCCGCCAGCGCTTCTTCCGGCGTCATCCCAAATAGCGTGCAGCCCATATTGAGCATCAGACGCAGCGACAACGCCGGGGAAGTACCGGGATTGGCATCGCTGGCCAGCGCCATTGGCACGCCGTGTTTGCGGAACAGATCCACCGGCGGGCGTTGCGTCTCGCGCAGCAGATAGAACGCGCCCGGCAGCAACACCGCAACGGTGCCGTTTTGCGCCATCGCTTGCGCATCGGCTTCGGTGGCGTATTCGAGATGATCGGCTGACAAGGCGCCGTATTCAGCCGCCAGCGTGGCGCCGCCCAGCGCAGAAAGCTGCTCGGCGTGCAATTTAACCGGCATCCCCAGCGCTTTGGCTTTATCAAACACCGCGCTGACCTGCTCAGGGGAGAAGGCCAGATGTTCGCAGAAGGCATCGACCGCATCCGCCAGACCTTCCGCCTTCACCTGCGGTAGCAAGCGATTACAGATGATATCGATCCAGCCCTGTGGATTTTCCTTAAATTCCGGTGGGAAACCGTGCGCGGCCAGACAGGTCGCCAGCACATCGGCGGGGACTGTTTCTGCCAGCTCGCGGATGGCGCGCAGCATGGTCAGCTCGCTGGTTTCATCGAGGCCATAACCCGATTTAATCTCCACTGTAGTGACGCCTTCTGCCAGCAATCGATCCAGACGCCAGCGCGCGCTTGCCACCAACTCCTGCTGCGATGCCGCGCGCGTAGCACGCACCGTGGAGAGAATACCACCGCCCTGCGCCGCAATCTCAGCATAGCTGACGCCGTTCAGACGTTGCTCAAACTCCTGGCTACGGTCGCCGCCAAACACCAGATGCGTATGGCAATCGACCAGACCCGGCGTGATGATGCCACCGTCAAATTGCTGCTGCGAACGCGGAGCAAAATTTGGCAGTTCGCTGCGCGGCCCTACCCAAATCAGCTCACCGTTATCCACCGCCAGCGCACCGTCGGCAATCAGGTTATAGTGCCCGTCTCGCATGGTGACGATATCGGCCCCCAGCCACAGGCTGTCGATCTGCTTCGCTTCTGCCATCCCACTCCCCTTCACGTCTGACGATTTACAGTGCGTCTCAAAGTATGTATATGTATATACAACTTTCCGCCCTTAAGGATCAACCATGGCCGTTTTTTTTGCCCCACGCGCGCTGCTGGCCGACGGCTGGCATGAAGACGTATTGATTACCACTGACGCATCCGGACAGATCGCTTCACTCACCCCCAGCAGCACGCCAGGCAGCGCCACTCGCCTTGCTGGCCCGGTTATTCCTGCCATCGCCAACCTGCACTCACACGCCTTCCAGCGTGCCATGGCCGGGCTGGCAGAAGTGGCAGGCGATCCGCAGGACAGTTTCTGGACGTGGCGCGATCTGATGTATCGCATGGTGCAGCGCCTGTCGCCGGAGCAGGTCGGCGATATCGCCACCCATCTCTACATCGACATGCTAAAAGGCGGCTACAGCCAGGTGGCGGAATTCCACTACTTGCATCACGATGCGCAGGGCAAACCCTATGCCGATGACGCGATGCTGCTCAACCTGATGGCCGCCGCCGAGACCGCTGGCATTGGTCAGACGTTGCTGCCGGTGCTTTACAGCTACAGCGGATTTGGATCGCAACCCGCCAGCGATGGCCAGCGCCGTTTCATCCAGCAGACCGATGCTTATCTGCAACAACAGCAACGCGCAGCGCAATGGAGCGCCAATAAACCGCTGCTTAATCATGGCATCTGTTTCCACTCGCTGCGCGCGGTAAATGAAACCCAGATGCGTGAAGTGCTGGCCGCCAGCGCTGCTGATGTGCCGGTGCATATCCATGTGGCGGAGCAGGAAAAAGAGGTGAATGACAGTCTGGCGTGGAGCGGTGAACGTCCAGTGGCCTGGCTCTACAATCGCTTCGAGGTGGATCAGCGCTGGTGCCTGATTCATGCCACCCATCTGGACGACAGCGAAATCCAACGCATGGCCGCCAGCGGTGCGATTGCCGGTCTCTGTCCGACCACCGAAGCCAATCTTGGCGACGGCATCTTCCCGGCGGTGGAATACATCGCACGCCGTGGGCGCTGGGGCATTGGCTCGGACAGCCATGTGTCGCTCAGTGCGCTGGAAGAACTGCGCTGGCTGGAGTACGGTCAGCGCCTGCGCGATCGCCGTCGCAATCGTATCACCCTGCCCCACCAGCCTTCTGTGGGCGATCTGCTGTGGCAGCAGGCGGCACAAGGCGGTGCGCAAGCGTGCGCGATCAACACAGGTGAACTGGCCGTGGGTAAACGCGCCGACTGGCTGGTGCTGGAAAACGATGCCTTCCTGGGCAGCGTGAGTTCAGCGTCACTTCTTAACCGCTGGCTGTTTGGCGGTAGCCAAAGCCAGATCCGCGATGTGTTTGTCGCCGGTAATCAGGTCATCAGCGAGGGCCATCATCAGGCAGAAGAAGCTGCTGCTGCACGCTTTGCCGAGGCGATGAGGGCGCTGCAATGAGAACACGCTTTGACTACAGCCAGTTGTCCGTGAGCCGCTGGCGCAACGGCGGCGGCGAAACACGTGAAATCGTCAGCTTTCCACCCGGTGAGGCAGAGTTTGGCTGGCGCGCCAGTATTGCCACCATCGATGCCGACGGACCTTTCTCGCCGTTCCCCGGTATCGATCGCGTGATTACGCTGCTGAATGGCGACAGCGTGGTACTTCGCAGTGATAGCGTCGAGCACGCGTTGTTGCCGCATCAGCCGTGGGCATTTCCCGGTGAATGGTCGATCGACGCGCAGATCAGTGGCAGCTGTCAGGATTTCAATATCATGACCCGCCGTGACAGTTGGCAGGCTCAGGTGGAAGTTGTGCAACACGCTGTTGCCAGCGAACACGGTGTCGCGTGGGTGCTATCGGGTGAATGGCAGAGTGCGGACGGCGAAAGCGTCACGGTTAATCAGGGGATGTGGTGGCTGGATGAAGAGACGCAGCTGGCACCGCGAACCTCGGATGCCAGCCTGCTGTTTGTGGCGCTTAGCCGTGTCCTCTGAAACGACCCAGTAACTTATAGCGCGAGCCTGGATAGAGCAGGCGCGCGTAAGTCACAATCTTGTTGTCGCTCCAGGTCTGACGACGAATCAGCAAGCAAGGCTCATGCTCATCCAGCGCCAGATGTTTACGCTGGCGCAGATCGGGCAGGACCGCTTCCACAATATGTTCACCGGCAGTCAGCGGCGCCACGCGCATCAAATAGGTGTACGGCGTCAGTTGATGATAATCCTGACTGAGGTAATCCGGCGCCACCAGCGGGTTAACCAGACGATCTTCCAGTTGCACCGGCATATCGTTTTCGTAATGCACAATCAACGAATGATACAGCGTCTGTCCGGTGGACAAGCCCAACACAGCGGCTTGTTCTGGATCGGCCTTCATCTGCCCAATCGACAAAATTTTGCAGCTGTGGCGATGACCGCGCTGAGCAATCTCATCGGCGATGTTATGCACTTCCAGCATCGCGGTGTAGCCCTTCATCTCCGCGACAAAGGTGCCGACGCCTTGCATGCGCACCAAAAAACCTTCGCTGGTGAGTTCACGCAGCGCACGGTTAATGGTCATGCGGCTCACGCCCAGTTCGTTAACCAGCTCACTTTCGGACGGTACGCGCTGATTCGCTTTCCAGTGACCTTCACGGATCTGGCTGACGATCGCCTGTTTCACGCGCTGATAAATCGGTGCTGGCTCATCGCCCATCGCTGCGGCCAGCTGCGCTATTGCCGTTTGCTCCGCCATATCCTGTTCCTTTTCCGAATAATGCCCAAAGTTTACTGTCTCAGCACGTAAATGTATATACATCCAATTGTGCAGACAGCGCGTCAACAGTGCAGCGTTCTCCCTGTTTCGGTGCAATGCCACTGCGGCTGAATGACACATTCCGCATTGCGGCGCATTTCACAGAATCCAATCAATCTGGCACAGCCCTTGCTACTTGTATAGACAAGATTAGACACTTATGCTTCACTCAGCTCATTCAATGGTGCTACCCCTTGCCAGATCGTCAACTCAGGGCGTGCAGGTAGCACCCGATCACTTGTATAGACAGGAGTAGACTATGTCAGGTTCGGTTCAGGAAATTCGCCTCGTTCCCGGTGAAGTGGACCTCGCGACCTTGCGGGCGATTTATCAAAGCAAGGTGACGCTCACGTTAGCGGATGACGCCCGTGCGGCCATCGATCGCGCGAATGAAACCGTCGATGCCATCGTGGCATCAGGCAAAGTGGTGTACGGCATCAATACCGGCTTCGGCAAACTGGCCCAGACACAGATTCCTTCTGAACGTCTGGCAGAGTTGCAGCGCAATCTGGTGCTGTCGCACAGCGTGGGGTTGGGTAACTTACTGCCCGATAACGTTACGCGCTTAGTGGTCGCCACCAAAATCATCAGCCTGGCACGCGGTCACTCCGGCGTGCGTATCCAGTTAATTGAAGCCCTGCTGGCGCTGTTTAATGCCGGTGTCATGCCGTGTATCCCGGAAAAAGGTTCGGTAGGTGCATCGGGCGATTTGGCCCCGCTGGCCCATCTGTCTTTGATGTTGCTGGGCGAAGGCCAGGTGCGCGTCGACGGAGAACTGATTCCTGCTACGGAAGGGCTGGCACGCGTTGGCCTGCAGCCGATTGTGCTGGGACCGAAAGAAGGTTTGGCTTTGCTGAATGGCACTCAGGTCTCTAACGCGCTGGCACTGCGCGGCTTGTTTGAAGCCGAAAACCTGTTTGCCGCAGGCCTGATGGCGGGTGCATTGTCGCTGGAAGCGATCAAAGGCTCAGTAAAACCTTTCGATGCGCGTATTCATCAGGCGCGTGGTCAGCACGGGCAAATCGCGGTGGCCGCTGCGGTTTCTTCCTTATTGGAAGGCAGTGAAATCCTCAGTTCACATACGAATTGTGGTCGCGTGCAGGATCCCTACTCAATTCGCTGCGTACCGCAGGTCATGGGCGCGTGCTTAGACAATCTCAGCCATGCGTCGCGCGTACTGCAAATTGAAGCCAATGCGGCCTCCGATAATCCGCTGGTGTTCAGTGAAAGTGGTGATGTGATTTCAGGCGGTAACTTCCACGCTGAACCGGTGGCGTTTGCCGCCGATATTATCGCGCTGGCGATTGCCGAAATTGGAGCGATTTCCGAGCGCCGTATGGCACTGTTGCTGGATACCGGTCTCTCTGGCCTGCCGCCATTCCTGGTGCGCGATGGTGGAGTGAACTCTGGCTTTATGATTGCTCAGGTCACCGCTGCCGCACTGGCTTCTGAAAACAAATCGCTGGCGCATCCGGGCAGTGTAGATAGCCTGCCGACTTCTGCTAACCAGGAAGATCACGTATCGATGGCCACCTACGCCGCGCGTCGCCTCGGTGATATGTGTTTCAACACCGCTGCCGTGGTCGGCATTGAAGCCATGGCTGCGGCACAGGGCATCGACTTCCACCGCCCATTGCAAAGCTCGACTGCACTGGAACAAGAGATAGGGCGCATCCGCGAACACGTCGCCTTCCTCGATCAAGACCGTTTAATGGCGCCGGATATTGAATCCATGCGCCTGTGGGCCAGCCGTCACGCCTGGCCTGAATCCCTTACTGCGCTGCTGCCAAGCCAGCGTTCACCTTCCCTTTAAGGAATTGATGATGAGCGAAACTTTATCTCAGGCTATTGCCCGCGAAATCCGTGCGCCGCGCGGTAATGAACTGCATTGTGCGAACTGGTTGATTGAAGCGGCTTACCGCATGATCCAGAACAACCTCGATCCTGATGTGGCTGAGCGCCCGGAAGATCTGGTGGTATACGGCGGTATCGGTAAAGCGGCACGCAACTGGGAGTGCTTTGAGCAGATTCTGCGTTCACTGCGTGCGTTACAGCCCGAAGAAACCTTGCTGATCCAGTCAGGCAAACCGGTGGGTGTGTTCCGTACCCATGCCGATGCACCACGCGTCTTGCTGGCTAACTCCAACCTGGTGCCGCACTGGGCTAACTGGGATCATTTCCACGAACTGGATAAAGCTGGCCTGATGATGTACGGCCAGATGACCGCCGGTTCCTGGATCTACATTGGTGCGCAAGGCATCGTGCAGGGCACCTTTGAAACCTTCGCCGAAGCGGGTCGCCAGCATTATGACAGCGATTTGAGCGGCCGCTGGATCCTGACAGCAGGCCTGGGCGGCATGGGCGGCGCGCAACCGCTGGCTGGCGTACTGGCCGGTGCCAGCGTGTTAGCCATTGAGTGCCAGGAATCACGTATCGATTTCCGTCTGCGCACCCGTTACGTCGACCACAAAGCTTATACCTTAGACGAAGCACTGGATCTGATTGAGAAAGCCACCAAAGCTAAACAGGCGATTTCTGTTGGTCTGCTGGGCAACGCCGCCGAAATCGTGCCGGAGTTGGTGAAGCGTGCCAAAGCGGGCGGCATGAAACCGGATATCGTCACCGATCAGACTTCCGCACACGATCCAATCAATGGCTATCTGCCAGTGGGTTGGGATCTGGATCGCTGGCAGGCCGAGCGCGTCAGCAATCCTAAAGCTGTTGAGAAAGCGGCACGTGCGTCGATGGCGGTGCATGTGCAGGCGATGCTCGACTTCCATCATATGGGCGTGCCGACCGTGGATTACGGTAACAACATTCGTCAGGTGGCGCTGGATGAAGGGGTGAAAAACGCCTTTGATTTCCCAGGCTTCGTGCCCGCCTATATTCGCCCACTGTTCTGTGAAGGCAAAGGTCCCTTCCGCTGGGTGGCGCTGTCAGGCGATCCGGAAGACATCTACAAAACTGACGCCAAGCTGAAAGAGCTGTTCCCGGAGCACAAGAACCTGCATCGCTGGCTCGACATGGCGCAGGAACGTATTGCCTTCCAGGGGCTACCAGCGCGCATCTGCTGGTTGGGTCTGGGCGAGCGCCATAAAGCCGCGCTGGCATTCAACGAAATGGTGCGCAACGGTGAGCTGAAAGCGCCTATCGTCATCGGCCGTGACCACCTCGACTGTGGTTCCGTGGCGTCACCCAACCGTGAAACCGAAGCGATGAAAGACGGTTCGGATGCGGTATCTGACTGGCCGCTGCTGAATGCCCTGCTGAACACCGCAGGCGGCGCGACCTGGGTGAGCCTGCATCACGGTGGCGGCGTTGGCATGGGCTTCTCCCAGCACTCCGGCGTGGTGATTGTCTGCGACGGCACCGCCGAAGCGGATGCGCGTCTCGGCCGCGTGCTGTGGAACGATCCGGCGACGGGCGTGATGCGTCACGCGGACGCGGGCTATGAACTGGCGCAGAGCTGCGCGAAAGAGCATGGCTTGAATCTGCCGATGCAGAAGTAATTTGTCGTGATAACTGAAGTCGCCCTTCACCGGGCGGCTTTTTTCTTTCCTTTTAGTTCAGCCGCCAAACTTTCTCGCTACTCGCTACTCTCTACTCTCTACTCTCTACTCTCTACTCTCTACTCTCTACTCTCTACTCTCTACTCTCTACTCTCTACTCTCTACTCT